>NZ_CP165727.1:5728928-6046071 GCF_041200175.1 Streptomyces sp. R33 | reverse complement strand
CACGTCCTCCGGCACCCGCAGCCCCCGCTCACGCACCGCGCGGATGACGCCGAGCGCCATCGGGTCGCTGCCGCACACGATGCCGGTGCAGCCGCGGTCCAGCAGGGCTCCGCCCGCCGCGTGGCCGCCCTCCACCGTGAACAGCGTGCGCTGGATGAGCCCCTGGGACTCCGCATCCGGCACGGCGGCGACGAACCCCGCCTCCTTGCGGGCCGACGGGACGTAGCGGGTCGGCCCTATCGCCAGGCCGATCCGCCGGTGCCCCAGGTCCGCGAGGTGACGTACCGCCATGTCGGCCGCCGCCCGGTCGTCCGGGGAGATGAACGGGGCGTTCACGTGCTCGTTGAAGCCGTTGATCAGGACGAAGGGGACACCCCTCGACGACAGCCGCTGGTAGCGGGACGGGTCCAGCGTCGAGTCCGCGTGCAGGCCGGACAGGAAGACGATCCCCGTCACGCCCCGCTCCTCGAGCTGTTCCACCAGCTCGTCCTCGGTGGCCCCGCCCGGCGTCTGCGTGCACAGCACCGGCGTGTACCCGTGCCCCGCCAGCGCCTGCTCTATGACCTGCGCGAACGCCGGGAAGATCGGGTTGGTGAGCTCCGGGATCAGGAGCCCCACCAGCCCGTTGCTCCGCCGCCGCAGCCGCACGGGCCGCTCGTAGCCGAGCAGGTCCATGGCGGCCAGCACCTTGTGCCGGGTGCCGGCCGCCACGCCCGCCTTGCCGTTGAGCACACGGCTGACCGTCGCCTCGCTGACCTGGGCCTGCGCGGCGATGTCCGTCAGCCGGAGCGGGGAGGTCACCCCTGCCACCACACCGCCGTGTCGGCGGGCAGCACGTCCGGCTCCGCGAGGTCCCCGCTGGCCAGCAGCACCGTCCCCGGCGCGGACATCCGCACCGGCTCGCCCGTCGTGTTGACCGTGCAGACGAAGTCCCCGCGCCGGAACGCCAGCACGCCCTCCGCAGCCTCCGGCGTCTGCAGCCACTCCACCGCGTCGCCCGCGCCCAGGTCGGAACGCTCCCGGCGGATCCGCAGCGCCGACCGGTACAGCTCCAGCGTCGAGGCCGGGTCGCCCGTCTGGGCCGCAACGCTCAGGCCGGCCCACTCCGCCGGCTGGGGCAGCCAGCTGCCGCCGTCGCCGAAGCCGTACGGGGCCTGCTCGCCCGACCACGGGATCGGCACGCGGCAGCCGTCGCGCAGCCCGTCCTGGCCGTTCTCCTTGAAGAAGGAGGGGTCCTGGCGCACCTCGTCCGGCAGATCGGTCACCTCCGGCAGGCCGAGCTCCTCGCCCTGGTAGACGTACGCCGACCCGGGCAGCGCCAGCATCAGCAGCGCGGCGGCCCGCGCCCGGCGCAGGCCGAGTGCCGGATCGCCGTCGGCGAAGCGGGTGGCGTGCCGGACCACGTCGTGGTTGGAGAGCACCCATGTGCTGGGGGCGCCGACGGGGCGCATCGCGTCGAGCGAGTCGTCGATGGTGGCGCGCAGCGCGTCCGCATCCCAGCCCGTGGTCAGGTAGTGGAAGTTGAACGCCTGGTGCAGCTCGTCGTGGCGCACGTAGAGGGCGGTGCGGTCGTTGCTGGGGGTCCAGGCCTCGGCGACGCCGATGCGGTCCCCCGCGTACTCGTCGAGGACCTTGCGCCAGGCTCGGTAGATCTCGTGGACGCCGTCCTGGTCGAAGAAGGGCAGCACCTGGTTGCCGAGCAGCTTGAGCTGCTCGTCGCGGCCGAGGTCGGGCAGGCCGGGGGCCTTGACGAGCCCGTGGGCGACGTCGATGCGGAAGCCGTCGACCCCCAGGTCGAGCCAGAACCGGAGCACGGAGCGGAACTCGTCCTGCACCGCCGGGTGTTCCCAGTTGAAGTCGGGCTGCTCGGGAGCGAAGAGGTGCAGGTACCACTCGCCGTCGGCGACCCGCGTCCACGCCGGCCCGCCGAAGATGGACTCCCAGTCGTTGGGCGGCTCCGCACCGCCCGCCCCGCGCCCCGGACGGAAGTGGAAGCGCTCGCGCAGCGGGGAACCGGGACCTTCCCGCAGGGCCTGCTTGAACCATTCGTGCTGGTCGGAGCAGTGGTTCGGGACGAGGTCCACGATGATCCGCAGGCCCAGCTCATGCGCTTCGCGGATCACGGCGTCGGCGTCGTGCAGGGTGCCGAACATGGGGTCGATGGCCCGGTAGTCGGCGACGTCGTAGCCGGCGTCGGCCTGCGGGGAGGCGTAGAACGGGCTGAGCCAGACGGCGTCGACGCCCAGCTCCTTGAGGTAGGGCAGTCGGCTGCGGATGCCTTCGAGGTCCCCCATGCCGTCCCCGTTGGAGTCGGCGAAGCTGCGCGGATAGACCTGGTAGATCACCGCTTCTCTCCACCAGCCGGGCCGGGTGCCGGTGGTGGTGGGAAGGCCACTGTCCGAAGGCAGTGCGTCGGCGAGGTGCTGGGTCATGTCGTCCTTGGAGAGATCGGGCCGGGGGTGAGAGGGGGCAGGCAGGGGGGTCAGCCCTGGGTCGCGGGAGGGGCGTCAGCCCTTGGTCGCGCCTGCCGTCATCCCGGCGACGAGGTGACGCTGGGCGAAGAGGAAGAAGATGGCCGCGGGGATGGCGATGAGGACCGAAGCGGCACTCATCGCACCCCAGTTGGAGGTGTACTGCGTGACGAAGGTCTGCAGGCCCCCGGCGAGGGTGAGGTGTTCGTCGCCGACCATGAAGGCGGAGGCGTACGCGACTTCGCCCCAGGCGGTGATGAACGAGTAGAAGCCGGTGACGGCGAGGCCGGGCTTGGCCAGCGGGAGGATCAGGCGCCAGAAGGTGCCGAAGGGGTTGAGCCCGTCGACGCGGCCGGATTCGTCGATCTCGACCGGGATGGTGTCGAAGAAGCCCTTCATCATCCAGGCGCAGAACGGCACCGCGATGGTGAGGTAGGTGATGATCAGGCCGAGCGGCTGGTTCAGCAGCCCCAGCTCTCCCATGAGGTTGTAGAGCGGGACGATGAGGATGGCCATCGGGAACATCTGCGTGATGAGCAGGGTCCACATCAGCGGCTTCATGCCGGGGAACTTGAACCGGCTGACCGCGTAGCCCGTCGTGGCGGCGATGAACACACCGAGGACGGTGGTGATGCCGGCGACGAGCACGGAGTTGCCGAACCAGGTGAAGAAGGAGGTCGACTCCACCAGGTAGCGGTAGTTGTCGAGGGTCGGTTCCTTCACGAAGTCCGTGGAGATGGCGTGCTTCGCGGGCTTGATCGAGGTCAGCAGGACCCACAGCACGGGGAAGACGGCGATCACGGACGCGACGATCAGGGTCACGTGCAGCCCGGCGGAGGCGAGCGGCGAACGCTCGCCCCGCTTGCGCACGGAAACGGTGGCCGTCGCGGTGCCGGTCGTCGCGGTTCCGGTGGTCACGGTGTCGGTCGTCATGGTCACCACACCTCTCCCTGCTTGCGCAGCGAGCGCCGGTAGACCAGCGCGAAGATCATGAGCAGGGCGAGGATGAGCACGCCCCAGGTCGCAGAGCCCGCGAAGTCGCGCGGGCTGGCCACGAAGGCCTCGCGGAAGGCCTGGGTCACCAGGATCTCGGTGGAGTCGCCCGGTCCGCCCCGCGTCAGCAGGAAGATCACCGGGAACATGTTGAAGGTCCAGATGGTGGAGAGCAGGATCACGGTCATGCTCACCGTGCGCAGCCCGGGCAGGGTGATGTGCCGGAACCGCTGCCAGGCCGTGGCGCCGTCCATCTCGGCGGCCTCGTACAGCTCGCCGGGGATCGACTGCAGCCCGCCGAGCAGGGCGACCATCATGAAGGGGACGCCGAGCCAGACGTTGACGGCGACGACGGAGAACTTCGCCCACGTCGGGTCGTCGAGCCACGGGATCGCGGAGATGCCGCCACCGTCGAGGATCTTGTTGAGGATGCCGCTGTCGCGGTTGAAGAGGAACCGCCAGGCGAAGACGGAGACGAAGCCGGGGACCGCCCAGGGCAGGATGAGCGCCATCCGGTAGGCGGCGCGGCCCCGGAAGTCCCGGTTGAGCATGTTGGCCAGGGCCAGTCCGAGCGTGAACGTGATCGACACGCACAGGACGGTCCACATCACCGTCCACACCAGCCGCTGCAGGAACACCGGGTCGGCCAGGACGTCCGCGTAGTTGTCGAGGCCGACGAACTTGTACGTGGCCTCGATGTGGTTGGCGCCGATCGTACGGGCGACATTGCGCTCGTTGGCGTCGGTCAGCGACAGGTAAATGCCGCGGACGAGCGGCCAGCCGATGATCACGCCGAGGACGAGCACCACCGGGGCGACCATGGCCCAGGCGTACCAGTGGGTGGCCAGGGCGCGCCCCAGTCCACCGCGCTTCGCGCTGTCAGTCCTGCGGCTCCGGCCGCGGGCGGCGACGGTGTCCTCCCCGTCGCTGCCCGCGGCCTTCGCCACCGACTGGCTGGTGTGAGCAGCCATTGTCTTTTCTACTTCCAGCCCTTGAGGATCTTGCGGAACTCGACGCCGGCCGCCTTGGCCGCGTCCTCCGGGCTCGAGGCCCCGGTGATCGCCTTGGTGTACTCGACCTTCAGCGGCTCGAAGAGGGAGCCGTTCTCCGGGATCCAGGCGCGCTCGACGGCCTTGTCCACCGCCGGCTTGAAGAACTGGACCATCTCGCTGGACTTGACGTCGGGCTGCTCGTAGGCGGCGGTCCGCGTCGGGAGCAGGCTGAGCTCCTTGGTGGACTGCACCTGCACGTCCTGCGAGGTCATGTACTCCACGAAGGCGTGCGCGGCGGCACGGTTCTTGGAGCCGGCGTAGACGGCGAGGTCGTGGCCGCCCTGCGGGGCGCCGGCCTTGGCGGAGCCGGCCGGGACGGCGGCGACGCCGAGGTTGGCCTTGTCCTTGAACTGGTCGCCGGCGTAGGTGTCGGCGACGGCCCACGGGCCGTTGATCATCATCGCGGCTTCGCCCGACTTGAAGGCGGTCTGCATGTTGACCCAGCCGTCGGTGGCGTTGGTGATCGCCGCGCCGGAGGTGACCAGGTCGCGGGCGGTCTTGAACGCCTTGACGCCCGCCGCGTTGTCGACGGTGACCGTCTTGTTCTTCGCGTCGACCAGGTCGCCGCCCTCGCCGTAGATGAGGGGGAGGAACCAGTAGGAGTCGTCGCCGCGCAGGTAGAGGCCGGCCTTGCCGGTCTTCGCCTTGATGGCGGCGGCGGCCGTCTTCACCTCTTCCAGCGTCTTGGGGGGCTGGACGCCGGCGTCCGCGAGCATCTTCTTGTTGTAGAAGAGGCCGAGGGTGTCGATGACCTGCGGGACCGCGTAGGTCTTGCCCTCGAACTTGCCGCTGGCCGCGGCCTGCGGCAGGAACTCGGCGTCGACCTTCTTGGCCGTCTCGGCCGGGACCTCGTCGAGGTAGCCGAGGGACGCGAAGTCGGCGACCCAGCCGACGTCCGCGCGGATCACGTCAGGGGCTTCGGAACCGCTGCTGAAGGCGTTCTTGACCTTGTTCTGCGCGTCGCCGTACGGGACGTTGACGTACTTGACGGTGACCTTCGGGTGCTTCGCGGTGAACGCCTCGGCGATCTTCTGGAAGCTGGCCTTCTCGGCGTCGTTCGAGGTGTCCCACCACGTGACCGTGCCGGAAAGCTCGCCGCCCGCCTTGGCCTCGCCGGCCGCGTCCTTGTCGTCCCCACCGCAAGCCGTCGCCGCGAGCGCCAGGGTCGCGACCAGCGCGGTGGCCGCTATGCCACGCCGCATATGAACTCCTTCGATGATCCCGGCCGCTCCCTCGCGGTCCCGAGTTGCAGGGAACGTAACAAGCCTGAAAGCCGACCGAAAGAGCTTGCGGCAATTTTCTGCAAGCAAGGCCGATCGTTACATCCGTGTGTCCTGACGGTTGCCGCTGCTTGCTGGTTGTTCGAACTTCCTTCGGGTCATCAGGCCCGCAACCAGGGGGCATGTACCCGCGTTGACACCGGTATGACCCATGAGCTGACAGCATCCCGGCTTGCAAGCGCTTCCAGCAAGGCGACCGAAAGCGTCGGCTGGTGGCGCGATGCCGTCATCTATCAGGTGTACGTACGGTCCTTCGCGGACAGCGACGGCGACGGCATCGGCGACCTCCGCGGGGTGCGCACGCGCCTGCCCCACCTGGCCCGGCTCGGGGTCGACGCCGTCTGGCTCACCCCTTTCTACGTCTCCCCGCAGGCCGACGGCGGTTACGACGTCGCCGACTACCGGGCCGTCGACCCCCTCTTCGGGGACCTCTCCGACGCCGACGAGCTCGTCCGGGCCGCCCACGCGCTGGGCCTGCGGGTCATCGTGGACGTGGTCCCCAACCACACCTCCGACCGGCACGTCTGGTTCCAGGAGGCCCTGACCGCGGACCCGGGCAGCCCGGCCGGGGTCCGGGCCCGGGCCCGCTACCACTTCCGCCCCGGACGCGGACCCCACGGGGAGCGCCCGCCCAACGACTGGGAGTCCGTCTTCGGCGGCCCCGCCTGGACCCGGACCCCGGACGGCGCCTGGTACCTGCACCTCTTCGCCCCCGAGCAGCCCGACCTGAACTGGGAGCACCCCGAGGTCGCGGAGGAGTTCGCCTCCGTCCTGCGCTTCTGGCTCGACCTCGGCGTCGACGGCTTCCGCATCGACGTCGCCCACGGCATGGTCAAGGCCTCCGGCCTGCCCGACATCGGCCGCGGCGCCCAGGCCACCCTGATCGGCACCGAGCCGCTCCCCTTCTTCGACCAGGACGGCGTGCACGAGATCCACCGCTCCTGGCGGCGGCTGCTCGACTCCTACCCGGGCCCGCGCATCGGCGTCGCCGAGGCCTGGGCGCCGACCTCCGAGCGGCTCGCCCTGTACGTCCGGCCCGACGAGCTGCACCAGGCCTTCAACTTCCGCTTCCTGAACTGCCCGTGGGACGCCCGGGCGATGCGGACCGTCATCGACGAGTCCCTGGCCGCCACCGCCTCCGTCGGCGCCCCCACCACCTGGGTGCTGTCCAACCACGACGTCGTACGCCACGTCACCCGCTACGGCGGCGGCGCACAGGGGCTGGCCCGGGCCCGGGCCGCCGCCCTGCTGATGCTCGCCCTGCCCGGCTCCGCGTACCTCTACCAGGGCGAGGAGCTCGGCCTGCCCGAGGTAGACGACCTCCCCGACGCCGTGCGCCAGGACCCCGCCTTCCTGCGCACCGCCGGGCAGGACGGACTGCGCGACGGCTGCCGGATCCCGCTGCCCTGGTCCGGCGAGCAGCCCCCGTACGGTTTCGGCCCGGCCGGCAGCTGGCTCCCGCAGCCCGCGGACTGGGCCCCGCTGAGCGTCGCCGCCCAGACCGGCGACCCGCACTCCACCCTCGAGCTGTACCGCGCCGCCCTGGAGCTGCGCCGCGCACTGCCCGGCCTCGGTGCCCCCGACGCGGGCCCGCTGACCTGGCTGCCCGCCCCCGCGGGCGTCCTCCTCTTCACCCGGCCCGGCTTCGCCTGCACCTTCAACAGCCGCTGCGAGCCGCTCGAACTGCCCTCGCCGGGACGCCCCGTACTCTCCAGCGCGCCGGTCGAGACGGACGGCCGGACCGTGCTGCTGCCCGCGGATTCGTGCACGTGGTGGGCTTTGTGAGCCGGGGACCGGTACAGTCCAATCCCGTGACCGCACGGCTTGCCGACATCGCAGCCCAGGCGGGGGTCAGCGAAGCCACAGTCAGCCGCGTGCTCAACGGCAAGCCCGGTGTGGCCGCAGGCACCCGCGAGTCCGTGCTGGCCGCGCTCGACGTGCTCGGCTACGAGCGCCCCGTGAAACTGCGCCAGCGCAGCGCGGGGCTCGTCGGCCTGATAACCCCCGAGCTCGACAACCCCATCTTCCCGGCGCTCGCCCAGGTCATCGGCCAGGCCCTGACCCGGCAGGGGTACACGCCGGTGCTGGCCACGCAGACGCCCGGCGGGTCCACCGAGGACGAGCTCACCGAGATGCTCGTCGACCGCGGGGTCTCCGGCATCATCTTCGTCTCCGGGCTGCACGCCGACACCACGGCCGACATGGGCCGCTACGACCAACTCCGCGGGCAGGGCGTCCCGTACGTCCTCATCAACGGGTTCTCCGACAAGGTGCAGGCCCCCTTCGTCTCCCCCGACGACCGCGCCGCGATGCAGCTCGCCGTGACCCACCTGACCGCGCTCGGGCACACCCGGATCGGGCTCGCGGTCGGACCCAAGCGGTTCGTGCCCGTCCTGCGCAAGATCGAGGGCTTCCGGCTCGGGATGAAGGAGCGGCTCGGCCTCGACGAGGCCGAGGTCGAGGAGCTCATCCAGCACTCCCTCTACACACTGGAGGGCGGGCAGGCCGCCGCGGCCGCGCTCGTCGCGCGCGGCTGCACCGCCATCGTGTGCGCGAGCGACATGATGGCGCTCGGGGCGATCCGGGCGGCCCGGCAGCAGGGGCTGCGGGTGCCGCAGGACGTCTCGGTCGTCGGCTTCGACGACTCCCCTCTCATAGCGTTCACCGATCCGCCGCTCACCACCATCCGGCAGCCCGTGCAGGCCATGGGGCAGGCGGCGGTCCGCACGCTCCTGGAGGAGATCGGCGGTACGCCGGCACCGCACAGCGAGTTCGTGTTCCTGCCCGAACTGGTCGTCCGCGGATCCACCGCCTCCGGTCCGCAGCAACGTAGGGGACCGTCTCGTCCCCAGGGGTGAGCAGCTGCGCCGCAGACCCTCCCGAGGGATGATCGAAGGCGAGAACGCATCTGGCAGACTCTTTCCCCATGGGTGAATCGAGCGTGAAGACACTGGAAACCCGGACGGAAGTCTCGTCACCCCACGTGACCGAGAGCGAAACTCGTCCGGGCGCTCAGCGCACCCATTTGTCCCGGTTGCGAGCCCCACGCCGGCCCCGGATCTGGTTCGAGATCCTGCTCATCGGGGTCAGTTACTGGACGTACTCACTCATCCGCAACGCGGTGCCCGAGCAGAAGGCGGACGCCCTCGCGAACGCCGACTGGCTGTGGGGCCTCGAGCGCACCCTCGGGATCGCTGTGGAGCAGTCGGTCAACCACGCCGTGAACTCGGTGACGTGGCTGATCGTCGGCATGAACTACTACTACGCCACGCTCCACTTCATCGTGACCATCGCCGTCCTGGTCTGGATCTACCGCTTCCATCCGGGGCGCTACGCGGCCACGCGCCTGGTCCTCTTCGCCACCACGGGCGTCGCCCTGGTCGGCTACTACTTCTTCCCGCTCGCGCCGCCCCGGCTGATGAACGGGCAGGACTTCGTCGACACCGTGCTGGTCCACCACACCTGGGGCTCCATGGCCTCCGGCAACCTCAAGCACATGTCGAACCAGTACGCCGCCATGCCCTCCATGCACATAGGGTGGTCGCTCTGGTGCGGGCTGACGATCTTCGCCGTCGCCTCCGCCCCCTGGGCCCGGATCCTGGGCCTGCTCTACCCGACGGCCACCCTCGTGGTGATCGTGGCCACCGCAAACCACTTCTGGCTGGACGCCGTGGGCGGCATGCTCTGCCTGGCGTTCGGCTACACCGTCTCGCGCAGCTGGTACGGCTCGCTGCCGCACCGGCTGCCGCGCGAGCCCGAGTACGCGGGACCGCACCCGGCGTCGGCCCTGCTGAACCGCTTCCGCGCCGACCGCTGACCGGTCCGGCGCCCCGGCCTGCAGGCCCGACCCGCTCCCCCGCACCGTAACCGGTCCACCCCGTACGGACCGCAACCCGCCCGCACCCTCCGGGGGCGGTGTCAGTGGGCGTTGTTAGCGTGCGCGTCGCAAGGTGAAACGATCAAGGAGGCGGCGGCATGCAGGACGTGATGCGGCACGAGGTCAGCGGGCACCGGATATCCCGGGCACTGGAGGACGTCACCGGACGGGTCTACGACCACTGGCACGGGCTGCGGTTCGGGGGGCTGCTGTCCCTGAAGGGGCTCCACGAGACCCGCGACGACCTCCTCGACCACGTCGGCGCGCAGACGCTGGCGGATCCCGAGCTGGGCGGAGCCGTCGTACGCCGTGCGCTGCGGACGGCCGCCGAATGCGCGCTCGGGGAGCTCTCCCTCGGTTGCTTCCCCGACGGCGACTTCGAGGTGCCGTTCCCCCTGCTCCATGAGGAGCTCAGCAGCATGGACATCTCCTTCGGCGACGCGGTCGACCAGGCGCCCACCGCCCGGACCTGGCTGGACGCCTTCGCGTTGTGCCTGGTCAGCGGGGCGGTGCGGGAGCGGGACCGCGTCATCGGGCTGCTGCTGCGCAACGACTTCGCGCCCGCCCTCCACGACGGCGTGCCCTACTCGCCGCTCGACTCGCACTCCGACCCGGCCGAGCTCGCCGAGATGGACGCGCTGTGCCTCTACCTCACCCGGGCGGCCGGGCACCTGCCGCGGGACTGGCCGGACGCGACCCTGTGCAAGCCGGACGCCGCCGAGCGCGCGGAGGCAGCCCGCCGCCTGGACGGCCTCGGCGTGCTCACACCGGACCAGCGGCTGCTGCGCGTCCTGCTCGACGACGACCAGGCCGCCTTCGAACGCGCCCTGGCCGGGAACCTCGCCGGCCTGCGCGAGGGCGCACGCCCCGACGCGGCCCCCCGCACCCTGTTCCCGGCCGGCACGATCGCCGTGGCCGCGCTCGCCGTCCAGGTCCACGGCTGGCGGCTCGGCGTCACCTCCGCGTACCTCCCGCAGAGCCTGCTGCACGCCTGACCGCCCGGCGACCGCCGCAAGACACAACCTAAGGGCTGTCCCGTAGGTGGGTGATCCGGCCGCCCGACATCGTGAGCCGGATCGGGGCCTCGGCCAGCTCGTCCGGGGCGGTGTCCACCGGGTCGAGCGCGAAGGCCGTCAGGTCCGCCCGGAAGCCGGCCGCGATCCGGCCCGCCACCTGCTGCTCCCCGGCCGCGAGCGCGGCGTGCGAGGTCATGCCCTCCAGGGCCATCAGCCCGGTCAGCGCGGGCCCTGCGGCGGCCGCGCCGAGCGGGCTGCGGGCGATGGCCAGGACCCGGCGGGCGTCGTGGTGGGCGATGGGCCAGTCCGAGCCCAGGGCGAGCACGGCCCCCGCGTCCCGCAGGTCCCGGCAGCGCCAGGCCCGGGCCGCGCGGGCCGCACCCAGCCGCTTCGACCACTCGTCGCTGTGGTCGGCCCGGGTGTACGCGGTGTGCGGCGGCTGCATCGAGGCGATCACCCCGAGCTCCGCGAACCGCTTCAGCTGGTCGTCCGGGACGGTCTCGATGTGCTCGATCCGGTGCCGCAGCCGGGCCTGACCGCCCAGGGAGGCCACCGTGTCCAGGACGTGCCGGACCGCCGCGTCGCCGATGGCGTGGGTCGCCGTACGCACCCCGGCCGCGTCGAGGGTCCGTACGGCCGCCGAGTAGGCCTCGGGGTCGGGCCAGAAGGCGTCCGTGCCGCGGCCGTGGCAGTCGGCGTGCTCGAGCCAGGCGGTGCCGCCCTCGACGGTGCCGTCCATGAAGAACTTCACGCCGCCGACCTGCCAGTGGCGCCCGCGCAGGCCCTGGAGTGCGATCACCTCGGCCAGGTCCTGCGGGGTGGCGCCCGGCATGCACCAGGGCGAGAGGTTCAGCCGCAGCGGCAGGTCGCCCTCGTACTCGACGCCGGCGAGCAGGGCCGGTACGTCTCCGTCGCCCAGGTCCATGACGTGGGCGACGGTGAGGCCGGTGGCGGCCATGTCGCCGAGCAGGGCGGTGAGGCGGCTGCGCCGCTCGGCGGACGAGGGCTTGGGGGCGAGGGCTCCCACGAGGGCCATCGCGGCGTGCTCGATCAGGTGGCCGGTCGGGCGTCCTTCCCTGTCGCAGACGATCTCGGAGCGCTGGTCGAACGTACGCGGGCCGGTGATGCCCGCGGCGTGCAGGGCCGCGCCGGAGGCGAGGGCGGAGTGGCCGTCGTACAGGCGCAGGAAGGCGGGGGCGCCGGCCAGGGCCTCCTCGACCAGGGCACCTTCGACGGGGCGGCCGCCGAAGGCGTTGTGGTCGAGGCCGTATCCGAGGACCCAGCCCCCGGTGCGGGGGGCGCCGCGGAGGGCGGAGCGCAGCTGGTCGAGGTCCTTGACGGCGGAGAGGTCGGTTCCGGTGGCCATCTCGATGCCCCAGACGGGGTGGCTGTGGGCATCGGTCAGGCCGGGGGTGAGGGTGGCGCCGCCGAGGTCGACCACCTCGGTGGCGGGGCCGCGCCAGTCGCGTACGTCGGCCTCGTCGCCGACGGCGAGGATCTCGCCGCCGCGGACCGCTACCGCGCCGGCCTCGGGGCGGCCGGGGTCGAGGGTGCGGACGCGGGCTCCGGTGAGGACGGTGTCGGCAGCGGGCACGGCTCTTCTCCTTCAGGGGCTTCGGCGGGCTCGGCGGCGAATCGGGCGTAGACCTCGGGGCGGCGCCTCTCGAGGCGCCGGGCGAGCCCGAGCCCGGCCAGGAAAACGGCGGGCACGAGGGCGACGAGGACGGTGTTGACGGGGGTGGGGGCCATGGTGAACAGGCCGACCTCGGAGACGACCAGCACGATCGCCACGGCGAGCAGCACGGCGGCGGCGACGGGCGCGACCACGGTCCGCCAGGGGCCCTCGGTGTGCGCGGTGCGCCGGAAGTAGACGGGTACGGCGATCGCGGCGAGCAGCATCAGCGCCATGAGCCCGATCATGCCGGGCGTGTTCACCCAGAGCAGCAGCTGCTGGTAGGGGTCGGCCCCGGCCAGCGCGAAACCGAGGACGACGACGGCGCCGAGGGCGGTCTGGGCGAGCCCGGCGAGGTACGGGGAGCGGTGGCGCGGGTGGACCCGGCCGAGGGCGGCGGGGAGCACGCCCTCCTCGGCGAGGGCGAGTACGTAGCGGTTGATGGCGTTGTGGAAGGCGAGGAGGGAGGCGATGACGCTGGTGACGATGAAGAGGTGCATCAGGTCGGCCGCCCAGGGGCCGACGTACGTGGTGATCGCGGCGAAGAAGAGGCCGCCGGGGTCCTCGGCGGCGGCCGCGATCACCTCCTCGGCGCCGAAGGCCTGGATGACGGTCCAGACGATGAAGGCGTAGAAGAGGCCGAGGAAGGCGACGGCGATGTAGGTGGCGCGCGGGATGGTCCGGTCGGGGTCGCGGGCCTCGCGGCGGTAGATGACGGTGGACTCGAAACCGGTGAACGCGGCGAAGGCGAAGGCCAGGACGGCGGCGGTGCCGGGGACGAGGACCGCGCCGGGGGCGAAGGAGCCGGCGGAGAGCCCGTGGGCGCCGCCCTTGACGAGGACTCCGGCGGCGAGCAGGACGAGTATCCCGGTCTCGGCGACCAGCAGGACGCCGAGCACCTTGGCGCCGAAGTCGATCGAGCGGAAGCCGCCGTACCAGATGAGGGCGAGGCCGGCGAGGGAGACGGGCAGCCAGGGGACGTCGAGGCCGCCGAGGGCGTGGGCGGTGTCGGCGGTGGTGGTGCCGAGGAGGCCGTAGACCCCGATCTCCATGCCGTTGTAACCGACCAGGGCGAGCAGGGCGGCGCCGATGCCGACGCGCTTGCCGAGGCCGCGGGTGATGTACGCGTAGAAGGCGCCGCCGCTGCGGACGTGGCGGCTCATGGTGGTGAACCCGACGGCGAAGACGGCGAGGGTGAGGCCGGCGAGGAGGTATCCGGCGGGGGCTCCGATGCCGCCGAGCAGGATCGCGACGGGGGCGACGCCGGCCATGACGGTGAGCGGGGCGGCGGCGGAGACCACGAAGAAGGAGATGTCCGCGGTGCCGAGCGCTGCGCGGCGCAGGGCGGGTCTGTCTGCTGGCGGTTCCGGCATTTCGGGCATGCGGCGATACACCCTTCGGGAGACCGAAATCTAAAGGCTTTAGGTTCGCGGCAATGTAGCCTCCGGTTTTGGCGTACGGGAAGACCTCACGGCGGGAGAAATCGATGGCACGGCCGCGCACCCCCCTGCTCGACCGGGAGCGGATCACCACGACCGCACTGCAACTGGTCGCGGAACAGGGCGAGTTCAGCGTCCCGCAGATCGCCCGGGCGCTCGGGGTGCAGACCGCGTCGGTGTACCACCACGTGGACGGCCGGGCCGGGGTGGTGGAGCTGGTGCGCGAGCGGGTGTGCGCGGGGATCGCCGACGAGACCCTCGAACTCGAGCCCTGGGACCGGGCCCTGGAGGCCTGGGCGCGCTCCTACCGGGCCTCGTTCGCCGCGTACCCGCGCGTCATCCCGCTGCTGATGACCACGCCGGTGCGGGCCCCGCGGGTGCTGGCGCAGTACGAGCGGGCGGTCGGCATGCTGCTGGCGGCGGGTTTCACCCGCCACCAGGTGATGCCGCTGTTGACGGCGCTGGAGAACCTGGTCCTCGGCTCGGCCCTGGACCTGGCCGCCCCCGAGGCCATGTGGGAGCCGACACCGGACACCCCGCTGCTCGCCGATGCCCTGACGGCCGTCGGCCCGGGCCGCGCGGACGCCGCGTTCGACGTGGGCCTGGCGGCGTTCCTGATGTACGCCCGCACCCTGCTGGGCGAAACGGGCTGAGGAATCGGCCGGTCAGCGGGTGCGCGCTGCGCGCGGGCCCAGCCATCGCTCCAGCACCCCGCGCCGGGCGGCTGGCGCGGCCACCGGCGCCGGGCCGTCCGCGCTCGCGCCGATCCGGGCCAACGCCTCGGTGAGGGTGCGGACGTAGGCCTCGTCGGCCAGGATCCGGACGTGCTCGTACGGGTGGCTCAGCCGCTCCTCCGCCGCCAGGATCCGGCGCAGCAGGGGCGCCGCGGCGGCAGCGGGGGCGCCGATCGCACCGAGCCGGCGGACGGCCTCGCGGGTCGGCAGGGCGGGGTTCCCGGTCCAGTCGGGGTCCACCTCGGCCAGCAGCACCGCCATGGCGGACTCCGAGTCCCCGGTGATCCGCCCGTACGCGTGGGCCGCGGCGACCCGGGTCCAGGCGCCGGGCGATTCCATCAGGCCGCGCACGGTGTCCGCGTGGGCGGCGGCCAGGGGGCCTAGATCGGCGAGGAAGGGCAGGCCGTGGCTGGCGGTCCCGGACCCCACGGCCGCACCGCACACGTCGAGGGCCAGCTCCGGGTAGCCGGTGGCCTTCCAGTGTGCCCAGGCGGCCAGCCGCGGATGGTGGCGTGCCGCCTTCGGGGCACGGCCGGTCGCGAAGTCGGCCAGCCGGTCGGCGGCGACGGCCGCGGCCGGGCCGATCCGGCCCAGGGCGCGCAGGGCACCGTAGGCGTACGGGCTCTCCAGGTACGGGAGCACCTCGGGTACGGCGGGTGCGGCGGCCGGGCCCCAGAGCGCGAGGAGTTCGAGGGCGGCGGTGCTCGCGTGGTACTTCGGCGGATCCCGGCGCAGCACCGCCCGCATCGTCGGGAGCAGCTCCGCGGCGGGCAGCGCGGCCAGGTGGGGGACCCAGGGGACGTTTAGCGGGATCCGGTTGTCCTCCGCGATGCGCCGGAGGGCGGGCAGCGCACGGAGGTCCCCCGTCCCGGCGAGGGCGACCGCGAGCTCCTCGACGTTCCCGAGCCGCGTGGCGAGGGCCCTGGCCAGCCGGTCGGCGTGCCCGGAGACGGCGGAGCCGGCCTGCGCCACCGCCTTGGCCGCGTCCCAACTGCTGCCCAGAGGATTGCAGGCGGCCCTGACGACGACCGCCCAGCACGCCGGATCCGGCCGCCGGTAGCGGATGACGGCCTTGACGGCCGAACCCGTGCTTCTCACGCGGTCGCGTAGGTGACGAACCCGTCCCAGGCGGCCGGGGCGACGGCCAGCCGCCCGTCGTCGGGCCGCTTGGAGTCCCGGACGAGGACGGTCCCGGGCGTGCGGGCGATCTCTACGCAGTCGGCTCCATCAGCGGTGCTGAAGCTGCTCTTGGTCCAGGCGACTTCGACGCAGTTGGGACCGTCGGCGGTGCTGTAGCTGCTCTTGACCCAGGTCAGCGCGGAGAGGCCCTCGGCCGACGACTTGATGCTCATGTCTCCCCCAGTACCTTCTCGATGAACGTCAAAGATTCGCGAGGCGTCAGAGCCTGTGCCCGGATCATGCCATAGCGCATGTCCATGATCTGGACCTCTTTGGGATCAATGATCAAGCGGCTGGCCAGCTGAACCTCGCTGTGTCCGACGGTCGTTCCGTCCTTGAGCCGCATGACTGTGAACGATGAGCCAAGACCGGCGTGCTCCTCAACCACAGTGGGCATGACCTGGATCTCCACGGTGCGCAACCGGCCGACCTCCAACAGGTGTTCCAGTTGGCGGCGCAACACCATCTTGCCCCCAATGGGGCGTCGCAGGACAGCCTCTTCCTGCACAACGGTCAGCAGCGGCGCCGGATGCCGCTGGATGAGCTTCTGACGAGCCAGCCTCGCCGTGGCCAGGCGTTCGACCTCGTCCTCCGAAAACCCCGGGCGCCTGAGCCCGAACAGCGCCCGCGCGTACTCCTCGGTCTGGAGCAGGCCCGTCACCACCACGTTGTCGTACGACCCGATCTCCACCGCCGCTGATTCCAACTTGGCCAGATCCCGAACCTTCTTGGGGTACCGGGCCTTTTCGACGTCCAACTTCATCGCGGCGATCTTCCCGTCCGCGCCGAGAACCTCGTCCGCCTTGTCCAGGAACTCCGGACGCGGAATGCGGGTGCCGCTTTCGATCTTGCGGGTCAGGTCCGCCCCGTAGCCCATCCGTTCAGCAAAAGTGGACCGGTCGAATCCGGCCGCCTCCCGCCACATTTTCAACTGGCGTCCCACCGCCGCGACGACCGCCCCGGATTCGTCCTCCGGATCGAGTGCCCAGCTCGACTCGTCGGTGCCCTCTGCGCTCATTGCCACCTCCGTTGGCCTGCAACTCCCTTCAGGCTAAGTACGGATGCGCACGCCGAGGCACGAGAATCGGAAAGTCCGATTTCACCGGATCGAGGTTTCCACGGTCCGGTGGAGCGATGGCCGGTGACGCTCGACGTCTAAAGAGAAACAACCGGGGGAAATGACCTCTCCTCACCTCCCCCTCCCCTCTCACCCGGACGGGTGAATCGCCCCAACCCGGCTGGCGCATATGCCAATCCGTCGGGCACGCTAACCCCCGAAAACCCCATAAACGCAATTCGGCCCTCGTACGGGACGCCAATCCCGCCCGAGGGCCTGACCAAGAGAAGGCACTACCCTTCCATGGCTGACCAGCAGTTTAGCGCGCCCCCGCGCGCCTCGTCGGGCATCCGGCACATCAATCACGATCACCGCCGCGGCTACGTCAAGATCGGCAACCACCTCGCCCAGCACCGCGGGTTGAGCATGGGTGCGATCGGTCTGGCCACGCACATCCAGTCCCTCCCGGCCGGTGCGAAGGTCACCATCAAGGCCCTCGCCGAACGCTTCCCCGAGGGCGAGGTCCGCATCGCCGCCACCCTGCGCGAGCTGGAGGAGCACGGCTACCTGGCCCGCTACCACGAGAGGCTCCCCACCGGCCGGATCGTGACCTGCACGGTCTCGTACAACAACCCGCCCGCGATGGCGGCTGCGGCTCGCGAGCGGCGCGCCGAGCCCACCGGGGCCGAGCCGAAACCGGCTCCCGAGCCGGACCCCGGACCAGGGGCGGACCCCGAACCGGAAGCAGACCCCGCCCCAGCCACCGTCTCCGAAGCAGAGCTCGGGGCCCGCGAGCTGCTCGCACGGCTGCGGCTGCGCGATCCCCGGCTGGTGCTGTCCGAGCGGGACACCGTACGGCTGGGGCCCGCCGCGGCGGGGTGGCTGGAGCGCGGGCTGACCCCGAGCGCCGTCATCGCGGCCCTGACCCGCTCGCTGCCGGTGGTGCCCATCCACTCCCCGGCGGCGCTGCTCGCCCACCGCCTGCGGGAACTGCTGCCGCCCCGCCTACCGGATCCCGGCGAGGCCCGCCCCGTGGCGCCCGACCGCGAGATCCACCCCCTCCGCACCTGCGACGGCCGCGACCGCGCCTTCCGCTCCCCCACCGCCGGCCGCTGCCAGGGCTGCGCCCCGCCGGCGAACGCCGCTTAGCGCGATCCAAACGTAGCCGTCGAGGGTCCCCCCTAACGAGCGAATGTTGCGCTGCGTAACCGGCATATTACGTTGCGTGTGCAGATGATGGGTCGTCATCACCCCTCACCCTGCACCTCCGTGCGTCCGGCCCGGCCGGACTGCGGAGCCGTGCACGCAGCCAGAAGGAGACACCCGTGCCCGGAACCCCGAGCGGCAAGGACGCCCAGTCGGAACAGATCAGCGGCACGCTGATCGCGGCGGCCCCGCTGAGTTCGCCGCCGCCCATCACGGTCCCCGTACATCAGCGCGACACCGAGTGGGAGCTGCCGAACGGCTTCGCCTGGGTCTACTACGGCGAGGGCACCGACCAGGTCCACAAGCCGGTGATCATGGCTGACGGGTTCAACCTCGGCCGAAGCGATCTGCAGTGGCTCGCCCAGGGCCTGGACGGCGGGGAGTACAAGTTCCTGACCGCCCTGCGCAAGCAGGGGCGCACCGTGATCCTGGTCGGATTCGACGAGCGCACCGCGCCGATCCAGAAGAACGCCGAGACCGTGACCGCGGCGATTCTTCGGACCCTCGGGGAGCGCGTCGGTGACGACCGGCTGACCGTCGGCGGCTTCAGCATGGGCGGCCTGATCACCCGCTACGCGCTGGCCAGGATGGAAAGGCAGCGGATGGACCACCAGACCGAGCTGTACTTCTCCTACGACACCCCGCACCGCGGCGCCGTGATCCCGATCGGCCTGCAGGCGTTCGCACACTTCATCCCGCTGGCCAACGACTTCGCGCGGCAGATGAACAGTCCGGCGGCCCGGCAGATGCTCTGGCGCCACTACAACAGCGAGACCGGCAAGGACGAGATCGACCCGCTGCGCACCCAGCTGCTGGAGGAGCTGGACCAGATGGGCGGCTGGCCGATGATCCCGCGCAAGATCGCGGTGGCCAACGGCACCGGCGACGGCATGGGCCTCAGCATCCCGCCCGGCGTCATGGCACTGAAGAGCACCGGCCTGATCGCCTTCCCCGGCACGACCTTCTACACCCAGGCCACCGGCAACAACGTCACGGTCGCCGAGCTGAAGCGGCTGTTCCCGCCCGCCTCGAAGCCGGTCACCACCAGCGGATACCCCGAGCTGGACGGCGCACCGGGCGGCACCCTCGCCTCCTACAAGATCGTGGCGGACGAGCTGGTGGCGAAGGGCGGCAAGGTCGACCTGCGGCACGAGGCCGTCTGCTTCGTCCCGACCGTCAGCGCGGTGGCGATCCGCAACATCGACAAGCAGGAGGACCTGTACGCGAAGGTCGCCTCGATCGACCCGAGCGAAAGCGAGCTGGACGAATTCCTCTGGTCCTCGGCCACCACCCCGCACACCGCGATCACCCGGGAGCTGTGCGAGTGGATCATCAAGCGGCTTCCGTAGTGACGCAGCGTCATCACCACTGATCCAACCGGTGTTCCAGCCGCCCGTCCGGCTCTCTCTGCGCCGGGCGGGCGGCCTCGCGGCGCGCTGACGCCGGGCCGCGGCCGGGGACCCGGACCGCTCAGGCCCCGTAGAAGAGGTCGTCCACGACCGCCCGCGCCCGGCGCGTGATGCGGCGGTAGTCGTCGAGCAGCTCGCCGGCCGTGCCCTCCGCGTAGCCGAGGTAGCGGCCGACGGCGGCCAGTTCGCGGGCCTCCGACGGGAAGGTGTCCCCGGCCCGGCCGCGGACCAGCATCACCGCGTTGCGGACGCGGGTGGCGAGCACCCAGGCCTCGTCCAGGATCTGCGCCTCCTCGGCCGGGATCAGCCCGGCCGCATGGGCGGCGGCCAGGGCCTCGCGGGTCCGCGTGGTGCGCAGGCCGGGCTGCGACCAGGCGTGCCGCATCTGCATCAGCTGCACGGTCCACTCGACGTCGCTGAGGCCGCCGCGGCCCAGCTTGGTGTGGAGCGTGGGGTCGGCGCCGCGCGGGAGGCGCTCGGACTCCATACGGGCCTTCAGGCGGCGGATCTCGCGGACCGCGTCCTCGCCGAGGCCCTCCGCCGGGTAGCGCAGCGGGTCGATCAGCTCGATGAAGCGGGCGCCGAGCTCGACGTCGCCCGCGACCGGTTCGGCGCGCAGCAGGGCCTGGCTCTCCCAGGTCAGGGACCAGCGCCGGTAGTACGCGGCGTACGAGGACAGGGTGCGTACGAGCGGGCCGGAGCGGCCCTCGGGGCGCAGGTCGGCGTCGATGAGCAGCGGCGGGTCGGCGGTGGGGAGTTGGAGCAGCCTGCGCATCTCGGCGATGACGGCCTGGGCGGCCTTCGCGGCTTCCTGTTCGTCGACGCCCTCGCGGGGTTCGTGGACGAACAGGACGTCGGCGTCGGATCCGTAGCCGAGCTCGTGGCCGCCGAAGCGGCCCACGCCGATGATCGCGAAGCGGGTCGGGAGGGTCTCGCCCCAGTGGCCGCGGACGGCGGCGCGCAGGGCTCCGGCGACGGTGGCGGCGGTGAGGTCGGAGACGGCGTTGCCGACCCGGTCGACGAGGGCGCCGGGGTCCTCCTCGGCCGGGTTGTCCTCCGTACCGTACGAGCCGATGATGTCGGCGGCGGCGGTGCGGAACAGCTCGCGGCGGCGGACCCCGCGGGCGGCGGCCACGCCGACTTCGGCGCTGTCGGCGCGGCCGACGGCGGCGAGCACCTCCTGCTCCAGGGCCTCGTGCGTACGGGGCTGCAGTCCTTCGGGGTCTCCGAGCAGGGCGACGGCCTCGGGGGCGCGCATCAGCAGGTCGGGGGCGAGCCGGCCGGCGGACAGGACGCGGGCCAGGTTCTCGGCGGCGGCGCCCTCGTCGCGGAGCAGGCGCAGGTACCAGGGGGTCTTGCCGAGGGCGTCGGAGACCTTGCGGAAGTTCAGCAGGCCGGCGTCCGGGTCGGCGGAGTCGGCGAACCAGCCGAGCATGACGGGCAGCAGGGTGCGCTGGATGGCGGCCTTGCGGGTGACGCCGGAGGCGAGGGCCTCGAGGTGGCGCAGGGCCGAAGCCGGGTCGGCGTAGCCGAGGGCTTCGAGGCGCTGGCCGGCGGCGCGCGGGGAGAGCCGGGTCTCGCCGGGGGCGAGCTGGGCGACGGCGTCGAGCAGCGGCCGGTAGAAGAGCTTCTCGTGCAGGCGCCGGACCACGGAGGCGTGCCGGCGCCAGGCCTTGTTGAGCTCGGCGACGGGTTCGGTGCGCAGGCCGAGGGAGCGGCCGAGGCGGCGCAGGTCGGCCTCGTCCTCGGGGACGAGGTGGGTGCGGCGCAGCCGGTAGAGCTGGATGCGGTGTTCCATGGCGCGCAGGAAGCGGTACGCGTCGTTCAGCTGGGCGGCGTCGGTGCGGCCGACGTAGCCGCCGGCGGCGAGGGCGTGCAGGGCGTCGAGGGTGGTGCCGGAGTGCAGGCCGGCGTCGGTGCGGCCGTGGACGAGCTGGAGCAGCTGGACGGCGAACTCGACGTCGCGCAGGCCGCCGGGGCCGAGCTTGAGCTCGCGGTCGACCTGGGACGCGGGGATGTTGTCGACGACGCGGCGGCGCATCTTCTGGACGTCGGCGACGAAGTTCTCGCGTTCGGCGGCCTGCCAGACCAGGGGCGTTATGGCGTCGATGTACTGGGCGCCGAGGTCCGGGTCGCCGGCCACGGCGCGGGCCTTGAGCAGGGCCTGGAACTCCCAGGTCTTGGCCCAGCGCTGGTAGTAGGCGAGGTGGGAGGCGAGGGTGCGGACGAGGGGGCCGTTGCGGCCCTCGGGGCGCAGATTGGCGTCGACGGGCCAGATGGTGCCCTCGATGGTGGTCTCGGAGCAGATGCGCATGAGGTGGGAGGCGAGTCGGGTGGCGGCCTGGACGGCCTTGGCCTCGTCGGCTCCGTTCGGCGCGTCGCCGACGAAGATGACGTCGACGTCGGAGACGTAGTTCAGCTCGTTGCCGCCGCACTTGCCCATGGCGATGACGGCGAGCCGGCAGGCGGCGGCGTCGTCGGGGGCGGCCGCGGACGCGATCCGCAGGGCGGCGCGGAGGGTCGCGGTGGCGAGGTCGGCGAGCTCGGCGGCGGTCTGGGCGACGTCGATGGTGCCGCAGACGTCGCGGGCGGCGATGGAGAGCAGGCAGCGGCGGTAGGCGACGCGCAGGGCGATGGGGTCGTGGGCCTGGGCGAGCCCCTGCTCGAACTCGGCGAGGCCGGGGTGCAGATCGGCGGCCTCGTACGTGACGAGCGCGTGCCAGTCGCGGGGGTGGCGGGCGAGGTGGTCGGCGAGCGCCTCGGACGCGCCGAGTACGCCGAGGAGGCGGTCGCGCAGCGGTTTGGCGCTGACGAGGGTGTCGAGGAGCACGGGCCGTTCGTCGTCGCTCTGCGCCTCGGCGAGCCGGACGAGCCCGAGGAGGGCGAGGTCGGGGTCTGCGGTGGCCCCGAGGGCGTCGAGGAGCACCGGGTCGGTGCGTACGGAGGCCAGCGCGTCGGAGTCGAGCAGCCGGGCCGCGGCCGAGGGGTCGGTGAAGCCGCTGCGCAGCAGCCGGATGAAGGTGCTGCTCCTGCGTCCCGGGACTGTCATCCCGCCGCCTCCCGCGTACGTCGCCGCCACTGCCCAAGCGTGCCTGGAAGGAGCCTAGCCGGAGCAGGCGTTCGACTCACCGGCGTGGGTGGACCCGTATCATGGCCCGGATTATCGGATTATCTGAATACTTATGCGGAACGCCCCACTCCGCTTACCTGCCCCTCGTTGGCCCGCTCGTGCCCGACCGCTCCCAAGGAACCACATGCCCGACGGACCCGCCGCCCCGGGCCCCTGGCTCCCCGACGACCCGGGAGCCTCGCCGCATCCGGGGCAGGCCGGGGGCGGGCCGGCGGGACAGGCCTGGGACCCGTCGCCGCAGCACTGGCCGGGCGGACCGTCGTGGGACCCGTCGGCGCAGCCCTGGCCGGGCGGACAACCATGGGACCCGTCGGCGCACCCCTGGGCGGGCGGACAGCCGTGGGACCCGTCGGCAGGACCGGCCGCGAACCCGTCGCAGCCCGGCCCGGGCGGACAGCCGTGGGACCCGTCGGCGCAACCGTTCGGGGACCCGGCGTGGCACCTGCCGGCGGGACCGGCCGAGTACCTGGTGGCGCCGCAGTACGGGCAGCCGCAGGCGGGCGGCCCGGCTTGGGATCCCTCCCTGCTCCCGGCGGGCGGAGCGACCGGGGGTCCGCTGGCAGGACCGGTCGGAGGTCCGTATGCCGGAGGGGCCGCCGGCCCGTCCGGCCCACCGTACGCGGGGCCTTGGGACCCCTCGCTGCCTCCGGCGGGTGGACCTCATCAGGCATCCGCCGGCAGCGGCTGGGACCCGTCACGCCCGCAGCCGGGCGGCCCGGGCTGGAACCCCGCGCAACCGCATTCGGGCGGGCCGGGCCGGGACCCGTCACGCCCGCAGCCGGGCCAGCCGGGCTGGAACCCCGCGCAGCCGCATACAGGCGGGCCGGGCCGGGAGCCGTCACACCCCCAGCCGGGCCAGCCGGGCTGGAACCCCGCGCAGCCGCATACAGGCGGGCCGGGCCGGGAGCCGTCGCGGGTCCCGGCCGGCCCAGCCGGATCTGACGTGCCGTCCGCCCCGCCCCTCAGCGGGGCCTGGCAGGGCGGCTCGCCGCTGCATGCCGACTGGCAGCCGGCCCCCGGCGGGCACCCCGGCCCGGCGGGCTCGGCCGAGGCCTGGTCCGGCCGTCCCGGCCCGGCGGGGCCCGAAGCTGCCGGGCACGGCCATCCGTCCGGGGCCACGGGCCGCCCCACCGGGGACGGCGCGGTCCCGCATGCCGCGCCCGGCGCAGCCACCGCCGACGCCCGACCCACCGGACGCGCTTCGCGCCGTTCCGGCACCGACGAGCCGCCCGCTTCCGGCAACCGCCGAGCCGCCCGGCGTTCCCGCGCCGCCGACCCCGCAGAGGCGGCCACCGGCCACCCGGCCGACGCCGACCCGGGCGAGGGCCGCTCCGGGCAGCCCGGCGGACGCCGCCGCTCGCGGGGCTCCGGCCCCGCGGGCGCGGCGGCCGGGGCCCTCGCCGACCAGCCCGCCGAGCGGGCCAACCCCCGTACCGGCAACGCCGAACCCCCGGCACCCGGCGGCCGCCGGACCGCCCGGCGTTCCCGTGCCGCCGACCCCGCCGGCGCAGTCGCCGCCGGCTCGGGCGGCGGGCGCGGCTCCCGCCGTGCCGGCGGCGGCGCCGGAGCCTCGGGAGCTCGCGGCCAGCGGCGTGGGCGGCGGGTCGTCAAGGGGGTGGGACTCTGTGCCGGCATCGTCGCCTGCGGCGTGTTCGTGCTGCGCGCCGGCGAGGCGCGCGGCGGCATCGCCGACCGGACGGCGGCCCCCGCGGCCGCCGCCGACGCGCCCGACCCCGGCCGGGTGCTGCAGATCGTCGCCCACCCCGACGACGACCTGTACTTCATGAACCCGGACCTGCGGTACTCCATAGCCGCCGGCCACCCCGTCACCACCGTCTACCTCACCGCCGGCGAGGCGGACGGCATCAACGCCACCGAAGGCAAGCAGGCCTCCACCCCGCCCAACAAGCCGGCCTACGCCGAGGCCCGCCAGAACGGCATCCGCGCCGCCTACGCCAAGATGGCCACCGGCGACCGCAGCAGTGCCTGGAAGCGCACCGTCGTCCCCACCAAGGGCGGCGGCCACGCCGAGGTCGACGTCCTCGTCGCCAAGCCCGAGGTCAACCTGGTCTGGCTGCAGCTGCGCGAGGCCGGCACCGTATACGACAGCGCCCCCGACAGCCTCCACGGCCTGTGGGACGGCAAGATATCCGCGCTCGGCGCCCAGCTCTCCTCCGGCACCCCCGTCAAGCAGCGGTTCTCGTACTCCAAGGAGCAGGTCGTCCAGACCGTCGCCGGAATCCTGGAGCAGTACAAGCCGACCACGGTCCGCGCCCAGGACCCCACCCCGGGCCGGTCCCCCGACAAGCGGTACACCGATCACCAGGACCACTTCTACGGGGCCCGCTTCGCACAGGCCGCCCTGGCCGCGTACGCGAAGGACGTCGCCCCCGCGAACCGCCCGCACTTCGCGGTGCAGAACTACCTCGGCTACTCCAACGGCTCCCTGCCCAGCGCGCTGGACCCGGACGAGGCCAAGGCGAAGCTGGACATCCTGGACACCTACGCCTGGCTGGACCGGCAGAACCACTGCGGCAGCGACGCCGGCTGCGGCGATCTCAAGGTGGCCGACCACCCCGCCGGCAACGGCTGGACCTCGACCGTCAACTACGCCCGCGGCACCGGCACTTCCTGGCTGACCTCCGACAAGGAGCACGGTCTGTGGGCCTTCAAGGTGCTCGACGGCCAGGTCGCCGTCTGGCACCGGTCCGGCCCGATCGGCGCCTGGAGCGGGCCGCGCCTGCTGCCCGGCACCGGCATGGACCCGGGCATCTCCGCCGTCACCCTGCCGGACGGGCGGATCGCCGCCTTCGGCACCCGTACCTCCTTCGGCGCGCGGCCCACGGACTACCGGCGCGAGGTCGGGTACGTCGTCCAGAAGGGCCCGGGCACGGAGGAGTTCGGGGACTGGCAGTCGCTGGGCACGCCCGAGGCCGCCGACGAGAGCTGGACCTCCGACATCAGCGCCCCCGCCGTCTCGGTCGACGGCACCGGCCAGCTGGCGGCGTACGTCCGCGACGGCGCCTCCACCCTGCGCGGCCGGGTGCAGCTCGCGAACGGCACCTGGGGCCCCTGGACCCAGTACGGGGGCGCCGACCTGCACGGCACGCCGGTCACCGCCACGGACGGCGCCGGGCGGCGCATGGTGTTCGCGGCCACCGTCAAGTCGGTGCTGGGCTGGACGCAGCCGAAGCCGGGCGCGCCGCTGGGCCCGGCCACGCCCACGGGGCTGCCGGACACGACGCTGCCGCTCACCGCGGAGGGGCGCGAGGGCGGGGTGCGGCTGTGGTTCCGCAAGCCGGGCTCGGGCAACGTCCGTACCGCCCTGGTGACGGGCGACGGCGGCCTGAAGGTGAACCACCTCACCGACCTCGGGGGGCTCCAGGGCTTCGGTTCGGTGGCGGCGAGCGGGCACGTACTGGCCGGGCGTTCGGCGGGCGGTCAGCTGGGCTCGGACCTCGGGTCGGGGCGGCCGTGGGAGCGGTCGCCGCTGATGTTCGTCGGGGCGCCCTCGTCCACGACGACCGGCAGGAACACGGTCAGCCTGGCGGTGGTGGGGCTCGACGCGCGGCTGTACGTGACGTCTTCGGCGGACGACGCGAACGCGCACCTGGCGCCGTGGCTTCCGGTGGGTCCGCGGAACACGGGCCGCTGAGGATCCTCCTCCGGCGGACCAAGTGCGTCCACATCCCGGGCACATGCGCGGATCAGAAGCTCACACGCCACAATCGCATCCGGTCGTTTTCGGAAAGCAGGAGTCATCGAGCCCAACGGTGAACCAAGTCCCCCGATTTGGCCTCTCACTGACTGAGCTGACTGAACTGACTGAACTGCCGTTCTTCCCGCCCGGAACGACCCCAAGGCGTGACCGATGCCGATTGCCCGTCGCCGTTTCCTCCTTGCCGCCCTCCTTCCCGTACTCACCGTCGGTGCCACCGGCGTGCTCGCCGTCGCCACCGGCCAGCAGACGTCGGCCGAGGCCACCCAGGAACAGGGCACCGGGTCCCGTGCCGTCGCGCTCCCGGCGAGCGTCACGTCCGGATCGGTCGTCCAGGTCGTCGCCCACCCCGACGACGACCTGTTCTTCATGAACCCGGACCTCAGCCGGTCGCTGACGGCCGGCCTCCAACTCACCACCGTCTACCTGACCTCCGGCGAGGCCGACGGCCGCAACGAGGCCAACGGCGCCGACGCCAAGGACCCGGAGCAGCCCGCCGACCGCGCCCACTACGCGGAGGCCCGGCAGAACGGCATCCGCTCCGCGTACGCCCAGATGGCCACCGGGGACCGCACCAGCGCCTGGAAGCGCACGGTCATACCCACCGCGGGCGGCGGCCAGGCCGAGCTCGACGTGCTGATCGCCCGGCCGCAGGTCAACCTGGTGTGGCTGCAGTTGCGCGAGGCCCGCAACCCCACCGCGGAGAACCCGGACAGCCTGCGCGGCCTGTGGAACGGCAAGATACCCGCGCTCGGCGCGCAGCTGTCCTCCGGAAGCCCGGTCAAGCAGCCGTACACGTACACCAAGGACCAGGTGATACAGGCGATAGCCGGGCTGCTCGGGGTCTACAAGCCGACGACGATACGCATGCAGGACCCGACGCCGGGCCGGTACCACGACACCGGCAAGTACACCGACCACCAGGACCACATGTTCGGCGCCCGCTTCGCACAGGCCGCCACCGCCGCGTACGCCGCCCAGGTCGGCGACCGTCCGCGGTTCTCGGTGCAGAACTACCTCGGCTACCACAACGGCACCCTCCCGCACGCCCTGGATCCGCAGACGGCCGAGACGAAGATCGGCTTCCTCAAGACGTACGCCTGGCACGACCACCAGAACTACTGCGGCAGCCCCTCCGGCTGCGGCGACCGCAAGGTCGCGAGCAGCCCCACCGGGCGCAACTGGGCCCAGTCGCTGCGCTACGCCCGCGCCGACACCACCTCGTGGCTGGTGGCGGGCGGCTCCGGCCGGCTCTACGCCTTCGCCGCCCTGGACGGACAGATGGCCGTCTGGACCAGGCAGGACGGCCCGGCCGGCTGGACCGGCCCGGTCCTGCTCCCGGGCACCGGCATCGACCCGGGCGCGAGCACCGCCCGCCTCTCCGACGGCCGCATAGCGGTCCTCGCCACCCGTACGGGCTTCGGCCCGGGGCCCGCGGACTACCGGCGCGAGATCGTGTACGCCGTCCAGTCCGCGCCGGACGGCCCGTTCGGGCCGTGGCAGTCGCTCGGCACCCCCGAGGGGGCCGACGAGGAGGGCACCTCCTCCATCAGCGCGCCCTCGGCGGCCGTGGCCCCGGACGGCCGGCTGACCGTCTACGTCCGCGACTCCCGCCGCACGCTGCGCGCCCGCGAACAGCAGCCGGGCGGCGCCTTCGGCCCCTGGCAGCGCCTGGGCGGCGAGGACCTGCAGGGCGACCCCGTGACGGCGGTCGACGCCGCCGGGCGGCGCCAGGTGTACGCGACCACCACCAAGTCGGTCCTGGCCTGGACCCAGCCGGCGCCGGGGGCCCCGCTCGAGGGACCGTTCCCGACGGGCCTGCCGGCCACCACGGTCCCGCTGTCGGCGGCGCCGGAGGGCGCGGGCATCCGGCTCTACTTCCGCCGCCCCGACTCGGGGGTCGTGCGTACGGCCCTGGTCACGGCGGGCTCCGGCAAGCCGCAGGTCTCCAGCGTCTCGGAGGCAGGCGGCCGGGCGGGCTACGGCGCGGTCGGCGTCGCGGGCCGCCTGCTGTCGGGCCGCGCGGACACGGGCACGGTCAGTACGACGGGCCTCGGTGGCCCGCCCGCATGGACGGAGTCGAAGATGCTCTTCGCCGGCGCCCCGGCCGGCATCCTCGAACCGGCGGGCGCGACGACGACGGCGGTCCTGGGCCTGGACGCCGAACTCCACATCACCACGACCCCGCCCGCCACCCCGGACCCGGCCCACCCGGCCCGCACCACCTGGCACCGGGCGGTCCCCCCGAAGTAACCGGGGCCGGAAGTCAGCGGCTCCGGGAGGTCAGCAACTCCCGGAGACCAGCAGCTCCCGTACCTGCTCGGGCGTCCAGTGACCGGCGGCGCCCGGGCAGTCGGCCAGGTACTCGGCGATGTCCTGCTCCTCCCAGGGCCCGGACTCCAGGAGTCCCCCGGCGAGGTAGCGCAGGTACACGGCGGTGGGCGGGAGCACGTCGACGTCCCGCAGGGTCCACGGCGCGGTGAACGTCAGGACGGGGATGTCCTCGATCGTGCCGGGGCAGATCAGCGTCTCGTAGCGCCCCGGCCCGAGTTCATCGCGGCCGTCCCGCAGGGTCGCCGTGAGGTCGAGGTCCGTCCCGGGTTCCTCGCCCATCTCCTGCGCGGCGATGTCGGACACCTGGCCGACCGTCACCAGGTGCGCCCGCCCGCGCATCCGGCCCGGAGCCGTCGGGTCGTACAGCCCCCGGCCCCCGCCCCACACGGCGGACTCGGTGGCGAAGTACAGCCGGCCCTGCAACTCGACCGCGAGCGACCGCTCCGGCGCCCGCCGGTCCCGGCACCCCGGATAGGTCCGCGCGGCGCCGACGGGAGTTCCCCCGGCGATGTACGCGGCCAGGCGGTCCATGTGCATGTTGGACCCGTAGGAGGCGTACCAGACCCGCTCGGGCGCAGGCAGCCCCCCGTCGAGCGGCGTCACGGTGTGCACGGTCATACGCGTGTCCTCGTACCTCAGGGCCAACGGCGTCACGCCGTCGGCCCTGAGCGGGTGTTCCGGCCCCGGAAGAGGCCCTGACCTGCCCTTACAGCACCGGCAGGTTCTTCCGCAGCTGCTTCTTGTTGCGGAGGAAGGCATGCCCCACTCAGCCCACCAGCCAAACCCCGCCCCACCCGCCCGCCAACCAGCACCGGAGAGGCCGTCATTGGTCGTCGCCGGCCACCCCCGGCCCCCCGTCGGACGGCCCAGGGACGGCCCGGGTGAATCAGTTCGTTCGGCGACGAGGCTGTACGCGCCTCCGCTTCGATCTCCGCCATGGAACTCCGAAAGAAGCCCCGTGGGCAGCCGAGAACCACAGGCTCGGCAGTCCGCTTACGTCAGGAGGCGGCGGCTTCGCCGGTGCTGGGCATTCGGCATCCGCCTCGCGGGACGCACGTACGACCTCGCGTTCACGGTTTGCTGCGGCGTGGGCGCCCGCCCCCATGGTGTCGGGGTGGGCGCCCAGTTCACAAGCCCGAGGGCGGCTATTCCGGAGGAGGCGGAGGAAGATTGATGGGCAGAGGGTGGCCGTCCGCTCTCTTCTTGATCGACAGATCCTTGATCTTGTACGTATTCACGGCGCCATCATCGTCTTCGCAGACAACCTTAGCGATGGCGGACGTGCCCTTATCCGGAATGCCTGTGAGCGTGATTGTGTACTCTTCCTCCTGTGCCTCGCCGGGCGTTTCGTCCGAGCCGGCCTTCCCCTTCTTGGGGGTTATTGTCACTGTCTTCGGTGTTGACTCATCGAATTGGGCGCAGCTCACCGTTCCAGTGACAGTGACCTTCGTAGCGGCGTGAGCTGTGCCGATTGCTGCCATGGATGCAGCGAGCGTCAGTGAGGCCGCGACCGCTACGGGGCTGAGTGTACTTCTCTTGATGCTGCTGAAGTTCCGCATTTCAGACTCCCGTACTGATTTCAGACGGCGTTGTCGAGAGTGCCTGGCTACGCAAGACGCAGGTCGCAGCGTGAATCGCATATGTTCGACGTGCGCCGTCATGCGGATCCGCGCGCCTGCCACTGAGGGCTGCACCCGGCCCCTGGTTCATGCATGCGGGGTCGGCTGTGCATCGCACTGAATGACGCTGGCTGTCATTGATGATCCGGTTGACTCCGGTCTTTTCGACGCCAACTTCCTTGCGTTCGCATTGCTGCTTCAGGTGTGGCATCCGCTAATCGAGCCTAGCCAGGGGTGCGCGCCGTGTCCACTTTTGACTCAACGCACGTGATTGATAGCTAAATCACTACGTAGCGCCGCGGGTTGCCCGCAAGAATCTCCTCCTTGCGGGATGCCAACCCCGTAACCCGCCCCCCTCCGCATCTCTCATCCCGTGTGCCGTCGACCCACACGTATGTGGAGCGGGCGCGGGTCCTGGCGTCCAGGTGGAGCGCGCCACCGTACGAACGACGCATCTACCCGAGCCGTCCGGCGTGCGGATGGCGGCCCGGCTGGAGCGGGGCGCAGACAGGAGCGCGCCCGTCGGTCCGGGCCCCGGTGCCAGCGACCCCCCGGGTACGCCCGCGGACTGCAGAGCGCGTCTGTGGAAATGAAACGACTCCGGGCCGGTGGTCGATGACCACCGGCCCGGAGTGTCCTGCACACCTCGAAAAGGCTCTGAACTCCGGTTAGAGGACCGGGAGGTTCTTGCGGAGTTCGAAGGCGGTGACCTCGGAGCGGTATTCCTCCCACTCCTGCTTCTTGTTGCGCAGGAAGAAGTCGAAGACGTGCTCGCCGAGGGTTTCGGCGACCAGTTCGCTGCGTTCCATCAGGGAGATGGCCTCGCCGAGGTTCTGCGGGAGGGGTTCGATGCCCATCGCGCGGCGTTCCGCGTCGGAGAGGGCCCAGACGTCGTCGTCGGCGCCCGCCGGGAGTTCGTAGCCCTCCTCGATGCCCTTGAGGCCCGCCGCGAGGAGGACCGCGTAGGTGAGGTACGGGTTCGCGCCCGAGTCGATCGAGCGGACCTCGACCCGCGAGGAGCCCGTCTTGCCCGGCTTGTACATCGGGACGCGGATCAGGGCCGAGCGGTTGTTGTGGCCCCAGCAGATGTACGAGGGGGCCTCGCCGCCGGAGCCGGCCGTGCGGGAGGAGCCGCCCCAGATGCGCTTGTACGAGTTGACCCACTGGTTGGTGACCGCGGCCGTTTCCGCCGCGTGCTTCAGGAGGCCCGCGATGAAGGAGCGGCCCACCTTGGAGAGCTGGTACTCGGCGCCCGACTCGTAGAAGGCGTTGCGGTCCCCCTCGAAGAGGGAGAGGTGCGTGTGCATGCCCGAGCCGGGGTACTCGGAGAACGGTTTCGGCATGAAGGTGGCCTGGACGCCCTGCTCGAGCGCGACCTGCTTCATGACGAGGCGGAAGGTCATGATGTTGTCCGCCGTGGAGAGCGCGTCCGCGTAGCGGAGGTCGATCTCCTGCTGGCCGGGGGCGCCCTCGTGGTGGCTGAACTCGACCGAGATGCCCATGGATTCGAGCATGGTGATCGCCTGGCGGCGGAAGTCCATGCCGACGTTCTGCGGAGTGTGGTCGAAATAGCCGGAGTTGTCCGCCGGCACCGGGCGGGTCCCGTCCAGCGGCTTGTCCTTCAGCAGGAAGAACTCGATCTCGGGGTGGGTGTAGAAGGTGAAGCCCAGGTCGGAGGTCTTGTTCAGGATGCGCTTGAGGACGTACCGCGGGTCCGCGAAGGACGGCGATCCGTCCGGCATCAGGATGTCGCAGAACATCCGGGCGGTCCCGGGGGCCTCGGCGCGCCACGGCAGTATCTGGAACGTGCTGGGGTCCGGCTTGGCGATCATGTCGGATTCGTAGACCCGCGCGAAGCCCTCGATGGCCGATCCGTCGAAGCCGATGCCCTCGTCGAAGGCCTGCTCCAGCTCGGCGGGGGCGACCGCGACGGACTTCAGGAAGCCCAGTACGTCGGTGAACCACAGGCGCACGAACCGGATGTCGCGCTCCTCGAGCGTCCGGAGGACGAATTCCTGCTGCTTGTCCATGCCTTCATCCTCGCAGTTCAGACGGCCTGTGCACCACCTCCCCCGAGGGCGGGGGCACAGTCGGGCGGGCCCAGTATCGCCAGCCGCGGTTTCCGCCACATTACGCACCTCTGAAACCTCGTGGCACCCCCGCACTGACCTCGGGCCCGTCATGAGCATTACCATCTGCGGCCATGGGGGGCTGGGAGCACATGCGGCGCGGGCGCGCAGGGCGTCGGACGCCTCGGCGTGCCGTCATCGCGGTGGCCCTCTGCGTGCTGCTCGGAGCGCTGTTCCTGTGCGTACGGCCGGGCGAGCCGCACGCCGTCACCGCCCTGTCCGGCGCGACCTCCGCGACCGCCCCGACCGGCGTGTCGGCCGTACGCGGGCCCGGCGGCGGGCACGGCACGCGCGCCGTCTGCGCGTCCCCCGACGAGCGGCCCGGCTGCTCCCCGTTCTCGCACGTGGCCCCCGGCGTACTGCCCGCCCCGCCGCCCGCCGTGACCGTGGCGGGCGCCGCCCCGGATCCCGTCGGGCGCGCCGCCGGCGGCGGGCCGGCCCGGCCGCACGGGACGCTCGCCCGGGCCCCCGACCTCCACGCCCTCCAAGTGCTGCGGACCTGACCGGTCCGGGCGCCGTACCGCGCTCCACCGGATCCATCCCTCCACCCCCCTCAGCAGAAGGATTCAGGGCACATGGCCAGCAGGACCCCGTACGACAGCAACTCCCCCCAGGCCCGCATAGCCGAGATGCGCCGCGCCGAGCGGGCCCGCGACCGGCGCAACGCGGCCATCGCGATCACGGTCTCGGTGGCCGTCGCCGCCGGGCTCATCGGCTTCGGCGCCTGGGTGCTGATCGACAAGCAGCAGAAGGAGGACGCCAAGGTGGCGGCCCTCAAGGCCCCGGTGAACGGCGAGCAGACCTGGGACGCGAAGGCGCTGGGCCGCAACCACGTCGAGACCCCGGTGAAGTACCCGATGAACCCGCCGGTCGGCGGCGACCACAGCCCCCGCTGGATGAACTGCAACGGCGACGTCTACAAGAACCCGGTCCCCGAGGTCAACGCCGTCCACTCGCTGGAGCACGGCGCGGTCTGGGTGACGTACAACGAGAAGGCCGCCAAGGGCGACGTCGACAGCCTGGCCGGGACGGTGGCCAAGACCCCGTACACGCTGATGAGCCCGGTCAAGGAGCAGGCCGGCACGATCATGCTGAGCGCCTGGGGCAAGCAGCTGACGGTGGACAAGGCGGACGACCCCCGCGTCGCGCAGTTCTTCACCAAGTACGTGCAGGGCCCGCAGACCCCCGAGCCGGGCGCGGCCTGCACGAGCGGGCTGGCCGAGAAGTGACCCGTACGTACTGGGCGGCCGGGACCGCCGTCCTGCTCGCGCTGCTGTTCGCGGGGGCGGCCACGGTCACCGCCGCGAGCGACGGCGACGGCGACGGCTCCGGCCCGTCGGGCCGCGCTCCGGGCCTCCACTCGCCGGACGCGGGCTTCGCGCGGGACATGGCGGTGCACCACCAGCAGGCGGTGGAGATGTCGTTCATCGTGCGGGACCGCACCAAGGACGAGCCGGTGCGCGGGCTCGCGTACGACATCGCGAACACCCAGGCCAACCAGCGGGGCATGCTGCTGGGCTGGCTGGACCTGTGGGGGCTGCCGAAGGTGGTGGCCGACGAGCCGCCGATGTCCTGGATGGGGTCCGCGGACCAGCACGGCGGTCACGCCGGGCACGGTACGAGCGGGCACGATACGAGCGGGCACGACGCGGCCGGGCACGGCACGAGCGGGCACGACACGAGCAGCCACGACACGGCCGGCCACGACATGGGCGGCGCCGCCGCCAAGCCCGGCGCCCTGATGGCCGGCATGGCCACCAAGGAGGAGCTCGCGCAGCTCGGCGCCGCCGAGGGCCGCGACGCGGAGGTGCTCTACCTCCAGCTGATGACCGACCACCACAAGGGCGGGGTCGCGATGGCCCAGGGCTGTGCGACGCAGTGCAAGACCCCCGCCGAGCGGGATCTGGCCCGGGGGATGGTCGAGGCGCAGCAGTCGGAGCTCACGCTCATGGCGGACATGCTGAAACAGCGCGGAGCTGCACCGCGCGGGTGACGGGCCGCGCCCGTACGGTGGTGGGAGGGCGCCCTCGTCAGGCCCTCCCACCACCGGCCTCCCGAGGGTGCCGAGGCGGGCGCATCCGCGCCCGGCCGCACCGGCATGCGCAGGAGGTAAGCAATGACCACCGCGGCAGACATCATGCACCCCGGGGCCCAGTGGATCCCCGCGACCGCCACTCTGGACGAGGCCGCTCAGCTGATGAGCCGGCTCAACGTGGGCGCCCTGCCCATCAGCGACGCCGCCGAGCGGCTCTGCGGCATCATCACCGACCGCGACATCGTCGTGAACTGTGTGGCCCAGGGGCTGAACCCGTCCGAGATGACCTGCGGTGACATGGCCAAGGGCACCCCGCGCTGGATCGACGCGGGCGCGGACGTCACCGACGTGCTGGACGAGATGGAGAGCCACCGGATCAAGCGGCTCCCGGTCATCAAGGACAAGAAGCTGGTCGGCATGATCAGCGAGGCCGACCTGGCCCAGCACCTCGACGAACACCAGCTGGCGGGCTTCGTGGAGAAGGTCTACGCGGGGCGCTGACCCGGCCGCTCCGGCCGGTCCGGCCGGCCCGCCCCGCCCGGCTCCCTTCCACCAGCGTCCAGGATCGCCCGTGCCACCCGGCCCGGGCGGTCCAGCATGACCAGGTGCCCCGCGGGTTCGGCGATCTCGAAGCGGGCGCCGAGCCGGTCGGCCAGCCGCGCCTGGCGCTCGCACCAGCGCAGGGCCCCCCGCCCGGCCGAGCCGTCGTACCCCGTGAGCACGGTGACGGGGACGGACGGCGGGCGCCCGGTCCGCAGCGCCAGGACCTCGGCGGCGGTGTCGGGGTAGCGGGAGTTCTCCAGCAGGGCGCCGCGCCAGACCCGGCCGGTGCGGTAGCAGCGGCGTACGAGGTGCCGCGCGGCCAGGTCGCCGCCGCCGGTGCGGGAGGCCCGTACGGCGGCGCGGCGGGCGAGCGGACCCAGCGCGGCGGGCAGCCCGGCGGCGGTCAGGGCCCGGCCGAGCACGCGGGCGGCGGCGGTGCGCAGCCCGGCGGGCCAGACCGTACGGGGGTCCTCCTCGATGCTGGTGTCGACCAGGACCAGGGCGGCGGTGCGCTCGGGGTACAGGCGGGCGAAGGCTTCGGCGTGGAACCCGGCGATCGAGTGCCCGGCGACGGTGACCGGGCCGGGCAGGCCGAGCGCGTCCAGGAGCCCGGCGATGCGGCGGGCCTCCCCGGCGGCGGTCGCCGGGACGGTGGCGGGGGCGCTCAGCCCGTGCCCGGGGCGGTCGAAGCGGACGACGGTGCGGCCGTGCGCGACGAGCAGTGCGGCGACGGGGTCCCAGTCGAACCAGGCCATGGCGAGCCCGGCGCTCAGCACCACGGGCGGTCCGCTCCCCTCCACGACGACGTGCAGCGGGACGCCGTCCACGCGTACGAAGCGGCCGGTCGGGGCGGTGCCGGTGCCGTGCGCGGTCGTACGCGGTGTCATGTGCGGCGCTCCTTGTGGACCGAGTACGCGAGCAGGCCCAGCCAGAGCGCCACGAACAGCACCTGCAGCCGCTGCCCGGCCCCCAGCGCCCAGGTCCCGCGCCCGGCGGTGAACAGCGCGATGGCGGACAGGGTCCAGGCGGTGGCGAGCAGCTCCAGCCCGACCAGGACCGGCCCGTAGCGGGCGAGCGGGGCGAGCCGGCCGTAGCGGCGGGCGGCGACGGTGAGGGCGACGATCCCGACGAGGGCGCCGGTCATGGCGAGGCTGCTGCTGACGGCGTGCGCCTGATGGGTGGCCGGGACCAGGCCGGCGGTCTCCCGGGCCGCGCACACCGGGTCCACGGTGGGTGTGCAGCTCAGCGGGAGCCAGGCATCGGCGGCGGTGGCCGCGCCGAAGAGGGTGACGCCGGCCCAGCCCACGACCGACCAGGGGCGGCGGGACCCGTCGCGGCGCAACAGCCCCGCCAGGGCCAGCAGGCCGCCCGCGAAGGCGAGCACTCCGGCGGTGAAGTCGGTGGCCCGGAACAGGCCGCCGAGCGGCTGGTCCTGGGCGGCGAGCTCGCTGACGTACGTCTCGATCGGGTTCAGGCCCGTCGAGAGGACGACCTCGAGCACCCACGCCGTGTACGCGGCGGCGCCCAGCCCGATGAGGAGGGCGACCGGCCGCGCATTGCTCGCGAAGAACCCCGTTTCGGCTTTTGTGGACATACTGCGCATCATCCTCAACACGGCGGACCCGGTCCTACGATCAGATACCCACCCGGGGTAGGGTTCCGCCCATGACGCGCCCTGCCCTGCGCACCGACCGGCGAGCGGCCCGGTGGCCCCGGCTGCTGCTGCTCGCTGCGCTGCTCCTGGGCATCGTCACCATGCACACCCTGGGCCATCCGAGTCCGTCCCACACCATGGAGGACGCGGCTCCGGCCGTCGCCGTTGCCTCGGCCGGGCGCGGCGCCGACCACACGCCGGGCCACGCGTCGGCCGGCCTGACGGGCACGGGCGCGCGCACGGCCACGGGCACGGGCACGGACGCCGGCACCGGCACCGGCACCGGCACGGACGTCGACACGGGCACGGACCCCGGCACGGTCTCCGCCCCCGTCCCGACGCACGCCTCCCACGACCGGGGGTCCGCCGTCGAGGCCCCGCCGCCCGGCTCCGGCATGGACCCCATGTCGGTGTGCCTGGCCGTACTGGGCGGACTCACCCTGCTGATCCTGGGCGCCGGACCGGCCGGCCTCCGCGACGCCGCGCCGCTCGGGGGCGCGGCCCGCGGGCCGCGCCGGTCCGGCGGACCCGACCCGCCGTCGCCCCACGAACTCCTGACCCGGCTGGCGGTACTGCGCGTATAGCAACGGGCCGGCTGCCGCCCCTGCATGCCCGCGCACGCGCCCCGCGTGCAGGGCCCGAGCGGCGGCAGCAGACGGCGCCCATCCGCTCGTACGACCACACCACGAGGTGCTCCCATGCGCTCTCTTCCCAGCCGTCCTGCCCGCCCCACCCGCCGCGCCGTTCTCGGCGCCTCCGCCGCCCTCGCCGGTTCGGCGCTGCTCGCCGCCTGTTCCGACGGCTCCGGCGGCTCCGACGGCTCCGGCCCGGACCACGGCTCCATGAACCACGGCGGGTCCTCCGCCGCCGCGCCGGGCGGTTACGTCGACCCCGCCGGGCCCGAGGTCCAGGCCGCCGAGGCCGCCCGCAAGGCCACCGGACCGGTCTCCGAGGTCAAGCTGACCGCCACCGCCACCCCCCTCGACCTCGGCGGCGGCCTCACCGTCCGCTCGTGGGCGTACGGGGACCGGCTGCCCGGCCAGGAGGTCAGGGTCACCGCGGGCGGCACCCTCGCCCTGACCCTGGCCAACGACCTCCCGCAGGCCACCTCCCTGCACTGGCACGGCCTCGCCCTGCGCAACGACATGGACGGGGTCCCGGGCCTGACCCAGCGGGACATCGCGCCGGGCGGGTCCTTCACGTACCGGTTCGCCGTCCCGAACCCGGGGACGTACTGGTTCCACCCGCACTCGGGCGTCCAGCAGGACCGCGGCCTCTACGCCCCGCTCATCGTCGAGGACCCGAAGGAGCCGCTCTCGTACGACAAGGAGTGGGTGGTGGTCCTGGACGACTGGGTCGACGGAGTCGACGGCTCCACCCCCGACGCGGTCCTGGCCGAGCTCCGCAAGGGCATGGACATGCAGTCGGGCGGCGGGCACGCCGGCCACGGCGGCGCGGCCCCGCAGACCCCGCCCGGCGGCGGACCCTCGCGCCTGCTCATGGGCGGGGAGAGCGAGGTCCTCGGCAAGGACCCGGGTGATGTCGCGTACCCGCACTACCTGGTCAACGGGCGGACGGCGCAGGACCCGTCGGTCTTCACGGCCAGGCCCGGCGACCGGATCCGGCTGCGGATCGTCAATGCGGGCGGGGACACCGCCTTCCGGATCGCCCTCGGCGGCCACGAACTGACGGTCACCCACACCGACGGCTACCCGGTGGAGCACGCGAAGACCGGCTCCCTGCTGCTCGGCATGGGCGAGCGGTACGACGTACTGGTCACCGCGCAGGACGGGGTGTTCCCGCTCACCGCACTCGCCGAGGGCAAGGAGGGCAAGGGCGGGCCGGCGTCCGCGCTCGCCCTGCTGCGCACGGGGGCGGGGGCGGCGCCCACCGCCGCGACCCGGCCCGCCGAGCTGGCCGGGAAGCCGCTGACGGCGGACCGGCTGCGCGCCGCGGAGCCCGCAGCACTCGCGCCGCGCGAGCCGGACCGCACGATCGGGATCAAGCTGACCGGGGGGATGGAGAAGTACGACTGGGCCTTCGACGGCAAGCCGTACACGGCCGACCAGCGGCACCCGGTGAAGGCCGGCGAGCGGGTCCGGCTGGAGTTCAACAACTCGACGACGATGTGGCACCCGCTGCACCTGCACGGGCACACCTTCGCGCTCGGCGGCGGCCGGGGCGGCGCACGCAAGGACACCGCGCTGATCCTGCCTGGGGGTACCTCCCGGACGAAGTCTGGGGGAGGGACGCTGACGGTCGACTTCGACGCCGACAACCCCGGGCTGTGGATGGTGCATTGCCACAACGTGTACCACGCGGAGGCCGGGATGATGACGGTGCTGGGGTACCGGCGGTAGCCCCTGCGCGGGGTGCGGCTCCCGGCCTGCGGGCCGGGGGCCCAAACCCTCTTGGAGCTCTACGGAGCGCATGGCAGGCTTGGTGATCACCGCGCACGCCACCCCCGTGAGGACTTCCGCCAGGTATGAGCACGCCCCCGAACCCGCCCAGCAGCCCGTCCGGTCCGCCGACGGAGCCCGCGGGCACGCCCATACCGGAGCCGGCCCCGGCGCCCTCCGCGCCCGAGCCGGCGCAGCCGCTGCCGCTGTCGCTCCAGAAGTCCCCGGTGCCGGAGCCGGAGCCGACGCCGGAACCGGCCCCGGAGCCCGCGCCGACGCCGGAACCCGAAGCCCGGCCCGAGCCGGCGCCCGCGCCCGAGCCGACGCCCGAACCGCAGCCCCAGCCCGTGCCGGCTCCCACGCCCGAACCGCAGCCCGAGCCCGTGCCGGCCCCCGCGCCGCAGCCCGCGCCCGTGCCGGCCCCCGCGCCGCAGCCCGCGCCCGCACCCGCGCCCGTCGACGCCTTCGCGCCGCCCGCGCCCGCCGATGCCTTCGCGCCGCCGACCGCGCCCCAGTTCGCGGCTCCCCCGGCCCCCTCGTTCGGCGCGCCCGTGCCGCCCGGCGGACCCGGCGCGCCCGTGCCGCCCGGCAACCCCTGGGGTGCCCACGCCGGCCCCGGCGCCGGCCCCGGCAACCCCTGGGGTACGCCCGCCCCCTCCACCGCCACCAACGGCCTGGCCGTCGCCGCCCTCGTCATCGGCATCGCCGCCGTGGTCGTCGGGCTCATCCCGTTCGTCTTCTGGCTGGGCTCCCTCCTCGCCGTGATCGGCATCGGCATCGGCATCGGCGCCCTCGTCCGCGCCTCGGACGGCGCCGGCCGCAAGACGATGGCCGTGGTGGGCACCGTGCTCGCCGTACTGGGCTTCGGCGCCTCCGTCGGCGGCTTCCTCCTCACCGGCCTCGTCATCGAACGGGCCGGCGACCGCCTCGACGACGACTGGGACCCCCCGGCCGACCTCCGCCGCAGCACGCCGCCGGTCCCGAAGGCCTCGCCCATGCCTTCGCCTTCGCAGGTCCCCGGCATGACGACCCCGCTGCCGTTCGGCGAGACGTACACGTACCCGAACGGCATCAAGGTGACCCTCTCGACGCCGAAGAAGTACGTCACCAAGAACAAGTACTCCCAGGTGGGCAACGCGGTGGAGATGACGCTCACCATCACCAACGGCTCGTCCGCCGCGCACAACGTCATCTACGCGATGCCCAACGTCCGTGACGAGAAGGGGATGACCGCCAAGCTCGTCTTCGACGGGGACGTCCCGAAGATGATCAAGGGCGACATCCTGCCGGGCGAGTCCGCCAGCGGGGTCGTGGCCTTCGAGGTGCCCGAGGGCACCGAGCGCATCAGCGCCGACATCTCGCCCGGAATCATGATGCCCAACGCGAAGTTCAGCGGCTCGATCGGCTGACGGAAGCGCACGAGAAGTGCGGGCCCCAGGACATCGCGTCAGAAAGACGATTAGACTGGGTCCCGTGCCTCAACTTCGCCTCGCTCTGAATCAGATCGACTCGCAGGTCGGCAACATCGCCGCCAACGCCGACTCGGTCGTCCACTGGACCCGGCACTCCGCCGAGCAGGGCGCCCACCTGGTGGCGTTCCCGGAGATGATGCTGACCGGGTACCCCGTCGAGGACCTCGCCCTGCGCGGCTCCTTCGTCGAGGCCTCCCGCACCGCGCTGCGCGAACTCGCGCAGCGGCTGGCCGTCGAGGGCTTCGGCGAACTGCCGGTCGTCGTCGGCTACCTCGACCGCTCCGGGAAGGCCGCCCCGCGGCTCGGCCGCCCCGCCGGATCCCCGGAGAACGCGGCCGCCGTGCTCTACGGCGGGAAGGTCGCCCTCCGTTTCGCCAAGCACCACCTCCCCAACTACGGCGTGTTCGACGAGTTCCGGTACTTCGTGCCGGGCGACACCCAGCCGGTGATCCGGGTGCGCGGCGTCGACGTGGCCCTGGCGATCTGCGAGGACCTCTGGCAGGAGGGCGGCCGCGTCCCGGCCACCCGCTCCGCCGGGGCCGGCCTGCTGATCTCCGTCAACGCCTCCCCGTACGAGCGCAACAAGGACGACCAGCGCCTGGAACTGGTCCAGAAGCGCGCCCAGGAGGCCGGCTGCACCCTCGCCTACCTGGCGATGATCGGCGGCCAGGACGAGCTGGTCTTCGACGGCGACTCGATCGTCGTCGACGCCGCCGGCGAGGTCATCGCGCGCGCCCCGCAGTTCTCCGAGGGCTGCGTCCTCGTGGACCTCGACCTGCCCGCGGCGCGGGCCGACGCGCCCGAGGGCGTGGTCGACGACGGCCTGCGGATCGACCACGTGATCCTCTCCGAGGAGCCGGTGGAACCGTACGAGCCGGTGGTCACGGGCGGCTACGCCGACCGCCTCGACGACGACGAGGAGGTCTACGACGCGCTGGTCGTGGGCCTGCGCGCGTACGTCAAGAAGAACGGGTTCCGCTCCGTCCTGATCGGGCTCTCCGGCGGCATCGACTCGGCGCTGGTCGCGGCCATCGCCTGCGACGCGATCGGCGCGCAGAACGTCTACGGCATCTCGATGCCCTCGAAGTACTCCTCGGAGCACTCCAAGGGCGATGCGGCGGATCTGGCCGACCGGACCGGCCTGAACTTCCGTACGGTACCGATCGAGCCGATGTTCGACGCGTACATGGGCTCGCTGGGCCTGACCGGCCTGGCGGAGGAGAACCTCCAGTCCCGGCTGCGCGGCACCATGCTGATGGCGGTGTCCAACCAGGAGGGCCACATCGTGCTGGCCCCGGGCAACAAGTCGGAGCTGGCCGTCGGCTACTCCACCCTGTACGGCGACTCGGTGGGCGCGTACGGGCCGATCAAGGACGTCTACAAGTCGGACGTGTTCCGGCTCGCGCAGTACCGCAACCGGGCCGCGGCCGAGCGCGGCGAGACCCCGCCGATCCCGGAGAACTCCATCGTGAAGCCGCCGAGCGCCGAACTGCGCCCGGGCCAGGTGGACACGGACTCGCTGCCGGACTACCCGGTGCTGGACGCGATCCTGGCGCTGTACGTGGACCGCGACCAGGGCCTGGAGGCGATCGTCGCGGCCGGATTCGACCCCGAGCTGGTCGCCAGGACGCTGCGGATGGTGGACACGGCGGAGTACAAGCGCCGCCAGTACCCGCCGGGCACGAAGATCTCCGCGAAGGGCTTCGGCAAGGACCGCCGGCTGCCCATCACGAACGGCTGGCGCGAACAGGCGTAGCCGCTGCGGGCTCGGCTCGGACAATCGGATCGGACAAGGGGCCTCACCGCCGATGCGGTGGGGCCCCTCTCGAAACCGGTGCGGACCACGGGCCTGCTTCTCGGGCCTACTTCTTCACCGTCAGCCGCGCAGCGACCGGCAGGTGGTCGCTGCCGGTGCGCGGGAGGGTCCAGGAGCCCTCCGGCGTGATCCCGCGGACCATGATCTGGTCGATGCGGGCCATCGGGAACTGGGCCGGCCAGCTGAAGCCGAAGCCGTCGCCCGCCGCGCCCTGCGTGGAGCGCATCTGCGAGGTGACCTCGGACAGGGAGCGGTCGTTCATGGTGCCGTTGAGGTCGCCGAGCAGGATGACCTTCTTCAGCGGTTCGGCGGCGAGCGCGGCGCCCAGGGCCCCGGCACTGTTGTCGCGCTGGTTGGCGGTGAAGCCGGCGTTGAGCTTGACCCGGACGGAGGGCAGGTGGGCGGCGAAGACGGCGATCTGGCCGTACGGGCTGTCCACGGTGGTGCGCATGGCGCGGGTCCAGCCCATCTTGATGTCGACGGGCGAGCTGGCGCTCAGCGGGTACTTGCTCCACACGCCGACCGTGCCCTCGACGGAGTGGTACTTGTACGTACCCGCCAGGGCCTGCTCGTAGACGGGGACGACGCTGCCCTTGAGCTCGGTCAGGGCCAGGACGTCGGCCCCGGACTTCGCGACCCGGGCAGCGGTGCCGCGCGGGTCGGGGTTGTCGGCGTCGACGTTGTGCGTGGCGACCATCAGGTTGCCGCCGGAGCCGGACTTGTCGAGGACCAGGCTGCCGAACAGGTTCACCCATACGACAGCCGTCAGCAGTATCGCGATCAGCGCGGTCGCCGACTTGCGGATCACGGCGGCGACGAGCAGCAGCGGCACGGCCAGGCCCAGCCAGGGCAGGAAGGTCTCGGTGAGGCTGCCGAGGTTGCCCACGTCGTTCGGCAGCTCGGCGTGGAAGATCATGACCAGTGAGATCAGGGCGGCCAGGGCCGCGGTCACGATCCCGCGCCGCCAGATGCCCCGGTCTCTGCGCAGCGCGGCCAGTCGGCGCCGGAGGCGGGATCCGGAGGGCTCGGGCTCCGAGCCGCCGTTCCCCGTCTCCGTCATGTACGCCTGTGCCATGCCACTGCCCTCGCTGCCGTGCTTGCGCTCCGTCCCCGCTCCTTGACCCTAGGCGATGGACGCAGCCTTCCGTGCCGTTGTTCCGGCCGTACGTCCGGGAGGACGAACGGCCGTGTGGCCGGAGTTCCGCTTGTCACGAAACGCGTACATTGCCTCTCGCGCGCGCCGAACCGCCGCGGAGGGGACCATGAGGGGGCCAGGAGTGGTCCTGGTGTGAGCCAGGAGTGTGACGCACAGGCCTTCGCGCCACTTTCGCCACGGCCCGGGCAGGTGCCACCATGGTGGGTGAGTCCGGGGACGCCGTAAGGGCGCCTCGAGATGACATCAAGGAGCAGTTGCAATGACGCATGCCGTTTCGCCTGCCCGCGAAGCCGCCTCCCCCACCCTGTACGGAGGCACGGGCACCCGGCGGATCACCGTCCGCGACCTCACTCTCGCCAAGGAGCGCGGCGAGAAGTGGCCCATGCTCACCGCCTACGACGCGATGACCGCGTCCGTCTTCGACGAGGCCGGCATCCCGGTCATCCTCGTCGGCGACTCCATGGGCAACTGTCACCTCGGCTACGAGACCACCGTCCCCGTGACGATGGACGAGATGACCCTGCTGTCGGCTGCCGTCGTACGGGGCACGAGCAGGGCCCTGGTCATCGGCGACCTGCCGTTCGGCTCGTACCAGGAAGGCGCCGTGCAGGCGCTGCGCAGCGCCACCCGCCTCGTGAAGGAGGCCGGCGTCGGGGCCGTGAAGCTGGAGGGCGGCGAGCGATCGCTGCACCAGACCGAGCTGATCGTGCAGTCCGGCATCCCCGTCATGTCCCACCTGGGCCTGACCCCGCAGTCCGTGAACGCCATGGGCTACCGGGTGCAGGGCCGCGGCGACGAGGCCGCGCACCAGCTGCTGCGCGATGCCAAGGCGGCGCAGGACGCGGGCGCCTTCGCGGTGGTACTGGAGCTGGTCCCGGCCGAGCTGGCCGCCGAGGTCACCCGGTCCCTGCACATCCCGACGGTCGGCATCGGCGCCGGCGCGGAGTGCGACGCGCAGGTGCTGGTGTGGACCGACATGATGGGCCTGACCGGCGGGAAGATGCCGAAGTTCGTGAAGCAGTACGCGAACCTCCGCGCGACCATGGGTGACGCGGCGAAGGCCTTCGCCGAGGACGTGGTCGGCGGAACGTTCCCGCAGGCCGAGCACAGCTTCCACTGATCGAACGCGCCCCGTCCGACAGCCCGCCGACGCATCGTCGGCGGGCTGTCGGCTTCCTGTCGGTCGCCTGTCGGTCCGCTGTCGGTGCGTTGTCGGTGGCGGATGGTCCCATGATGCCCATGACGCGAAACGACAAGAATCCCCAGAACGGCTCGAACGCCGTCGAGGTACGGGGACTGGTCAAGCACTACGGCGAGACCAAAGCCCTGGACGGTGTCGACCTGGACGTCCGCGAGGGCACCGTCCTCGGGGTCCTCGGACCCAACGGCGCAGGCAAGACCACCCTCGTGCGCTGCCTCTCCACCCTGATCGTCCCGGACGCCGGGACCGCGACCGTCGCGGGCTACGACGTGGTCCGCCAGCCGCGGCAGCTGCGCCGCACCATAGGCCTCACCGGCCAGTACGCCTCGGTCGACGAGAAGCTCTCCGGCTGGGAGAACCTCTACATGATCGGCCGGCTGCTCGACCTGTCCCGCAAGGACGCCCGGTCGCGCGCCGACGAGCTGCTCGAGCGGTTCTCGCTCACCGACGCCGCCAAGAAGGCCGCGATGAACTACTCCGGCGGCATGCGCCGCCGGCTCGACCTGGCCGCCTCCATGATCGGCCGCCCGGCCGTGCTGTACCTGGACGAGCCGACCACCGGCCTGGACCCCCGTACCCGCAACGAGGTGTGGGACGAGGTGCAGCGGATGGTCGCCGAGGGAGCCACCGTCCTGCTCACCACCCAGTACATGGAGGAGGCCGAGCAGCTCGCGAGCGAGCTGACGGTCATCGACAAGGGCAAGGTCATCGCCAACGGCAAGGTCGACGAGCTGAAGGCGCGGGTCGGCGGCAGGACCCTGAAGATCCGCCCCGTCGCCGCGTCCGACCTGCCGGGCATGGCCCGTGCGCTGGCGGAGGCCGGGCTCGACGGCGTGGCCGGTTCGCAGGCCGTGCCGGACGAGGGCGTGCTGCTGGTCCCGATCCTGAGCGACGAGCAACTGACCGCGGTGGTCGGCCTGCTGGCCGCCCGCGGGTACGCGATCGCCGACCTCGGCACGTACCTGCCCAGCCTGGACGAGGTGTTCCTGGCCATCACCGGCCAGCGGCCCACCTCCGTCGAGGACTCCGTTCCCACCGAGAAGACCGAGGAGGTCGCGGCATGAGCACCGTAACCACGACGAAGCCCGCTCCCACCGCGCCCGCTCCGGCCCCGGTGGAGGACCGCTCCGGCGAGGGCCGGATCGGCCTGCGCGCCAACCTGCGGCACATCGGCGCCCTGGTGCGCCGCAACGCCCTGCAGATCAAGCAGGACCCCGAGTCGATGTTCGACGTCCTGTTCATGCCGATCATCTTCACGCTGCTGTTCGTGTTCGTCTTCGGCGGCGCGATCTCCGGCAAGGGCCAGCAGGAGGCGTACGTCAACTACGTCGTGCCGGGTCTGATGGCCATGATGGGCATGAACATCGCCATGGGCGTCGGCACCGGCGTCAACGACGACTTCAAGAAGGGCGTGATGGACCGCTTCCGGTCCATGCCGATCGCCCGGTCGTCCGTACTGATCGCCAAGATCGTCGTCGAGCTCGGCCGCATGATGGTCGCGATCGCGATCCTGCTCACCGTGGGCTTCATGCTCGGCCTGTCGATCAAGACCTCGGTGTTCGACCTGCTGCTGTCCATCGGCCTGTCGGCGGTCTTCGGCGCCTCGCTGATGTGGATCTTCATCCTGCTCGGTCTCACCATGAAGACCGCGCAGGCCGTCCAGGGCATGGCCATGCTGGTCCTGATGCCGCTTCAGTTCGGCAGCTCGATCTTCGCCCCGCCCTCGACCATGCCCGGCTGGCTGCAGACCTTCACGGACTACAACCCGCTGTCCAACCTGGCCGACGCGGCCCGCGGCCTGATCAACGGGGGTGCGGTCGCCCACCCGGTGACGGTGACCCTGATCTGGTCCGTGGCCATCACGGCGGTCACCATGCCGCTCGCGGTCCGCAAGTTCCGCCAGAAGACCTGATCCGGGACGACGGTCCGTTCCGGATCGCGTCCCGGACGGGCCCCGCACGGGGGGCCGGGTCAGACGAGGGCGGTGGCCTCCTCCAGGGTGAGGCCGCCGCCTTCGGCGTACGCGGACGCGTACGCGGCCTCGCCGAGCGCGGCCCGCGTCAGCTCCTCGGCCCGGGCCGCGTCCTCCCGTTCCGTGCTGATCGGGAAGTGCTGCTGCGGCAGCAGGGCCCGGTACGCGCCGAGCAGCCGCGCGGCGTCGTACGCGTGCTGCGCGCCGCCGAGGCAGGCGTGGGAGAGGGCCGCCGTCATCAGGTACACGGCGGGCAGCTGCGGGGCGACCATCTGGGCGAGGGGGTCCTGGGCGGTCACCATGGCCTCCCGGATCATGGCGAGTGCCTCCGTGTACTTGCCCTCCTGGTTCTCCAGCCAGGCCATCGTGCCGAGCAGGAACCCGTCGAAGATGGCGAACGCGCCGAACGCGAACTCGTCGCGCAGCAGCTGGAGCTGGTGGCGGGCCTCGGCGATGCGGCCGGTGCGGCCGTAGATGCTCGCGAGGAACATCCGGGCGGCCGGCATGGCCTCGTTGCCGTAGCTCCGCGGGGTGCCCACGATCTCGTCGAGGAGCGCCTCGGCCTCGGCGACCGCGCCGTTCTCGATGAGGGTTCCGGCCATCCGCACGCGCAGGACCGTGACCTGGGACGGGGCGCCGAGCCGCTCGGCGTGCTCGATCGCGGACCGGAAGTCGTCGGCGGCCTGCGCGTACTCGCCCCGCTTCTCGCGGGATTCGGCGCGGGCGGAGAGGGCCTCGGCGCAGCCCCAGTCGTCGCCGAGCGACTCGAACAGGGCGTGGCTCTCGTCGGCGTCGCGGGCCGCGTCTCCGCACCAGGCGGGCCGGTTGGCCAGCACGTTGGCCCGTACCTGGAGGGCGGCGGCCAGCTCCCAGCGGTAGTCCAGCTCCCGGGCGGTGTCGACGGTGGCGTCGAGGACCTGCTGGAGCAGGCCGGGGTCGCCGGCGATCATGACGGCGTAGATCCACAGGCCGGCGGGGGTCCGGCAGGTCTGCGGCAGGCCGGGCCGGTAGGCGGCGACGATCCCCTCGATCTGGGCCCGGATCTCCGGTGCGTTCCAGCTCTCGTTGGTCTGGTCGCGGGAGGCGAGCTGGATCATCCGGATGCCGCGCCAGGCCTCGACGAGCAGTTCCCCGCTGTACGGCGGGGGCGTGTCCACGAGCTGCGCGTACACCGGCTCGGCGGGGGTGATCGGCGCGACGAAGGGGTCGGGGATGAGCGCGCCGGCGGCGTTGGACCAGTGCCGGGACTCGGCGCGCAGGTCGTGCATCTGCCAGTACCAGGTGAGGGAGTGGACCAGGCAGAGCACCTCGTCGGTGTCGCGGGCGGCGACGGCGCGGCGCAGCGCGGTACGCAGGTTCTCGTACTCGGCGGCGAACCGCCCCGTGGCCTCGCGCTGGTGGCGGCCGCGCAGCAACGGCTCGGTGGTGCGCGCGAGTTCGCGGTAGTACGTGAGGTGGCGGCGCTCGGTGTCGGCGCGGTCCCCGTCGGCTTCGGCCAGCCGCTCGGCGGCGTACTCGGCGACGGTCTCGAGGAGCCGGTAGCGCATGCCGCCGCTCTGGCCGGGGGCGGCGACGACGAGGGACTTGTCGACGAGGGAGCCGAGGACGTCGAGGGTGTCGGGGTCGGCGAGCGTGCCGGGGTCGGCGCACACGGCCTCGGCGGCGGCCACGTCGCAGCCGCCGGCGAAGACGGAGAGGCGGCGCAGGACGACGCGCTCGGGCTCGTCCAGCAGGTCCCAGGACCAGTCGACGACGGCGCGCAGGGTCTGCTGGCGGGGCAGGACGGTACGGGCGCCGCTGGTCAGGAGCCGGAAGCGGTCGTCGAGGCGGTCGGCGATCTGGCGCGGGGTGAGCAGTCGCAGCCGGGCGGCGGCCAGCTCGATGGCGAGCGGCAGCCCGTCGAGGCGGCGGCAGATCTCGGCGGCGGCGGCCGGGTCGTCCTCGACACTGAACCCGGGCCGGGCGGCGGCCCCCCGGTCGCCCAGGAGCCGCAGCGCGACGGGGTCGGGCAGCGGTTCCACCGGCCGCAGCAACTCCCCCGGCACGCCGAGGGGTTCGCGGCTGGTGGCCAGGATCCGGACGCCGGGGCAGCGCGCGAGGAGCTCCTCGGCCAGCTCGGCGGCGGCGCCGACGACGTGCTCGCAGTTGTCCAGGATCATCAGCATCCGGCGCCGCGCGCAGTGCTCCGCGAGCCGGTCGAGCGGCTGGTCCCCGGCGCGGTCGGTCAGCGCCCGCAGCTCCTCCGCGGCGGCGCCGCGCAGCTTGGTCTCGCGCGCGCCGAGCGCGGTGAGCGCGGCCTCGGCGACGTCCTCGGGATCGTCCACGGGAGCCAGCTCCACGAACCACACCCCGTCGGGCCAGGCCACGGCGGCGCGCTCGGCGGCCTCCTGGGACAGCCGTGTCTTCCCGGCCCCGCCGGGCCCGAGCAGCGTCACGAGCCGAGCCCGCGCCAGGTCCTCCCGGATGACCCGGATGTCCCCCTCCCGCCCCACGAAGCTGGTCAGCCGCGCCCGCAGGTTGCCCTGGCCGGGCGGTACGAGCCCACCGGCCGCCTCGCTGCCCGGGGCCGGGGCCGGGGACGGGGCCTGGGCTGGGCCCTGGTCCGGCTGCTGCGGGGCGGCGGGGGACGCCGGGGACGGGGCCAGGAGGGATGCGTGGAGGGCTCGGAGGTCCGGGCCGGGGTCCGCGCCCAGGCGGGCGGCGAGGGTGCGGCGGACGGTGTCGTAGGCGGCCAGCGCCTCTGCCGGGCGGCCCGCGTCCCGCAGTGCGCGGATCCGCAGGGCCTGGAGCGGCTCGTCCAGCGGGCGCTGCTCGCACAGGGCGGTCAGCTCGGGGAGGGCCCGCTCGGCCCCGCCCAGGGCCAGGGCCGCCGCGAGCCGGCCCCGGCGCGCGTCCGCCCGTACGGCATCCCAGCGCGCGGCCTCGGCTGCCGGGTCCGGGAGGTCTGCCAGCGCGGGCCCGCGCCACAGGGCGAGGGCCTCGTCGTACAGGGCGGCCGCCCCGGCCGGGTCCGGGGCCTCGCCCGCGGCCCGGGCCAGCCGCTCGAAGCGGTACAGGTCGATGTCGTCCCGCTCGGCGGCCAGCAGGTAGCCGCCCTCCGCGGAGCGCACGGCCTCGTGCCCCAGCGCCCGGCGCAGCCGCGCGACCAGCGCCTGGAGGGCGGCGACCGCGTCGGCCGGCGGGTCCCCGTCCCACACCTCGGCCACGAGCAGGTGCACCGGCACCGCCCGCCCCGGGCGCAGCGCGAGCGCCGTCAGCAGCGCCCGCAGGCGCGCTCCGCCGACGGCGACGGGGGTCCCGTCGTCGCGGATGGCCTGGGCCGTGCCGAGAATCGCGTAGCGCACCGGCCCATTGTCGCTGGCTCCGCCCCCGACCCCGTAATCCTTTTGGCCGTGTGCCCGGGGTAGGTTTCGCCGCATGGGTCATCAGGGCAGCCGCAGCGAGCGGCAGATCAGTTCCGTATTCCTCGGGATCGCCGCCGTCATGGCGGTCACCGGGTGGGCCGTGTGGACGGGGTACTCGACGAGCACCGGGCTCGCCGTGTTCCTCTTCGTGACCTCGGCCTGGATCGTCTCCCTGTGCCTGCACGAGTACGCGCACGCCCGCACGGCCCTGCACAGCGGCGACCTCACGGTCGGGGCCAAGGGCTACCTGACGCTGAACCCGCTGAAGTACACGCACGCGCTGCTCAGCATCATCCTGCCGGTGATCTTCGTGATCATGGGCGGGCTGGGCCTGCCCGGCGGCGCCGTGTACATCGAGCGGGACCGGATCCAGGGCCGCTGGAAGCACAGCCTGATCTCTGCGGCGGGCCCGCTGACCAACGTGGCCTTCGCGATCGTCTGCACGGCGCCGTTCTGGCTGGACGCCCTCGACGGCGTCCCGCTGCCGTTCCGCTTCGCGCTCGCGTTCCTCGCGCTGCTCCAGGTCTCGGCGGCGATCCTGAACTTCCTGCCGGTCCCGGGCCTGGACGGCTACGGGATCATCGAGCCCTGGCTCTCGTACCGGATCCGCCGCGAGGTCGCGCCGCTGGCGCCGTTCGGGCTGATCGCCGTCTTCGCGCTGCTGTGGATCCCGGAGGTCAACGGGTTCTTCTTCGACGTGGTGCGCGATCTGCTGGCCTCGCTGGGCGTGTCGGACCTGGAGACCTACTGCGGCCGCGACCTCTACCGCTTCTGGCAGGACGCGAACGGCTTCTGCGCGGTCCCGCAGTAGGCGGCTAGCCCGCGGAGCGGGCTGCCTTCTCGGCCTTCGCCTTGCGCAGGTAGTACCAGGCCATGTTGGACGTGAGCCCGGCCAGCAGCACCCAGACGATCCCCAGGAAGCTGCCCTCCACGAAGGCGACCACGGCCGCGGCCACGGACAGCACGCAGACGACGATGGCGAACACGGCAAGGCGGGGCATGGGGAACAGCTCCTCGGCGACACGGAACGGGGTCGAGCCCCTCCAGTGTCCCCCATGCACTGCAGTGCTCCCGTAAAGCCCCGCGCCCTCCGCTTCCGACCCTTTTTCGCCGTTCCCCAACCTCCCACGCACCACGCCGCTACGGTTCCCCTTCTACCAGGGGGTGGTGGCCCACCTCGGCCCCGTCGAGGCGCGCGTCGGCAGCCGCCGCTGACCAGGTCCGCCCTGGGCCCGGCGGGCGGCCGCCGGGCGGAGAGGCGGCGGCTCAGACGTCCGTGATGCGCAGGCCCGTGTGGGCCTTGTAGCGGCGGTTGGCGGAGATCAGGTTGGCGACCAGGGACTCCACCTGGTGGGCGTTGCGCAGGCGGCCCGCGAAGACCCCGCGCATGCCCGGGATACGGCCGGCCAGGGCCTGCACGATGTCCGTGTCGGCGCGGGATTCGCCGAGGACCATCACGTCGGTGTCGATCTCCTCGACGGACTCGTCCTGGAGCAGGACCGCCGAGAGGTGGTGGAAGGCGGCCGTCACCCGGGAGTCGGGGAGCAGGGCCGCGGCCTGCTGGGCCGCGCTGCCCTCTTCGACGTGGAGGGCGTACGCGCCCTGCTTGTCGAAGCCCAGCGGGTTGACGCAGTCCACCACGAGCTTGCCCACGAGGTCCTCGCGGAGGGCTTCGAGGGTCTTGGCGTGGCCCTCCCACGGCACCGCGATGATCACGATGTCGCTGCGGCGCGCGCACTCGGCGTTGTCCGCGCCCTCCACGCCGAGGCCCAGTTCGTCGGCGGCGCTCTGCGCGCGGTCGGCGGCGCGGGAGCCGATGATCACCTTCTGGCCCGCCCGGGCGAGCCGGTAGGCCAGGCCCCGGCCCTGGTCGCCGGTGCCGCCGAGGACGCCGACGACGAGGCCGGAGACGTCCGGCAGGTCCCACGGGTCCTTGGCCGGCGCCGTCGCGGGGGAAGTCTGAGTGCTGTCTGAGGAGGTCATGGGGGCGAGGGTAATGCCGGGACCCGCAGAGTCGAACGGGAACGGGGCTGCGCCCGGCCGGGCCAAGCGGGGCGAAGCGCTCCCGTATGTCCCTTCCATGCGGCAGGATGCCGATATGGACGCCGTGAGGGTCGCGCTGCTGCGCGAGGTGCTCGCCGGTACGCAGTGGCCCGGTGCCGCGCGCCGCTTCGCGGGATCGCTGCGGAGCTCCGTCTCGCCGGCCGGCGGGAACCTGCTGCTGGTGGGGACCGAGCAGTACGAGCCCTGGCACCTGGCGGCGCACCTGGTGGACGAGGCCGCCTGGTCGGGACTGCCGGAGCTGGCGCCCACGCTCGTACGCCACCGCGTGCTGCCCGGGCAGCCGGCGCACCTGTCGGTGGGGCTGGGCCGGCTGGAGGCGGCCCGGCGCGGGCACACCCTGCTGGTGGTGGCGCCGGAGCAGCCGGGGGCGGGGCTGCTGGAGCGGGTGCACGACGCCCGGCGCGCGGGGGCGACCGTACTGTCCCTGGACGGCGGCGATCCGGATCTCGCCGCGCTCGCGCACGACGCCCTGTCCGTACGGGAAGGGGCCGGCGAGCTGGACCTGGACACCGTGCAGCACCTGGTCAGCGCGGCGGCCGGGGAGAACGGCCTGCCGGTGCGGCGCGGGCCGCGACGGCTGCGGGACCGGCTGGCGCGCCTGGCCGACCAGCTGACCGCGCCGCCGCCCAGCCGCTGGTAGGCCCCACGAGCCCCTGGAGCCCCCGGAGCCCTGACGGCCGACGGGCCCTACGGCCCTACGGGGCGGCCGTGCCCTCGTCCTCGTCGCGGGACTTGTCGTTCCACTTGGGGTCGTTCTGCCATTCGAGATTGCGTTCCTCGGCGGTCTCCATGGCGTGGGCGGCCTCCTCCGGCGAGGCGTACGGGCCGAAACGGTCCTTCGCCGGGCACTCCGGGCCTTCCTCGACCTTGTGGTGGACCAGGCAGTAGTACCACTCGCCGGGTTTGCCCACCTGACGCTTCTTGAACAGGGCCATCGTCCTCGGGCTCCTCTCGATACCTCTCGATCCCGCTCTCTGCCGCCATGCTGCCCCATCCCCGCTGGATACACTCGCTTGCATGTCTGGCCAGTCGCTGCTCGTACCAGGCGAGCTCTCTCCCGCCCGTTCCGTTCCCGGAAACATCCGCCGGCCCGAGTACGTGGGCAGGCCCGCGCCCACTCCGTACACCGGACCGGAGGTGCAGTCGGCCGCGACCATCGAGGCCATGCGCATCGCCGGCCGGATCGCCGCACAGGCGATGGAAGAGGCCGCCAAGCTGATCGCCCCGGGGGTGACCACCGACGAGCTGGACCGGGTCGCGCACGAGTACATGTGCGACCACGGCGCCTACCCGTCGACGCTGGGCTACCGGGGCTTCCCGAAGTCCCTGTGCTCCTCGGTCAACGAGGTCATCTGCCACGGCATCCCCGACTCCACCGTCCTGCGCGACGGCGACATCGTGAACCTCGACGTCACCGCGTTCATCGGCGGCGTGCACGGCGACAACAACGCCACCTACCTGTGCGGCGAGGTGGACGAGGAGTCGCGGCTGCTCGTGGAGCGCACCCGCGAGGCCCTGAACCGGGCGATCAAGGCCGTCAAGCCGGGCCGCCAGATCAACGTGATCGGCCGGGTCATCGAGTCGTACGCGAAGCGCTTCGGCTACGGCGTGGTCCGGGACTTCACCGGGCACGGCATCAACTCGTCCTTCCACTCCGGGCTGATCATCCCGCACTACGACAGCCCGCACGCCACGACGGTCATCGAGCCCGGGATGACCTTCACGATCGAGCCGATGCTGACCCTGGGCACGCACGAGTACGACATGTGGGCCGACGGCTGGACCGTCGTGACGAAGGACCGCAAGCGCACCGCGCAGTTCGAGCACACACTGGTCGTGACGGACACGGGAGCCGAGATCCTCACCCTGCCGTAGGAGCCGGAAAGCCGGAGCCCCGGCGGAGAATCTTCGCCGGGGGTGTTTTACCGACACCGCGTCGGGAAGACATTGACTTAGGTAAGCCTAAGCACGAGGATCGGGCGTGGCGGACGTGCCGTCACGCCCGGCGGCGCCGCCCGTCTCCTCGTCCCGTCTCCGGAGGATTGTCTTGGACGCCTTCTCTACGGTCATCCGTGTCGCGTCGCACGAGCAGCACACCGAGGCCGAGACCTCGACCTTCATGAGCGACCTGCTCGGCGGCCGGCTCGGGGTGGACGCGTACACGCGCTACACCGAGCAGCTGTGGTTCGTGTACCGGGCCCTGGAAGACGCGGCCGAATCCCTGAAGGACGACCCGGTGGCCGGCCCGTTCATACGGCCCGAGCTGATGCGCGTCGCCGAGATCGAGCGCGACCTGGCACACCTGCGCGGGCCGTCCTGGCGCGAGACGCTGATCGCACTGCCCGCCACCGAGGCGTACGCGGCCCGCGTGGCGCAGTGCGCGGCCACCTGGCCCGGCGGGTACGTCGCCCACCACTACACCCGCTACCTGGGCGACCTCTCCGGCGGCCAGATCATCCGCGACAAGGCGGAGCGGACGTGGGGCTTCACGCGCAAGGGCGACGGTGTCCGGTTCTACGTCTTCGCGGAGATCAACAACCCCGCGGCCTTCAAGCGGACCTACCGCGAGCTGCTGGACGCGATCGCCGCGGACGACCTGGAGAAGCAGCGCATCATCGACGAGTGCAAGCGCGCCTTCGACTTCAACGGCGCGGTCTTCCGCGAGCTGGGCCGGGAGTTCCCGCTGAGCGCCTGACGCGCCCCGGTCTCCACGGCGTACGCATCTATTCGGTCCGCGCCTCGGGCAGTTTCGCGAAGCGGACGCGGCCGCCGATCTCGACGGTGCCGTCCGGGCCGGGCGCGGTGAGGATCTGGGAGCCCGCGCCCTGGGTGATGTTCAGGGCGCGGTTCAGCTGGGCGGTCAGCAGTATCGCGGCCGACCCGGTGGCCTCGTCCTCGGCGATGACCCCGTCGGGGCGGCGCGGGAAGCCGCGGGCCCTGATGCGGCCCGCGGCCTCGTCCTCCCAGGCCCAGGCGTACAGCCAGCCCTCGCCGGGCGGCGGCGCGGGCAGCGCGTCGACCTCGGCGGGGCTCGCGTACTGCTCGGTGCGCTTGCCCTCGACCCACTCGGGGAGGGCCGTGATCCAGGTGAACTCCCCGTCGTCACGGGCCCATACGGAGCCGGCGGGCGGCTGGAGCTCCTCGATGTCGAGCAGCCAGGCGACCCCGACCAGCGGATGGCCGGCGAAGGTCATCCGCGTCCCGGGCGTGCGGATGTCGACGACCCCGCGCTCGGGGTCGTCGACGAACACCGTCTCGCTGTAGCCGAGTTCGGCGGCCAGCGCCTGCCGCGACGCGTCGTCGGGGCAGGTCCGGCCGTCACGTACGACGCCGAGCAGGTTGCCGTACCGCCCGTCGCCCGCGCAGAAGACCTTGAGCACATCCAGATCGTTCACGCGAAAATTGAAACACGGTTCAGATCCGGACGGCGCGCCGCCTGCGTGCGAGGAAAACCGCTCCGGCGCCGGCCGCGACGGCCGCGCCGGAGGTGGCGAGCAGGGCTCCGGCCGGGAGTTCGGCACCGGTGCTGGCGAGGTTCCCGCCGACGGTGCCGGCTGCGGCCCCGGTACCGCCCGTGCCGCCCGCGGCGCCGGTGTTCGGGGTGGGGCCGCCCGTCGGGAGGGTGGCGCCCTTGTCCACCGCCACGGAGAGGGTGAGCGGGTCGACCGCGTCTCCGGCCTTGTACAGGGAGCCGGTGGTGTCGTTGGCGAAGGAGGCGGCGCCCTCGGCCGTGAACGCTGCCGCAACCGCGTTCAGCGCCAGTACGCCGTCCTTGGACTTGTAGTCCGTCTTCGACAGGTCGAGCGTGGCGAACGGGACGTCCGCCTTGCTGCCGGAGGCGTTCTTGACGTCCACGTAGAGGGTGCCGGTCTTGCCGGCCGCGGCGACGCGCGGGTTGGCGAAGGTCATGTCGATGCCGTGGGCCGCGTACTGGAAGCGGAGGCTCCCCTCGAAGGAGGCGTTCAGGGTCTGCTTCTTCGCGTCGAGTTCGCCCTTGCCGAGGGCGAAGTCGAAGAGGTCGCCGTTCTTGGCCGCGCCGCCGGCCGGGGTGATCGAGCCCGCGCCCAGGACGTACTTGCGGAAGGACTCCTTCACGCCCCAGGTCAGCTTGGCACTGAGGATCTTCTGCGGGCCGTCGGCCGGGGCCGTCGGCGTCGCGGAGGGCGTCGCCGACTTCGTCGGGGTCGGGGAGGGGGTCGCCGACTTCGTGGGGGTCGGGGAGGGGCTGGGCGGGGCGGGCTTCTCGAACTCCAGCTTCGCGGTCAGCGGGTCGCCGGCCTTGTTCTCGTACGAGGCCGAACCGAGCGCGTCCCCGGCCTCCTTGGTGAGGGTGGTCGCGAGGCCGTCCATCGACTGGCCGGCGAAGGCCACCGCGGCCAGCGGCACGTCCTGGGTCGTGGCGCTGCCCTTGGTGACGTCCGCGGTGAGCTTCTTGGTGCCGGTGTCGATGCGGAAGTCCGAGAGCTTGACCTCGAAGCCGTGGCCGGCCGGCGGGGCGGGCGAGGAGAAGGTGACGCTGCCCTTGAAGGCGGCCTTCACGACGTGGCCGGCGGCCGGCTCGTACTGCCCGGTCGGCTCGCCGAAGCGCAGGCTGCCGTCCTCGTTCTGCTTGGCGCCGTCCGCCACGGTGATGGTGCCCTTGGCCATGCCGGTCACGTAGGCGCGGTAGCCGGCGAGCACACCCCAGTCGAGGGTGCCGCCGACGATCTTCACAGGGCCGGCCGGGGCACCGTCCGCCGCGGTGGCGGGCAGGACGAGGGCGGTGGAGCCGAGCGCGGCGGCGGTGGCGACGGCGGCCGCGAGGGCGAGCGGACGGCGGTGGGACGAGGACATTGCGGGGGCCTCCTGAAAGGCGACGGGGGGTGGCTGAGGGAGTGAGGCGTAAGGGCTGTCGGGGCGGGCGCGTGGTCAGGGCCTGGGCTGCTGCGCGTCCGCGGACTCGGCGGGACCGTCCGGATCGGCCTGGCCGGGCGCGTCGGGCTGGCCGGGCTCGTCGGCCCGGCCGGGCTGGCCGCGCCCGTCGGGCGCGTCGGGCGCGTCGGCCTCCGTACGGCGGTTGCGGCGCAGCACGAGGTAGCCCGCGCCGCCGGCCAGGACCAGGACGGCCACCCCGAGGGCGGCGTACAGCCCGGCGTTCGAGGACTCCCCCTCCTTCGCGGCGGGAGCAGCGGACGTGCCGGGGGCCGCAGGCGCGGCGGGCGAGGCCGTGGAGCCCAGATCGGGCAGGGCCGGCAGCTTCGCAGTGGCGTCGAGCGCGACGGCGAGCGAGACGGGGTCCATCTCGGTGCCCGCCGCGTACAGAGAAGACACGGCCGTGGATGTGAAAGCCTGCGAGCCGCCCTCGGTGAGGGTGGCCGGGGCTTCGGTGAGAGTGACGAGTGCGCCGTCGGTCTTCAGCCCCTTGGCGTCGAACTCGACGAGCGCGACGGCGTTCTTCGTCTCGCTGCCGGTGGTGACGTCGGCGGACAGGACGCCCTTTCCGTTCTCCACCTTGACGCTCAGCCCGCCGAGCTTCAGGTCCAGATGGGCGCCGGTGAAGTGGACCGTGCCCGCGAAGGCGGCGTCGAGGGTTCCCTTCCGGCCGTCGTACGCGCCCTTGCCCTGCGGGAAGCGGAACAGCGCGCCGCCGTCCTGGGCTCCCTCGGCGAGGGTCCACTTGCCCTGCCCGATGGCCCCGGTGACGTACTCGCGGAACGTGCGCCGGACACCCCAGTCGACGGCGGCGTCGGCGAACGCGCCCTGGGCGGCCTGCGGATCCTGCGCCGGCTGCGAGGGCTGCGCCGACGGGCTCGCGGCCGGTGCGGTCTCGGCGGCCGGGGCGGCCTTGACGTCGGCGGAGAGCGAGACGGGGTCGAGCTGCGCGCCCGCCGAGTAGTAGCCCGCGAAGGCCTTGGCCCCCTGGTCGGTGAGGGTGGCCGGGATGCCGGTCAAGGCGATCGGGCTGCCGCCGCCCTTCGTGTTGACGCCGCCGAGGCCGAGGGCGGCGAAGGGCACCTGGGTCTGTGTGGTGACCGCGCCGGTGTCCTTGGCCTTGCTGGAGACGTCCGCGTAGAGGGTGCCGCTGCCGCCGTTGATCTTGACGGTCGGGCGGCTGACGGTCAGGTCCAGTTCGTACGAGCCGTCCGGCTTCTGGTGGCCCTGGAAGACGACGCCGCCGCTGAAGGCGGCCTCGAAGGCGCCGGTTTCCGGATCGTAGGAGCCGGTGGCCGAGTGGAAGCGGAACAGGCTGCCGCCGACGGTGGCGGCGCCGTTCTTCAGCTTGAAAGAGCCTTTCGCAACCGGGCCTGTGACATAACTCTGGAACGACGATTTGATGCCCCAGTCGAGCCGGCCCCCCTGCACGGTACGGCCGGCCGCATGGGCGGCAGTGGCCGGGAGCAGGGCGCACAACAGGGCCGCGAGGGCCGCCACCAGGGCGACTGCGGATGCGCGGGCGGGTCGCGAGGGCATGAATGCCCCTTCCGGGTCTGGTTAATAAGGTTAGGCTAACCTAAGCTACCTCCCGTCGGAGGGGAACCCCCGGCTCCCCGGAACCTCAGCCCGACCTCCAGCCGGACGATCAGGACGGTGCCTTCGTGCCTACGCCCGCCGCGCCAACCCGCGCCCCCCGCCGCGCCCTTGCCCTTGCGCTCACCTTCTCCGTCCTGGCACTGGCCGCCCTGACGGGCTGCGCGGGCACGTCCGCCGCCGGACCCGGGGCCGCCGCCCGGCCGGCCGCCGCGCCGGACCGGGTGGAGCCGCTCTCCCCGGCTCCACTGCCGGCGCTCCCGGTGACCGTGCCGTCGGCGGACGGCCGCCAGGTGACGGTCACCTCGGCGGAGCGGGTGGTCCCGCTGACGGGCAGCCTCAACGAGATCGTCCAGACCCTGGGCCTCGGCCCCCAGGTCGTCGCCCGCGACATCACGGCCACCTTCGAACAGGCCGCGCAGCTGCCGGTGGTGACCCGGGGTCATGACGTCTCGGCGGAGAGCGTGTTGTCGCTGCGCCCGACACTCGTGCTGGCCGAGACCACCTCCGGCCCGGCCGAGGCGATCCGGCAGATCCGCGACGCCGGCATCCCGTTGCTGGTCGTGGCCCCGGCCAAGTCGCTGGAGGACGTACCGAAGCGGATCGGGACGGTGGCCGGTGCGCTGGGCGTCAAGGACGCCGGAGTGCAGCTGAACCAGCGCACCGCGGAGCGGATCGCCGCGGCCCGCAAGGGCATCCCCGCCGATGCGGCCGGGAAGAAGCCGCGGGTGGCGTTCCTGTACCTGCGCGGCACCGCCTCCGTGTACCTGATGGGCGGCGCCGACTCGGGCGCGGCCCCGCTGCTCGAAGCGGCCGGCGCCGTGGACACGGGCAAGGAGTCGGGGCTCGGCAAGGACTTCACGCCGATCACGAGCGAGGCGCTGGCGGCTGCCGCGCCGGACGCGATCCTGGTGATGTCCAAGGGACTGGAGTCCGTGGGCGGCACGGACGGCCTGGTGAAGATCCCGGGCGTCGCGCAGACCCCGGCGGGGTTGGACCGGCGGGTCGTCACCGTCGACGACGGCGTGCTTCTCAATTACGGCCCGCGCACGGACCAGGTGCTGAGTTCGCTGATCTCCCAGCTGTACGGCAAGGCCTGACGTGGCCGGGCAGAACGCGAGTGCCGCGCCGCCGTCGGGCGCCGGCCCGCGACCCCCCGCGCCTCGAACGCCTGCGGGACCGGATCTGCCCCGGGCGGGCACCTCGCCCCGTCGGACCGGCGCCCTGCTGGTCGCCGGGCTCGTCGTCCTGCTCATCGGGCTCGCCCTGGTGTCCGCCGGAGTCGGGGCGTACGGGATTCCCGTCGGGGACGTGCTCGGCTCCGTGCAGCACCGGCTGGGGCTCGGCGGAGCCGCGCTCGACCGGGTCGGCGAGAGCGTGCTGTGGAACGTACGGCTCCCCCGGGTCATGCTCGCGCTGCTCGTCGGCGCGAGCCTGGGCTGCGCGGGGGCCCTGATGCAGGGGGTGTTCGGGAATCCGCTCGCCGAACCCGGCGTCATCGGGATCTCCGCGGGCGCCGCCGTGGGCGCGGTCGCCGCCATCGGCCTCGGGCTCGGCTTCCTCGGCAACTGGACCGTCACCGCCTGCGCGTTCGTCGCCGGGCTCGTGACCGTCGCCTCCGTCTACCTCCTCTCCCGCAACGGCGGCAGGACCGAGGTCGTCACCCTCATCCTCACGGGCATCGCCGTCAACGCCTTCGCGGGCGCCCTGATCGGTCTGTTCGTCTTCTTCGCGGACAGCGGCCAGGTCAACCAGATCACCTTCTGGCAGCTCGGCTCCCTCGCCCAGGCCACCTGGCCCAAGGTGCTCGCCGTCCTGCCCTGCGCGCTCGCCGGTCTGCTGGCCGCCCCCTTCTACGCCCGCAAGCTGGACCTGCTCTCGCTCGGCGAGCGGCCCGCCCGCCATCTCGGCGTGGACGTGGAGCGGCTGCGGCTCGCGCTCATCCTCGTCGTCGCGCTGCTCACCGCGGCGGCCGTCGCCGTGGCCGGCGTCATCACCTTCGTCGGGCTGCTCGTCCCGCACCTGCTGCGCATGGCGAACGGCCCCGGCCACCGCTTCCTGGTCCCGGGCAGCGCGCTGGCCGGCGCCGTGGTCCTGCTCGGGGGCGACCTGGCCGCCCGGACCGTCGCCCGGCCCGCCGAGCTGCCGCTCGGTGTGCTGACCGCCCTGATCGGCAGCCCGTTCTTCTTCTGGCTGCTGCGTCGCACCCGCCGCAGGCAAGGGGGCTGGGCATGACCATCCCGTTCCTGCGGCGCAGCGGACGCAGCATCCCCGCCCGGCCGTCCCCCGGCTCCGCCTTCGCCGAGGCCGTCGGCCTCCGTGTCCGGCTCGGCAAGCGCGCGGTGCTGGCCGGGATCGACCTGACCGCACGGGCCGGCGAGGTGCTGGCACTGGTCGGCCCGAACGGCGCCGGCAAGTCCACCCTGCTGGCCGCCCTCGCGGCCGATCTGCCCGCCGCCGAGGGCCTCGTACGGATCGACGGGCGCCCGGTGGACGAGTGGGCGGCCCCGGATCTGGCCCTGCGCCGGTCCGTACTCCCCCAGTCGGCGCAGATGTCCTTCCCCTTCCCCGTCGGGGACGTCGTACGGATGGGCCGCGCCCCCTGGGCCGGCACCCCGCTCGCCGACGCCGATGCGGAGGCGGTGGCCGCCGCCATGGCCGCGACGGAGGTGGCCGGTTTCGCCGCCCGCCCCTTCTCCGCGCTCTCCGGCGGCGAACGGGCCCGGGTCGCGCTGGCCCGCGTACTGGCCCAGCAGGCCCCGCTGTTGCTGCTCGACGAGCCGACCGCGGCCCTGGACCTGCGCCACCAGGAGCTGGTGCTGCGGATCTGCCGGGAGCGGGCCGCGGCCGGGGACGCGGTGGTGGTCGTCCTGCACGACCTGGGCCTGGCCGCCGCGTACGCGGACCGGGCCGCCGTTCTGCACGAGGGGCGGATCGCGGCGGACGGACCGCCGGCCGAGGTGTTCGGGGCCGATCTGCTGAGCCGGGTCTACCGGCAGACCGTCGAGGTCCTCCCGCATCCGCGTACCGGGGTTCCGCTTGTGATCCCCGTACGGGACGCGGCCCCTTCCGCCGTACCGAACGGTCACTTGGACTTGACTTCCACTTGACCTTCCCATGGGTTGGCCCTGAAGGCGCCGTGACGGCCCCGTGTCCGGCGGTCGTAGGTGTGGCCTGAATCACTGGACGCGCGGGCATGGGTCAGGTAAGCCTCGGTTAAGTTAGGTCCGCCTCACCGGCCGTCCCTTCTGATCGGGGCGGCCGTCTGCCGAACGCCAGACAGCCAGGAGCCCGCATGCGTCCCGCCCGCCTCACCGTCCTCACCGCGGTCGCCGCCGTGGCCGCGCTCACCGCAGTCACCGGCTGCGCCGAGAAGAGCGGCGCTGGCGACGGGGCCGTCAAGATCGCCGCCTCCGACAGCGCCTGCGAGGTCTCCAAGACGGAGTTCCCGGCCGGCAAGGTCACCCTCGAGGTCGAGAACAAGGGCTCCAAGGTCACCGAGGTCTACGTCCTCTTCCCGGACGACCGCATCGTCGCCGAGCGCGAGAACATCGGCCCCGGCACCAAGGCCTCCATCACCGCGGAGATCAAGGCCGGCGACTACGAGATCGCCTGCAAGCCCGGCATGAAGGGCGACGGCATCCGGCAGAAGGTCAAGGCCACGGGCAACGGCGCCGTCGAGAAGCGCAGCCCCGAGCTGGACGCCGCGGTCGCCGAGTACCGCAAGTACGTGCAGGAGCAGGCCGACCAGACCCTCCCGAAGGCGCAGGCCTTCGCGGACGCGGTCAAGGCCGGCGACGTCGAGGCCGCCAAGAAGGCGTACGCCGCGTCCCGCATCGGCTGGGAGCGCACCGAGCCGGTCGCCGAGTCCTTCGGCGACATCGACCCGAAGGTCGACGTCCGCGAGGACGGCCTGGAGGCCGGCCAGGACCCGGCGAAGGACTGGACCGGCTGGCACCGCCTGGAGAAGGCCCTGTGGGTCGACAACAAGATCGGCGACGACGAGAAGAAGCTCGCCGACACGCTGATCACCGACCTCACCGACTGGCAGAAGAAGGTCGGCCAGGCGGAGATCACCCCCACCTCGATGGCGAACGGTGCCAAGGAGCTGCTGGACGAGGTCGCCAGCGGCAAGGTCACCGGTGAGGAAGAGCGCTACAGCCACACCGACCTGGTCGACTTCAAGGCCAACGTCGAGGGCGCCCAGAAGGCGTACGAGCTGCTCAAGCCGGTCGCCGCGAAGAACGACCCGGCCCTGTCGGCGGAGCTGGACAAGCAGTTCGCCGCGATGAACACGCTGCTCGACAAGTACCGCGCCGACAAGAACGGCTACGAGTTCACGTCGTACGAGACCGTCGGCCCGGACCAGCGCAAGGAGCTCTCGGACGCGGTCAGCGCCCTCGGGGAGCCGCTGTCCAAGCTTGCCGCCGCAGTCGCCAAGTAACGCGGATCAGGGGTAACGGACATGTCTGACGACACCAACACCACCGGCGCGGCCACCGCGGACGCAGCCGGTGAGGCAACCGGCGGGCCTTCCCGCCGGGCCGTGCTCGGCTGGGGCGGTGCCGGGCTCGCGCTCGGCGCCGCGGCGGCGGGCGGTACGGTCGCCGCGCTCACCGACACCACGGACGCGGTTCCGGCTGCGCTCAGCGGCTCCGCCGTGCCGTTCCACGGCAAGCACCAGGCCGGTATCGCCACCGCCGTCCAGGACCGGCTGCACTTCGCCGCGTTCGACGTGAAGACGAAGGACCGTGCGGAGCTCGTCCAGCTCCTGAAGGACTGGACGCGGGCGGCCGAGCGGATGACCGCCGGACTCCCCGTCGGCGAGGGCGCGGTCGGCGGCCTGCCGCAGGCCCCGCCGGACGACACGGGCGAGGCGCTCGGCCTCAAGCCGTCCCGCCTCACCCTCACCGTCGGTTTCGGACCGGGCCTGTTCGCCAAGGACCGGTTCGGCCTGGAGGGCAGGCGCCCCGAGGCGCTGATCGACCTGGAGGCGTTCCCCGGCGACAACCTGGACCCGGCCAAGAGCGGCGGCGACCTCTGCGTGCAGGCCTGCGCCGACGACCCCCAGGTCGCCGTGCACGCCATCCGCCAGCTCGCCCGCATCGGCTTCGGCAAGACCGCGGTGCGCTGGTCCCAGCTCGGCTTCGGCAAGACCTCGTCCACCACCCCGGACGAGCAGACCCCGCGCAACATGATGGGCTTCAAGGACGGCACCCGGAACATCTCCGGCACCGACACCGCCGCCCTCGACAAGCACGTGTGGGTCGCGGACGAGGCCAAGGACGGCTCGGCGTGGATGGCCGGCGGCTCGTACCTGGTCGCCCGCCGCATCCGCATGAACATCGAGATCTGGGACCGCACTCCGCTCCAGGAGCAGGAGGACATCTTCGGCCGGGACAAGGCCGAGGGCGCGCCGGTCGGCAAGTCGAAGGAGCGCGACGAGCCGTTCCTGAAGGCGATGAAGCCGGAGGCGCACGTCCGCCTCGCGCACCCGGACACCAACAACGGTGCCACGATCCTGCGCCGCGGCTACTCGTTCACCGACGGCACGGACGGCCTGGGCCGGCTCGACGCGGGCCTGTTCTTCCTCGCCTACCAGCGGGACGTCCGCAAGGGCTTCGTCCCGATCCAGCGCAACCTGGCCAAGAGCGACGTGCTCAACGAGTACATCCAGCACGTCAGCTCGGCCGTCTTCGCCATCCCGCCGGGCGTCCGCGACAAGGACGACTGGTGGGGCCGGGCGCTGTTCGCGTAGTTCCGGCGGCACGGAAAGGAACCGACGTGTTCAGCAACTATCTGATCGGCCTGCGCGAGGGGCTCGAGGCCAGTCTGGTCGTCTGCATCCTCATCGCGTACCTGGTGAAGACCGGGAACAAGGACAAGCTGGGGCCGCTGTGGCTCGGCGTCGGCCTCGCGGCCGCGCTCAGCCTGGCCTTCGGCGCGGGGCTCGAATTCGGCACCTCGGAACTGACGTTCCAGGCGCAGGAGGCGATCGGCGGCAGCCTGTCGATCATCTCGGTGGGCCTCGTGACGTGGATGGTCTTCTGGATGAAGCGCACCGCGCGGCACATGAAGGCCGAGCTGCAGGGCAAGCTCGACGCGGCCCTCGCGATGGGCACGGGCGCCCTGGTGACGACGGCGTTCCTGGCCGTCGGCCGGGAGGGTCTGGAGACCTCGCTGTTCGTGTGGCGGTCGGTGCACGCGGCCGGGAACGGTGCGGGTCCGCTGGTGGGCGTGCTGCTCGGGATCGGTTCGTCGATCCTGCTGGGCTGGCTGTTCTACCGCGGCGCGCTGAAGATCAACCTGTCCAAGTTCTTCACCTGGACCGGCGGGATGCTGGTCGTGGTCGCCGCGGGCGTGCTCGCGTACGGGGTCCACGACCTCCAGGAGGCCGAGTTCCTGCCCGGCCTCATGAACAAGGCCTTCGACGTCACCTCGGCGGTCCCGCCGGACAGCTGGTACGGGACGCTGCTGAAGGGCACGTTCAACTTCCAGCCGGACCCGACCTGGCTCCAGGTCGCGGTGTGGCTGCTGTACCTGGTGCCGACGCTGCTCCTGTTCCTCGGGGTGCTCGGCCGTACGACGGCTGCGCCGGCTCCGGCGGAGGCGGTCTCCGCGGAGGCCGGGACCAGCAGCTCGTAAACCTGTGCAAGGGGCCCGGATCGGGATGATCCGGGCCCCTTCGGCATGTCGGCACCCGCACCGCGCGCGGGGCGGGCTCAGGCGATGCGGACCCCGCTGCCGCCCACCCGGACCCGGGGGTCGCCGGTGCGGAGTTCCACCGTCAGGACTCCGGGGCGGCCCATGTCCTCGCCCTGGCGGAGGGTGAGCACCGCGTCCGCCGGGGCCAGGCCCAGCTCGCGCGCGTACGCCCCGAAGGCGGCCGCGGCGGCTCCGGTCGCCGGGTCCTCGACGACGCCGCCGACCGGGAAGGGGTCCCGTACGTCGAACAGGTCCGGGCCCGCCCGGTGCACCAGCTGGACGGTGGTCAGGTCCAGGCGATGCATGAGCGCCTCGAGCCGGGGGAAGTCGTACGCGAGGTCCGCGAGCCGGGCCCGGGTGGCGGCGCCGAGCACCAGGTGGCGGTTTCCGGCGTAGGCGATCCGGGGCGGGATGGCCGGGTCCAGGTCGGCCTCCGGCCAGTCCAGCGCGGCCAGCGCCTCGGCGAGGTCGGCCGGGTCGACGTCCTCGACGTGCGGTTCGACGCTGGTCAGGACGGCCCGCAGGCCGCCCTCCGCGTCCCCGGTGACCGACACCGGCACCGTGCCCGCGGGAGTCGCGAAGACCAGCTCGCCCGGCCCGATCCGCTCGCCCAGCGCGACGGCGGTGGCCACGGTGGCGTGCCCGCAGAACGGGACCTCCGCCTTCGGGCTGAAGTAACGCACGGTGAAGGCCCGTCCGGCCTCCCCGCCGAGGCCCTCCGGCGGGGCGGTGAGGAAGGCCGTCTCGCTGTAGCCCAGCTCGGCGGCGATGCCCAGCATGTCGGCCTCGTCGAGCCCGGTCGCATCGAGGACGACCCCGGCGGGATTGCCGCCTGCCGGGTCGTCGGAGAAGGCGGTGTAACGCAGCACCTCAGTCATGATCACTCCAACTCCCGTCCCCGCGCCCGCATTCCCGTGGCTCCGGCAGGCCCGTCCGGCCGGCACCGGCCGCCGGATCAGCCGCGCCCGATGTACGGCATCGTCGTCGCCATCACCGTCGCGAACTGCACGTTCGCCTCCAGCGGCAGATCCGCCATGTGCAGCACCGTGCGCGCCACGTCGGCGGCGTCCATCACCGGCTCCACCGCCAGCTGCCCGTTCGCCTGGAGGATCCCGGTCTGCATCCGCTCGGTCATCTCGGTGGCCGCGTTGCCGATGTCGATCTGCCCGCAGGCGATCCGGTACGGGCGCCCGTCCAGCGAGAGCGACTTCGTCAGGCCCGTCATCGCGTGCTTGGTCGCGGTGTAGGCGACCGAGTTCGGCCGCGGCACGTGCGCGGAGATCGAGCCGTTGTTGATGATCCGGCCGCCCTGCGGGTCCTGTGCCTTCATCTGGCGGAATGCCGCCTGCGCGCACAGGAAGGACCCGGTCAGGTTGACGTCGACCACCGAGCGCCAGGCCTCGTACGTGAGGTCCTCCAGCGGGACCCCGCCCGGGCCGAAGGTCCCGGCGTTGTTGAACAGGAGGTCGAGGCGCCCGTAGTGCTCGCGGACCGCGGCGAACAGCGCGGCCACGTCCTGCGGATCGCTCACGTCCGCCCGTACGCACAGCACGTCCGCGCCGGCTCCGGCCGCCTTCGCCGTCTCCTCCAGCGGTTCGGTCCGGCGGCCGGCCACGGCAACCGACCAGCTGGCGGCGGCCAGGGTCAGGGCCACTGAGCGGCCGATGCCGGAGCCCGCTCCGGTGACCAGGGCGATCTTCTTCCCACTTGCGTTCATGGGGCCGCAGGGTACGTCACATGTCGCATCGCTCCACGGACGTTCCGACAGCTGAGAGCATGGGTCGGTCGGGGGTGTGAAAAGACGACGAAAAGACTGGAGTTCCGCATGCCGGAGAGAGGCCCCGCGACGGCCCCCTCGCACGAGCCGTCGCCCGAGACGCCCTCCGCACCGCAGACCGCTTCCGCGCAGCAGACCGTTTCCGCACCGCAGACCGCTTCCGCACCGCTCACGGCTGCCCGCCGTACCGGACTGCTCGTCACTTTCATACTCGGCGGGCTCAGCGCCCTCCCCCCGCTGTCCATGGACATGTACCTGCCGGCCCTGCCGGAGGTCACGGACGCCCTGGACAGCCCGGCGGCCACCATCCAGGTCACCCTCACCGCATGCCTCGCCGGCATGGCGCTGGGCCAGCTCGTCATCGGCCCGATGAGCGACAAGTGGGGCCGCCGCCGGCCCCTGCTGACCGGCATGGTCGTCTACGTCCTCGCCACCGCGATCTGCGCGCTCGCCCCGACCGCCGAGCTGCTGATCGGCTTCCGGCTGCTCCAGGGCCTGGCCGGATCGGCCGCGGTCGTCATCGCCCGGGCCGTCGTGCGCGACCTGTACGACGGGGTCGAGATGGCCCGGTTCTTCTCCACACTGATGCTCATATCCGGCGTGGCCCCGGTCGTCGCCCCGCTCATCGGCGGCCAGGTGCTCCGCTTCTCCGACTGGCGCGGGGTGTTCGTGGTCCTCACGGCCGTCGGCGCCCTGCTCACCCTCGTCGTCTGGCGCAGCCTCGGCGAGACCCTGCCGCCGGAGCAGCGGCAGACCGGCGGCGTGGGCTCCGCACTGCGGACCATGCGAGGGCTGCTCGCCGACCGGGTCTTCGCCGGGTACACCCTGGCCGGCGGCTTCGCCTTCGCCACGCTCTTCTCGTACATCTCCGCCTCGCCCTTCGTCGTGCAGGAGATCTACGGGGCTTCGCCGCAGGCCTTCAGCCTGCTGTTCGGCCTCAACTCGGTCGGCCTGATCGCCGCCGGGCAGGTCAACGGGAAGCTGCTGGTCGGCCGGGTCCGCCTGGACAAGGTGCTGGCGGGCGGGATCGCCGTCATCACCGCCGCCTCGGTGGCGCTGCTGCTGATGGCGGCCGGGGTGTTCGGGGAGGTCGGGCTGGTCCCGATCGCCGCCGCGCTGTTCGTGCTGATGTCGGCGATGGGCGTGGTGCTGCCGAACACCAACGCGCTGGCGCTGATGCGCACCCCGCACGCGGCCGGGTCGGCCTCGGCGCTGCTGGGCACCTCCTCCTTCCTGGTCGGGGCGATCGCCTCGCCTCTGGTCGGGATCGCGGGCGAGGGCACGGCGGTGCCGATGGCGGTGGTCCAGCTGGTCTGCTCGCTGCTGGCGGCCGCCTGCTTCGCCGGCATGTGCCGGCCCTGGCAGAACCGGGAGTCCGCAGTCTGAGCGCAGGGGCGGGGCGGGAGCCCGGGCGGCCCTCCCGACGGCGTCCGGGATGTTCCGGGCGCCGTAAACTTCCCAGGTGAACGCCTCCGCTTCCGCCTCCGTCCCGACCACCGCCGCAACCCTCCGGTCCGCGCTGGGCGGGCTGCTCGACGGGCTCCCGCCGAAGCAGGCCACCGCCGCCGTCGAGCGGCTGATCGCCAACTACCGCGGCCGGACCCCGACCGACGCGCCCGTCCTGCGCGACCGCTCCGACGTGGCGGCGTACGCGGCGTACCGGATGCCGGCCACGTTCGAGGCCGTACGGTCCGCCCTGGACGCGCTCGCCGAGGCCGCGCCGCAGTGGTCCCCGGCCTCCCACGTCGACGTGGGAGGCGGCACGGGCGCGGCGACCTGGGCGGTGGACGCCGTCTGGGACGGCCCGCGCGGCACCACGGTCCTGGACTGGGCGGAGCCGGCGCTGGCCCTCGGCAAGGAGCTCGCGGCGTCCTCCGGCTCGGAGGTGCTGCGCGCCGCCGAGTGGCGGCGGGCCGTCATCGGATCCGGGCTGGCCCTGCCCGATGCGGACCTCGTGACGGTGTCGTACGTACTCGGCGAGCTCACGCCGGAGGCCCGCCGGGCCGTGGTCGCCGAGGCGGCCCGCGCCGGGCAGGCCGTGGTGCTGATCGAGCCGGGCACGCCCGAGGGGTACCTGCGCATCCGCGAGGCCCGCGACCAGCTGATCGGAGCCGGGCTGAAGGTCGCCGCCCCGTGCCCGCACGACGGCACCTGCCCGATCGAGGTCGGGCAGGACTGGTGCCACTTCTCGGCGCGGGTCAGCCGGTCCTCCCTGCACCGGCAGGTCAAGGGCGGGTCCCTCCCGTACGAGGACGAGAAGTTCAGCTACGTGGCCGCCACCCGCTTCCCGGTGGAGCCGGCCCCCTCCCGGATCACGCGGAGGCCGCAGATCCGCAAGGGGCTCGTCCTGCTGGACCTGTGCGGTCCGCAGGGCGAGGGCCTGACCCGGGTCAACGTGACCAAGCGCCACGGTGACCTGTACAAGGCGGCGCGGGACGCCGACTGGGGCCAGGAGTGGCCGCCGGCGGCCACCTCGTAACCGGCCCGCGGCGCTACATCCGCAGCTCCTGGGTGCAGCACTTCACGCTGCCGCCGCCCTTGAGCAGCTCGCCCAGGTCCATCGGGATCGGCTCGAAGCCCCGGTCCCGCAGGGGTGCGAACAGCCCGGTCGCCGCCTGCGGGAGCAGGACGTGCCGGCCGTCCGAGACGGCGTTCAGGCCGAGGGCCATCGCGTCCTCGTCGCCGGCGATCAGCGCGTCCGGGAACAGCCGCCCGAGCACCGCCCGGCTGCCGGCCGAGAAGGCCGGCGGGTAGTACATGACCTCGTCGCCGTCGAGCACGCACAGCGCCGTGTCCAGGTGGTAGTACCGCGGGTCCACCAGGTCGAGGCCGATGACCGGCCGGCCGAAGAACTCCTGCGCCTCGTCGTGCGAGAGCGGGCTGGAGCGGAAGCCCCGGCCGGCCAGGATGTAGCTGGCGGTGACGGCGAAATCGCCCTCGCCCTCGTTGACATGGGACGGCTCGTGGACGTGCTCGAAGCCGTGGGACCGGAACCAGTCCAGGTGGATCTCCGCCTCGGCGGCGCGCTCCGGGTAGGCGAACCGGGCGCCGAGCACCCGGCCGTCGACGACGAGGGCGCCGTTCGCGGCGAAGACCATGTCGGGCAGCCCGGGGTCCGGTACGAGCGTCTCGACGGTGTGGCCGAGGGAGCGGTAGCGGTCCCGGAGGTCTTCCCACTGGGCGTGTGCGAGGGGCAGGTCCACCGGTTTCGTGGGGTCCATCCACGGGTTGATGGAGTACGTGACCTTGAAGTGTGCGGGTGGGCACATCAAGTAGCGCCGGGGTGTGGCGACTCTGCGCAAAGAAGGCTCCTCACGGCTCACGAGAGATGTCGAGAGAATCGTCTCTCCTCAAGGGAAACCGCGCAGTGAACTGATTGGGTGGTTTACGGAATGACACAAAGACGAGACGTCCCGCGTTGATAATTTGTCCGAATGAACAGCAGAACGTCCGATGGCAGAGCCCCTGACCCCGCCCGCCGCAGCGACCGCTCCCGGCGGGCCATCCTCGACGCGGCGCTCGCCCTGGTCGGAGAGGTCGGCTACGACAAGCTGACCATCGAGGCCATCGCCGCCCGCGCGGGCGTCGGCAAGCAGACCATCTACCGGTGGTGGCCGTCGAAGGCGGCGGTCCTGCTGGACGCCTCGCTCGCCCTCTTCGGGGACGCGGAGACCGAGGCCGGCTGGTCGGGCTTCCCGGACACCGGGGACCTCGCGGCAGACCTCAAGCTGGTGCTGCGGATGACGGTGGACCAGTTCAACGACGAGAAGTACGACGCCCCCACCCGCGCCCTGACCGCCGCCGGGGCGACCGACCCGCAGCTGGGCGCCCGCTTCACCGAGCAACTGCTGGAGCCGCAGCTCGCCCTGTACGAGGAACGGCTGCGCGCGGCCCGGGAGGCCGGGCAGCTCGCGGCGGACGTGGACCTGCGCCTGACGGTGGAGATGCTGGTCGGGCCGCTGACGTACCGCTGGCTGCTGCGGACGGCGCCGCTGACGCACGCTTATGCGGACGCACTGGTGGACCGGGTGCTGGGCGGGGTGGCGAAGGTCACCGAGGGCTGACGGGCCGGCGTCCACCCGGGGACAATTGGCCGAATTTCACGGCTATGTGACGGTATTCCGCCTACTCATCGGCGTACAGCCGGCACCTCTCCCCCACCCCCCGGTTGGGGAGAGCGGTCACCCGGACCGCAGGATGGTGGGACCATGTGAGGGTCTGCCGGGGAAACGGTGAGGTGAGGGGATAGATGGGGTCTGAGTCCGGCCGCGTCAAACGCGGCGAGCAGAGCAGGATTTCCCAGTGGCTGCGCCGGCGGCCCAAACCCTCCCCCGAAGATCCCGAGCGCGCACGCGAGGCCCTGCTGCTGGCCGTGGCCGCCGCGGGCCTGCCGCTCGCCCCCGCCGCCCACCCCGCCGGCTACCGGTGTTCGTGCGAGCGGATCGGCTGTCCCACGCCCGCGCGGCACCCCCTCTCCTTCGCCTGGCAGACGCAGTCGACGACCGACCGCGCGCAGATCGAACGCTGGGCGCGCAACCAGCCCCAGGCGAACTTCGTCACCGCGACGGGCATGGTCCACGACGTGCTGGACGTCCCGCTCGAGGCCGGCGCGAGCGCGCTGGCCCGCCTGCTGGCGGCGGGCGTCGAGGTCGGACCGGTCGCGGAATCGGGCGGTACGGGCGACCAGGCCCGGATGCTCTTCTTCACGGCGACGCGCGGCACCCCCGAGGACGAGGACGAGTGGTGGCCGTGCGAGCTGGACTGCCACCCGGAGACGATGGACGAGCACCCGGGCCTGCGCTGGCACTGCCGCGGCAGCTACGTCCTGGTCCCCCCGGCCGCCCTTCCCGGTGACCTGGCGGTGACCTGGATCCGCGGCATGGAGCACCCGCTCCCGGACCCCCTGACCCTCCTGGAAACCCTGACGGACGCCTGCGCCACGTACGCGGTCGCGTCCGACCGGACCCCGTCGGCAGCCTGGCCCCTGAGCCGCTGACCCGGCGGGCCGGAACCCGGACCGGCGGGGGTCAGTGGATCTGGGTGACCACCACGTCCAGGGACCAGGCCTTGGACGGCTTGGCCGGGGGTTCGGCCTCCACCGTGTAGCCCAGGTCGCGCAGCGCCGTGACCAGGTCCGCCGGGGTCGAGGGGACGGCCCCGGCCACGAGCAGCTCCCGCACCAGCCGGCCCTTCGTCGCCTTGTTGAAGTGGCTCACCACCGACCGCTTCTCCACCCCGTCCACCACCTGCGAGTGCAGCACCCGCACCGTCGCCGTCCGCCCCGCCACCTCGCCCTTGGGCTTCCACGCCGACCCGTACGCCGACGACCGCAGGTCCAGCACCAGCCCGTCCCCCGCCGCAGCCGGCATCACCGCCGCCATCGGCTCCCGCCAGTACGCCCCCAGCGCACCCAGCCCCGGCAGCTTCACGCCCATCGAGCAGCGGTACGAGGGGATCCGGTCCGTCACCCGCACCGCACCCCACAGCCCCGAGAACACCAGCAGCGACCGCTCCGCCAGCGCCCGCGCGCCCGCCGGCAGGTCCGCCAGGCCCAGCGCGTCGTACAGCACGCCGGTGTAGATCTCCCCCGCCGGCCGGGCCACCGCCGACCGCAGCCCGGCGTTCTTCGCCACCTCGCCGCGCAGCCCCTCGCTCAGGCCGAGCACCTCGCGGGCCTTCAGCTCGTCCCCCGCACACAACTCGACCAGTTCCGCCAGCACGGCCGCCCGCGCCTCGGCCAGTCCGGGCAGCGACAGCGTCTCCGGCGACAGGGGCGCGCCGGAGCCGCCGGCGGCCTTTCCCTCGGACGGCGGCAGCAGCACGAGCACGGTGGTTCTCCTTCAGTACGACACGGCGCAGGGGGTGCGGCCCCCGAGCCAGGGTAAGGCTCTCGCCGTGCCGCCCCGAGCCACCGGCCCTACGCTCGACCCATGCCACGCCGTCATATGCACATGACCGGACCGGACGGGGCCGCCCTGCGGGCCGCGCTGCGTGAGCTGCGGGCCGGCCTGGGCGTGCCCGGGGAGTTTCCGGCCCCCGTGCTCGCCGAGGCCGAGCAGGCGGTCCGCAGTCCGCGACTCCCGGACCTCGACGCCACCGGCGTCCCCCTGTTCACCATCGACCCGCCGGCCTCCCGCGACCTGGACCAGGCCATGCACCTGGCGAAGCGCCCGAACGGCAGCGGCTACCGCGTGCACTACGCCATCGCCGACGTCGCCGCGTTCGTCACCCCCGGCGGCGCCCTCGACGCCGAGGCACACCGCCGCGTCACCACCCTCTACTTCCCCGACGGCAAGGTCCCCCTGCATCCGGCCGTGCTCTCGGAAGGCGCGGCCAGCCTGCTGCCCGGCCAGACCCGCCCGGCGCTGCTGTGGCGGTTCGACCTGGACTCCGCCGGCCGCGTGGAGACCACCGAGGTCCGCCGCGCCCTGGTCCGCAGCCGGGCCAGGCTGGACTACGACGGCGTCCAGCAGGCCATCGACTCCGGGACCGCCGAGGAACCCGTCGCCCTCCTCGAGGACATCGGCCGGCTCCGCGAAACGCTGGAGCAGGAGCGCGGCGGCGTCTCGCTGAACGTGCCCGAGCAGGAGATCGTCGCGCGGGACGGCTCGTACAGCCTCACCTACCGGGCCCCGCTCCCGGCGGACGGCTGGAACGCGCAGATCTCCCTGATGACCGGCATGGCCGCCGCCGACCTCATGCTCGCCGCCGGCGCCGGCATCCTGCGCACCCTCCCCAGCGCCCCCGACGGGGCGGTCGGCCGGCTGCGGCGCACCGCCACCGCCCTGCGGATCGACTGGCCGCACCACATGCCGTACGCAGAACTCGTGCGCACCCTGGACCCCCACCTCCCCGCCCACGCCGCGTTCCTCCAGGAGTGCACGGCCCTCCTGCGCGGGGCGGGCTACACCGTCTTCACCGGCGGCGCGACCCCGGACCCCGTCCTGCACGCCGCGGTGGCGGCCCCGTACGCGCACTGCACCGCCCCGCTGCGCCGGCTCGTCGACCGGTACTCCGGCGAGCTGTGCGTGGCGGCGGTGGCGGGGGCCGAGCCCCCGCCGTGGGCGCTGTCCGCACTGGACGCCCTCCCGCAGCGGATGGCCGACGGGAGCAAGCTGGCCAACACGGCAGAGCGGGAGTGCGTGGACCTCGTCGAGGCGGCCCTGCTGAAGGACCACGTCGGCGAGACCTTCGAGGCGACCGTGATCGACGTCAAGGACCACGAACCGCAGGTGGGCACGGTCCACCTGGAGGAGCCGGCGGTGGTCGGCCGCGTCGAATCGCCGTCCGCGCACCTGCCGCTGGGCGACCGCATCCGGGTCCGGCTGACGGAGGCCGACCCGGGCCGGGCGAAGGTGCTGTTCGCCCCGGCATGACGGGACGGGGCGACGTGCCCGGCTCCGCCGACTGCTTCGGATCGCCCGCCGGCTATGGCCCGCCCGCTCGCCGCCTGTCATCATCTGCGCAGCAGGTGGGGAGGGCCGGCGATGGGTTCCGTCGACATGTCCGTACGGCCGGCCGCACCGGGCGCGCCCGCGGGTGCACCCCCGCGTTCGCCCTCGGGTTCGCCCGCGGGCGCGAGCCGCCGCAGGCCCGCCGCCGCGCTGCGCCCCCACATCGTCAACTACACCGGATTCCGTACGGAGTTCACCGCGCCCCGGCGCCGGCTCGAGCTCCCCACCGGCCACGTGACGCTCGTCTTCCCCTTCGGCGAGGGCCTGTGGGTCGGCCGGGGCGGGCAGGAGCCGCCCGCGCGGCTGCGGCCCGCCTCCGGGGCCCTGATCAGCGGCCCGCGCACCGGCTGGGCGATCGGCGTGCACGAGGGCGCGGTGCACGGGCTGGAGGTCAACATGAGCCCGCTGGGCGCCTACCGGCTGTTCGGCATCCCGATGGCGCACTTCGGGGAGACGCGGGTGGATCCCGCGGAGGTGCTCGGGCCCGCCGGCCGGCACCTCGCCGAGCGGCTCCAGGCGCTGGGCACCTGGCCCGAACGCTTCGACCTGCTCGACGCGGTGTTCACCACCCGCCTGGACCGGGGTCCGCGCGTCGCGCCCGAGGTGCGCGGGGCGCTGGCCCGGCTGTGGGCCGACAGCGGCTCGCTGGCCCGGGCGGCCGCCGAGACCGGCTGGAGCGCCCGGACGCTGCGGGCCCGCTTCCGCGAACAGGTCGGCCTGTCCCCCAAGGGCGTCGCCCGGGTGTTCCGGCTCCAGCACGCGCTGCGGCTGCTGGCGGCCGGGATGGCGCCGGCCGCCGTCGCGGTGGCCTGCGGGTACCACGACCAGGCCCACTTCGGCCGCGACGTGAAGGCCATGACCGGGCTGGCTCCCGCCCGGCTCGCCGCCCTGCGCGGCGGGCTGCCGCCCGGCTCGGCCCTGGACCGGCTGCCGGGCCGGATCACCAGCGTGCTGCTCACCGCAGGAGCCGCCCCGCTGTGACGGCCGTCGTCGCGGGCTGCCGTGAACTGCCTGTGCGTGCCGTTTTTGACAAGACGGGGCCGCCGCGGCCCGCCACGCTACGGGGTACGACTCCTCATCCCCCCGGAGGGTCCCGGCGCAGTGCGGCAGCCCGTCACGGGGGTGCGGGTTGCCGCAGTGCGGCCACCAGCGTGCGCGGGTCGTCGGCGTGGAAGCGGATGGTGCGGGCCTCGGCCCGGGAGCCGAGCGGGCGGGTGAACGGGAGCGGACGGGTCAGCTCCAGGGTCACCGTGGTCTGGCTGCCCACGATCAGGTCGAGCACCCCGTCCTCGGAGAGGGTGACGAGCCGGCCCTCCGGGTAGCGCCGGTCCACCCGGGCCGAGGCCACCGCGTCCGGCGGGACGGTGAGGTCGAACAAGGCCCCGTAGCGGATCCGCAGGGAGCCGTCCCGGCGGACCACGTGCGGCCGGGTCACGCAGGCGGCGTGCATCGCCAGCACCAGCAGCACCCCGTACGCGTCGAGGACCAGCACCACCCGGTGCACGGCCGGCCACGGGATCAGGAAGGCCAGCGCGACGGTCTCGACGACCGATACGAACAGGAAGCCGTACATCATGGCGGTCTGCGGTCCCGTGTACCGCGCGGCGAGCTCGCCCGCGCCCACCCCGTGCGGCGGCCGGCGCAGCGCCCACCGCGCCAGCGAGGCCATGGCGCGCAGCTCGTGCATCAGCAGTTTGCGCACGGGCGCGGGTACGACGGCGCGCACGGCCTCCCACCGCGCCATCCGTACGCCGCTCATCTCCTGCCCCTCTCCATGAACGCCTCCATCACCCGGCGGACGACCTCCGCCTGCGCGGGGGCGTACTCGGCGAGCAGGGCGATCGTGAACCCCTCGCCGGCCGGCCGCCCGTCGGCCGGGATCGCCGCGAACGCCTCGTCGGTGACGGCAGCCACCAGTTCGGCGGCGAGCACCGGGATCCGCGGGTCGTCGACCGGCGCGTCGGCCAGTTCGTCCAGCCGCTCGTACAGGGCGAGTACGGACGGATCGGCGACCAGCGGGGCGAGCGCGGCGTAGAGCTCCTCGCCGGCGGCGCCGGACACGTCGAGCAGCGTCAGGTGCTCGCGGTCCATCGCGGCGCTCGGCGAGGCCGTCTTCGGGGCCTTGGCGAGCAGCGCGGCGAGCGCGGGCGAGACCGGATCGGTCTCCCCGGGCGGCGCGGCCAGCAGCACGGCGAGCCGGCGCCGGCGCTCGGCCAGCTCGGCCTCCTGCCGGGCCAGGTCGGCCTCGAGCTCCTCGAGTACGTCGGCCAGATCGCGCCCGGCGTCGTCCGCGAGGACGTCCCGCACCTCGTCGAGGCTCAGCCCGAGCTCGGTGAGCCGGCGCACGCGCGCCAGCAGGACGGCATCGCGCACGCCGTACGCGCGATACCCGTTGGACCTGCGCTCCGGCTCCGGAAGCAGGCCGACGTGGTGGTAGTGCCGGATGGCCCGGGTGGTGACCCCGACCAGCGCGGCGATCTCTCCGATCCGCATGCGCCCAGTAGAAACCCTGCCGCTGCGTCAAGGTCAAGCCGCGCGTGGCACAGCCGGTAACATGGTCGCCACGGCAGACGAGTCGGCCGGGCGGCCGCGTCGGGATCCCGGATCCCGCCGAGGAACGTCCGGGCTCCACAGGGCAGGGTGGTGGCTAACGGCCACCCGGGGTGACCCGCGGGACAGTGCCACAGAAAACAAACCGCCGGGGGCTTCGGTCCTCGGTAAGGGTGAAACGGTGGTGTAAGAGACCACCAGCGCCTGGGGTGACCCAGGCGGCTAGGTAAACCCCACCCGGAGCAAGGTCAAGAGGATCCGTCCCCGGACGGGTCTGCGCGAACGCTCGAGGGCTGCCCGCCCGAGTTCGCGGGTAGACCGCACGAGGCCGGCGGCAACGCCGGTCCTAGATGGATGGCCGTCTCCCCGGCGACCGCGAGGTCACCGGGTGACAGAACCCGGCGTACAGGCCGGCTCGTCTGCTGTACCTCTCCGACCTGCGGATTCGCGGGGCCCGGGGAGGTTCTTTTTTGCCCTCACGCGTCTCGCACCGGGGACTGGTACGGTAAATCCGTACGACTCGTGCATACCGGGAGGTCCCCATGCCGATCTCGGCGAACGAAGCCCGCACTCGCTTCTACCCACTGATTCGCCAGGTCAACGAGGATCACGAACCGATAGAGGTCACCTCCCGCGAGCACGGCGACGTCGTCATCATGTCCGCCGAGGACTTCCGGTCCTGGCAGGAGACGGTCTACCTCCTGCGCTCCCCTCGCAACGCGCAGATCCTCATGGAGTCCATCGCAGAACTCGACGCCGGCCACGGGCAGGCGCGTGAACTCATCGAAACGACGGATGAGTCCGCCGCATGAAGGTGGTGTTCTCCGGTCGTGCGTGGGATCAGTACACCTCCTGGACGACGGCCGATCCGAAGATCCTCAAGAGGATCAATCGGCTGATCCAGGAGATTCAGCGGACACCGTTCGAAGGGGCCGGAAAGCCCGAACCGCTCAAGGAGAACCTCTCCGGATGGTGGTCCCGGAGAATCACGGACGAGCACCGTCTCGTCTACCGGATCAAGGACGAGGCCGTGGAAATCGCCCAGGCCCGGTACCACTACTGAGCGGCAGTACGAAAGGCCCCCGCCCCTGGCGAATGCAAGGGGCGGGGGCCTTCCCATCGGCTACCTCAGGTGCGACGTGTCGTTCAGGAGGCGGACCGAGGCGTTGCCGTCGGCGTAGTAGGCCACCGCCGAGAGGGAGGCCGCGGACAGCTCCATCTTGAACAGCGACTCCGGCGGCGCGCCCAGCGCCAGGCGGACCAGGATCTTGACCGGGGTCACGTGCGTGACCAGCAGTACCGTGCGGCCCGCGTGCTCGGCCAGCAGCCGGTCCCGGGTCGCCGAGATCCGGCGGGTGGCGGTCGTGAAGCTCTCGCCGCCGCCCGTCGGGGCCGCCTTCGGGGAGTCCAGCCAGGCCTGGAGGTCGTCCGGGAAGCGCTCCCGCACCTCGGCGAAGGTCAGGCCCTCCCAGGCGCCGAAGTCCACCTCGCGCAGGCCCTCCTCGACGGTGACCTCCAGCCCGAGGCGGTCCGCGACGGCCTGCGCGGTCTCCCGGCAGCGGCGCAGCGGGGAGCTGACGATCGTCTGGACGGTGCCGCGCGCGGCCAGCGCCCCGGCCACCGCCGAAGCCTGGCGGCGGCCGGCCGGGGACAGCTCCGGGTCGGCGCCGCCGCTGCCGGAGAAGCGCTTCTGCGGGGTGAGGGCCGTCTCGCCGTGACGCAGCAGGACGAAGGTCGCCGGGGTCCCCATGTCGGGGCCCCAGCCCGGCGTGGTGGCCGGGGCCTGGGCCGGGGGCGCCGCCGGGGCGGGGACGTGTACCGGGGCAGGGGGGCCGGGCTCCGCGAACAGGGCGTCGTCTCCGGCCTCCTCGCGTACCGGTGCGGTGGCCGGCGTACGGGACGTGGAGGCGAGGGCGGCCCGTACGGCCGCGGCCCCCTTCGCCGCATCCCCCGGAGGGCCCGCCGGCGGGGCGGCCAGGGCGCGGGCCGCCGAGGTGTCCAGGGCCGCCGAGGACGCCGACGGCTCCCACTGCTCGCCGCGCTTGCCCGCGTCCATCGCCTCGTTGGCGAGCCGGTCCGCGTGCTTGTTCCGCTCGCGCGGGATCCACTCGTACGTGACCTGCGCGCGCGGCAGGATCGTCGCCGCCTCCGCCGCGAGGGGCTTCATGTCCGGGTGCTTGATCTTCCAGCGGCCCGACATCTGCTCGACGACCAGCTTGGAGTCCATGCGCACCTGGACCACGGCGTCCGCGGCCAGCTCGCGGGCCGCCTTGAGGCCGGCGATCAGCCCCTTGTACTCGGCCACGTTGTTCGTCGCGACGCCGATGTACTCGGCGCGCTCGGCCAGGGTCTCGCCCGTCGCCGGGTCGAGGACGACCGCGCCGTAGCCGGCGGGCCCCGGGTTGCCCCGGGAACCGCCGTCCGCCTCGACGACGAACCGGGCAGGCCTCTGCATCAGATGCCCGAGTCGGCCGTACGGACCAGGATGCGGCCGCAGTTCTCGTGACGCACGACCTGGTCGCGGGCCGCGGCCTTGATCTCGTTGACCTCGGCCATGTCGAGCTCCAGGCGGCAGCCCTCGCAGCGGCGCTGGTAGAGGCGGGCGGCGCCGACGCCGCCCTGCTTGACGCGGATCTTCTCGTACAGGGCCATCAGGTCGGCCGGCATCAAGGCGACGATGACCTCGCGGTCCTTGGTGATCTTCGCGGCCTCGGCGTCGAGCTCGCCGGTGGCCGCGTCGCGGCGGGCGGTGGCGTCCGTCAGCTTGGCTTCGAGGGCGGCGACCCGCTCGGTCAGCTCGGTGACCCGCTCCTGCGCGCCCTCCAGGCGCTCCATGACCTCCAGGACCACGTCCTCCAGGTCGGCCTGGCGCTTGGCGAGGGAGACGACCTCGCTCTGCAGGTTCGCCAGGTCGCGGGCGGAGATGCCCGCGCCGGAGTCGAGCCGCTGCTGGTCGCGGGCCGCACGCTGGCGCACCTGGTCGACGTCCTGCTCCGCCTTGGTCTGCTCGCGGGCGGCGTCGCTCGCCTGCGTCTGGGCCGCCACGAGCAGGTCGCGCTGCTGCGTCAGGTCCTTGGTCAGGGACTCGACCTCGGTGTGCTCCGGCAGCGACTTGCGCTTGTGGGCGAGCTGAGACAGCCGGACGTCCAGGGCCTGGACGTCGAGGAGTCGGATCTGGTCGGCGGGCTCGGCGTTCAGTTGGGGGCTCCAGAGATAGAAGGGGGTGTGACGGACGGCGCGTGCACCGTCCACGGGTCGGTGACCGTGCGCGAGACGTGGGTGCGCAGACCCCAGCCGTGGCGCTCGGAGATCGCGTCGAGCTGCGCGGCGGCCTGCTCGCACCAGGGCCACTCGGTGGCCCAGTGCGCGGCGTCGACGAGGGCGAGCGGGCTCTGCTCGCGGGCCTCGGACACGGGGTGGTGGCGCAGGTCGGCGGTGAGGTAGACGTCCACGCCGGCGGCGCGGACGGCCGCGAAGTTGCTGTCGCCGGAGCCGCCGCTGACGGCGACGGTACGGACGGGCATGTCGGGGTCGCCGGCGACGCGGATGCCCTGCGCGGTCTGCGGCAGCCGGGCGGCGGCGCGGGCGGCGAACGCCCGCAGGGTCTCGGGGTGGTCCAGCTCGCAGATCCGGCCGAGGCCGCGGCGGCCCTCGGGGTCGCTGGGATCGGGGATCAGCGGGCCGGTGATCCGCAGGTCGAGGGCGCCGGCGAGGGCGTCGGAGACGCCGGGATCGGCGGTGTCCGCGTTGGTGTGGGCGACGTGCAGCGCGATGTCGTTCTTGATCAGCGTGTGCACGACGCGGCCCTTGAAGGTGCCGGCCTCGACGGTGGTGGTGCCGCGCAGGTAGAGGGGGTGGTGGGTGACGACCAGGTCGGCGCCCAGCTTCACGGCCTCGTCGACGATCTCCTGCACGGGGTCCACGGCGAACAGGACGCGGGAGACCTCGGCGTCGGGATCGCCGCAGACGGTTCCGACGGCGTCCCACTGCTCGGCCCGCGAGGGGGGCCAGAGAGCGTCCAGCGCGGCGATGACTTCAGAGAGACGTGGCACAGGCCAAGGCTACCGTCCGTACGGGAGCGGCAGAGTCCGTACGAGGTGCCGGTCGCCCGGGACCCCCGTACGTCCACCCCCCAGGAGTTCCGCCACCCTGAACGCCCCGGTATCGCACAGCACAATCGCCCCCGCCATCACAGTCGAACCGCCGGGCGGCCACCCGTATGTGTGAAGCGGGGAACGTCGTGCTGTTCGGGCCGAAGTGCGAAAACTAGCTTCCTCCCCGGAGGTGACGCACGGATGACTGTCTGTGCCATCGAGATCACGACGGCGGCCCCGTTCACCATCGCCGCGGACGGTTCGTACGCGGCCCGGCTGGCCGGGGACGGCGAGGCCCGCTACCCGGAGCGCTGGACACTGGCCGGGCCCGAGCCGTACGCGGTGCCGCTGCCGCTCGCCCAGCCCGAGGAGGCCGACAGCCAGGTGCTGGCGCTGGCCGACGGGCGGGTGCTGATCCACCGCCGGGTCGCGCAGCGGCACGCCTTCGCCCTGCTCTACCCGACGGGCGGGGCCGCGGCCGGGCCGCGCACCGGGGAGCTCCCGCTGGGCTCGGTGGAGCCCGGGGACGACGGCGTACGGGTGTCCCTGCTGCCCCCGTCCCCGGACGGATACGGCGCCTTCGCCCTGGCCGCCTCGGACGCGGGGACCACGGTCTGGCAGGTGGCCGGGGGCCTCTTCGGGCCGGTCGCCCGGATCCCGGGCCGGTGCTCCGGCGGCGTCTGGCTCGACCGGGGCGGCCGGATGCTGGCGCTGGACCGCGAGCTGGGCGGCACCACCAAGGCCGTCGCGGTGGACCTGGGCCGCGGAGGCGAGGTGTCCCCGCTGCTCCAGATCACGGAGGGCAGCGACGACCGGCTGCTGCTGGCCGACCCCGACAGCGGGCTGCTGCTGATCCGCTCGGACGCCCCGGGCGAACCGCGCCTGGGCTGGGGGGTGCTGGGCAGCTCCCTCCCGGTGCGCTTCCCGGAGTGCCTGCGCGGGGAGTCGGGGACCCCGTTCGCGGTGCAGCCGGGCCAGGCCCTGATGCCGGAGACCTGCGGGGTCGCGCTCCGGCTGGAGGACGGTGGGGTCGGCCTGTGGCGGCCCGCCGACCGGCACGTCTTCCGGCTCGGCGCGCCCGACGGCTGGCTCGGCACCGGGCTGTGGAGCCGGGAGGGCCGTCTGCACCTCCCGTACGCCACCCCCGAGGTGCCGTGCGGGATCACGAGCCTGACCCTGCCGGTGTCCCCGCCGCCTCCGGTCCGGCTGGACCCGCCGCCGGCGGCGGCGCCGCGGCCCGTACCGCTGCAGCAGGCCCCGCTGTAGCGGAGCGCCGCGGGCCGGCGCGGCCGGGCTCGGATTCCCCGCCGCTCAGCGGCCTTCGAAGGCCAGGTCGCGGGCCGCGTCGAGCGCCGTGGCCACCGCGCCCAGCAGCACCGCGTCCTCCCCCAGGCTGCTCGGCGCCACCTTCGGCCGCAGCGGTGTGAGGGTGCGCAGCGTCTGGCGGACCGTGTGCAGCAGCAGGTCGGCGTTGTGGCCGACGCCGCCGCCGAGGACGACGAGGTCGGGGTCGAGGACGGCGGAGACCGCCGCGACGGTGTGGGCGAGGCGTTCCCCCTCGAGTTCCACCGCCCGGGCGGCGGCCGCGTCTCCCGCCCGGGCGGCGTCGAAGACGTCCTTGGCGGTGAGGGGTCCGGTCATCCCGTGGGCGCGGGCCGTCTGGACCACGGCCTCGGCCGAGACGGCGTCCTCCATGCTGTCGGCCGTGCCGTCGGCCGTGCTGTCGGCCGTGCTGTCGGCCGTGCCGTCGGCTGCGGGCTCCGGCTCGCGACGGCCCGGCCACGGCAGGAAGCCGATCTCGCCGGCCCCGCCGTGCGCCCCGGTGAACAGCCGGCCCTCGTTGACGATGCCCATGCCGAGGCCGGTCCCGATCATGACGTAGACGAAGAGCCGGCTGCCCGCGCCGACGCCGTACGTGTACTCGCCGAGCGCCGCGAGGTTGGCGTCGTTCTGGACGGCGACGGGCAGGCCGAGCCCGTCGCGGATCCGGTCGAGCAGCCCCGGGCGGCCCCAGCCGGGCAGTTGCTGGGCGTACCGGACCCGGCGCTCGTCCTCGTCGAAGACGCCGGGAGTGCCGACGACGGCCTGGGTGACCTTGCCCGGGTCCAGCCCGGAGTCGGCGACGAGCCCGCGGGCGGCGGACACGGCGAGGTCGGCCATGCTGTTCGCGGTGCGGGCCTGGTTGCGGACGTCGGAGCGGGCGACGACGGTGCCGTCGAGGTCGGCCAGCGCCACGCGCAGCCAGCTCCGGCCGATGTCGAGCCCGAGGGCGTAACCGGCCGTCGGATCGGGGGCGTACAGCACGGCGATCCGGCCCCGCTCGGGCGCGTGCGTACCGGCTTCCCGGACCAGGCCGGCCTGTTCGAGGGCGGCGAGCGCGCTGGAGACGGTGGGCTTGGACAGCCCCGTCTCGCGCGCGAGCTGCGCCCGCGACGCGGCCCCGCCGGAGCGCAGCCGGTCCCACAGCAGCCGCTCGTTGGCGCTGCGCTGCCGTTGGGGGTTCCAGGGCTGCTCGGCGCCCTCGTCGCTGCTGGTCATCAGATCATTCTCGCGCAGCCGGGAGCGCTGCGGCCGTCGACGACCGGCCGGAGGGCTGTCAAGGAATTCTTGACAACTCGACGGTGTCAAGGTTTCCTTGACGCATGTCGATCTTGAACTCGAAGGCCCGGCACCGGATCGCCTTCCCCGCCACCCCGTCCATGGCCGCCGCACTGCCGCTCGCCGTGAGCCTGCCGGCCCTGTCGGTGGTGTTCGGCGACGGCCTCGGTACCGCCGCCACTGTCGCCCTGGTCGTCGCGGGCCTCGCACTCATCGCCTGCACCGCCGGCCTGGCCGCCCGAGCAGCGGCCGCCGACGCCGAGCGGATGCGCCGCGACGAGGAAGTCCTCGACGCCCTCGAGCCCCTCGCAGGACTGCGCCGATGAACGACGGACCGCTGCTCCACCCTGCGGAGATGGACCGGATCCGGGAAGGGATCGCCGCAGCCGTTCTCGGCGCCCCCGAGGGGCTGGCCGACTCGCTGGAACACGACCCCCACGGGTACCTGCGCCTGGTGGGCGCCTCGCGCGTCGGAGCGGAGGAGGCGAGCCGGCTGCTGCGCGAGGCCGTTCAGGGCGCCAGGGCCGCCGGCCACAGCTGGGACACGGTGGGCCGCGTCCTGGGGGTGAGCCGCCAGGCCGCCCAGCAGCGCTTCGCCGGCAAGGCTGCGGGCTCGGCGCCGCCGCCCGCCGAGGGACCGGACGCCCCGAAGCGCCGCACCCTCGGCGGATTGACCGCGTTCAACGAGATGGCCGCCCTGGACGAGGCCGGCCGCGACGGCTGGCACATGGTCGGCTACGGCCCCTTCTTCCACGAGGTGGAGGCGTCCGGCCACCCCTGGGAACACTGCCGGGTGACGCTCCCCTCCCTCGCGCGCCACCGGCGGATGGAATCGGAAGGCTGGATCCCGGTCGGCGCCGGCTGGTTCCCGTGGCGGTACTACAAGCGCCCCCTCCGCCCCGTCGGCTAGTCGTGCTTGAGGCCGAGGACCTCCACCGCGGCGAACGTCTCGTTCGCCGGGCGGGAGTCGTAGTGCGCGGTGAGCAGCTCGTCCAGCTCCTCGTAGGAGAAGGCCTCCTTGCCCGTGTCGAACTTGGCGGCCACCTTCGGGCGTTCCATCACGACCACGATCCCGCCGTGCACGACGAACAGCTGCCCGTTGGCCTTGGCGGAGGCCGGCGAGGCCAGGTAGCCGACGAGCGGCGAGACGTGCTCGGGAGCCAGCGGGTCGAGCTTGCCCTCCTCCGGGACCTGGAAGCCCGCGAACACGTCCTCCGTCATCCGGGTCCGGGCGCGCGGGCAGATGGCGTTGGCCGTCACCCCGTACTTGGCGAGGGCCAGGGCGGTCGAGGTCGTCAGGCCCACGATGCCGCCCTTGGCCGCCGCGTAGTTCGGCTGGCCGGCCGAGCCGCCGAGGAAGGCCTCGGAGGAGGTGTTGACGATCCGGCCGTAGACCGGTCCGCCCGCCGCCTTCGAGCGTTCGCGCCAGTGCACGGAGGCGAAGTGGGTGGTGTTGAAGTGGCCCTTGAGGTGGACGCGGATGACCGAGTCCCACTCCTCCTCCGACATGGAGAAGACCATCCGGTCGCGCAGGATGCCCGCGTTGTTGACCAGGACGTCGAGCTTCCCGAAGCTGCTGACCGCCAGCTCGACCAGCTCGCGCGCCTGCTCGAAGTCGGCCACGTCGCCGAGGTGCGCCACCGCCTGCCCGCCCGCGGCGCGGATCTCGGCGGCCACCTCCTCCGCCGGGGCGGCCGAGGCCTCTCCTGAGCCGTCCCGCCCGCTCTGGCCGAAGTCGTTGACGACCACGGCCGCCCCGAGCCGCGCGAGCTCGATCGCCTCGGCCCGGCCGAGCCCGCGGCCGGCGCCGGTGACGATCGCGGACAGTCCCTCAAGTGGGAGTGACATCTACCGGATTCCTCTCAGAGTTCGATGCAGGTGCGCAGGGCGACACCCGTACGCATCTGGTCGAGGGCGTCGTTGATCTCGGCGAGGTGCACCCGGTGGGTGATCAGGCCCGCCAGGTCCACCCGGCCGGCCCGCCACAGCGCGATGGTGCGCTCGTACGAGCGGAGCACGTCCCCGCCCCCGTACATCGACGGCAGGATCTTCTTCTCGTCGAAGAACAGCGAGAACATGTTGATCGAGTAGTTGTCGTCGAGCGCGCCCGCGCCGACCACGACGACGGAGCCGCCGCGCCGGGTCATCTCGTACGCGGTCTGCGTGGTCGCGGACTTGCCGACGACCTCGAAGACGTAGTCGAAGCCCTCGCCGCCCGTGATCCGGTTCTTGGCGTCGGCGAAGGCCTCCGGCGCGACCCCCTCGGTCGCACCGAAGCGCAGCGCCGCCTCGCGCCGCGAGGCCACCGGGTCCACGGCGATGATCTGCGCCGCGCCCTGCACCTTGGCGCCCTGGATGACGGAGATGCCGACGCCGCCGCAGCCGATGACGGCGACCGAGGACCCGGCCTCCACCTTGGCCGTGTTGATGGCCGCGCCGAGGCCGGTGGTCACGCCGCAGCCGATCAGCGCGGCGATGTCGTACGGCAGGTCGTCGGGGATCGGTACGGCGCACGCGGCGGGCACCACCATCTCCTCGGCGAAGGTGCCGGTGCCGGCGAAGCCGAAGATGTCCCCGCCGCCCGTGCGGCGGAAGTTGGGCGTGGCCACGTTCGCGAAGGACTCCAGGCACAGGTGCCCCTGGCCGCGCTTGCAGGCGGGGCAGTGCCCGCACGGCGGCAGCCAGCAGACGAGGACCCGGTCGCCGATGGCGTGGGTGGTGACCCCGTCGCCGACGTCGACGATCTCGCCCGAGCCCTCGTGGCCGGGTATGAAGGGGGCGGGCTGCGGCAGCACGCCGCTCATCGCGGAGAGGTCCGAGTGGCACAGGCCGGTGGCCTTGATGCGGACCTTGACCTTGCCGGGGCCGAAGCCCGCGGTCTCCATGTCGTCGACGACCTCGAGCTTGTCCTGGCCTATCTCGCTCTGCAGTGCTGCGCGCACGGTGCGGCTCCTTCGTGGTCGGGCGTCGGGCGTCGGGCGTTACGCGTGTTCGACGACGGTGTCGGCGAGGACCGGCGCGTCGTCCCGTTCGACGGCGGTCACCGAGACCCGGACCCGGCCCGGCTCCTCCCACATCCGGATCCGCAGGGTCTCGCCCGGGAAGACGATCCCGGCGAAGCGCGTGCGGTAGGCGCGGACCCGCGAGACGTCCCCGCCCAGCGCCGTGTCGACGACGGCCTTGAGGGTCATCCCGTACGAGCACAGGCCGTGCAGGATGGGCCGGTCGAAGCCGGCCAGCTTGGCGAACTCCGGGTCGGCGTGCAGGGGGTTCCAGTCGCCGGAGAGCCGGTACAGGAGCGCCTGCTCCTCGCGGATGTGCCGCTCCTCGACCCGGTCGGGCACCCGCTCGGGCATGTCGGACTTGACGGAGGGCCCGCGGTCGCCGCCGAACCCGCCCTCTCCCCGTACGAAGATCTGCGCGTCGCTCGTCCACAGCGGCCCGTCGGCGTCCGCGACTTCGGTGCGCAGCACGATCACGGCGGCCTTGCCCTTGTCGTAGAGGGCGGCGACCTTGGCGGAGGAGGTGGCGCTGCCCTTGACGGGGATGGGCCGGTGCAGCTCGATGGACTGGCCGCCGTGCAGGACGTTGGCGAGGTTGACCTCGATCCCGGGGGCGGCGAGGCCGCCCATCATCGCCATGCCGGCGCCGGCGACGGTCGCGAAGCTGGGGAGTACGTGGAGTCTGGACTCCAGCGTGTAGCGCAGCTCGTCCGGGTCGGTGGCAGGGATGCCTGCGCCGAGGCCGAGGTGGTAGAGCTGGATGTCCTTGTGGTCCCAGGTGAGGTTCCCCTGGCGGGGATCTGCGGCGAGGGCCCTGGCGGCATCGATCGGCATTGAGGATGCTGCTCCTTGTTTCGGTTCCCGTTTGCTTCTGCTTGGAAGACCTCGGTGCGGTCGTCCGCACCGTCGGCCGCACCGAGGTCGTTTGCGGGACCGGCCGTCTTCTAGAACGCGTTCTAGGTCGGACCGGTGAAGGAATGTATAACGCACGCCCCAGCAGTTGGGAAGACTCCTGACTCCACGTCAGGATGACGTTCGGCGGGGCGTGTTGCCGGGCACCCGGAGGTCGGGGCCCTAGGGTGGCGGGGTGGACGAGATGCCCCGGAATTTCCGTACGGCGAGGTCGTTGCGGGTCCTGCTGGCGGAGGGTCCGGGCACGTCGGCCGGCGCGCTGGCGGTCCTGCTCGAGCTGGAGCCGGACCTCGACGTGGTCGCCCGGGTCGCGCCCGGTGCGGACGTGGGCGCGGCGGCGCTGACGGCCTGTCCGGCCGTGGCGCTGGTGGACGCGGACCGGCCGGAGGTGCTCGCGGAGGTGGCGGCGGTGTGCCGCGAGGCCCCGGAGTGCCGGGTGCTGCTGCTGGCCGGGTCGGCCCGGCCGGGCCTGGTCGAAGGGGCGCTCGCCGCGGGAGCGACGGGGGTGGTGCTGCGGGACGACCCTGCCGGGGCGCTGGCCGACGCCGTCCGCCGCGCCGTGACGGGCGAGGCGGTCACGGACCCGACGCTGGAACCGTAGGGCGGCGGGCAGGACGGCCGTTCCCGGCCGCTGGGCGCTGGCCGCTGGCCGCTGGCCGCTACGAGCGGTCGCCGGCCCGCGCGTGCGCGAGGGCGGCGAGGAGGTCGCTCTCGCCCGGGGCGGTGAACAGCCGCTTCGGCAGCACCACCAGACACGTCCGGCGGCGCGAGCGGCCCACGAACACGTGCAGCCGGGGCGTCTCGTGGTACCAGCGCACCTCGTCCCACCCGATCCGCTGCGACTCCCCGCCGCGGAACACCTCGATGCCCGTACCGTCCACCACGGCCCGCTTCTGCTCGGCGGCCCGGCCGGAGCGGAAGCCCAGGGCGACCGCCAGCCGCGGCAGGACGAGCAGCACGACGAGGCCGTACGCCACCGCCATGCCGAGGGAGACGGGGTGCACGGTCAGGCCGTCCGGGGACGGCGACACGCTCGCCGCGCCCAGGAAGACCGTGCCGAGAGCGGCCACCGCCCGCCCCCTGCGCAGCAGGCCGGCGGCCCTGGCCGCCTCGGTGTACTCGTCCCGGGTCACCTTGCCGGTGACGCTGAAGGAGGTCTCGCGCATGTCGCTCACGGGGGCGGAGCCTATCCCCGTGCCCCCGGAGCCGCGGAACGGGTCAGCCCCGCCGCAGGAGCGTCACGACGGCCGCGCCGCCGAGGCCGATGTTGTGGGCCAGGCCGGTGCGGGCTCCCGGGACCTGCCGGGGGCCGGCTTCGGCACGGAGCTGCCAGACCAGTTCCGCCGCCTGCGCGAGCCCGGTGGCGCCCAGGGGGTGGCCCTTCGAGATCAGCCCGCCCGAGGGGTTCACCACCCACCGCCCGCCGTACGTCGTCGCGCCCGACTCCACCAGCTTCCCCGCGGCGCCCTCCTCGCACATGCCCAGCGCCTCGTACGTCAGCAGCTCGTTGATCGAGAAGCAGTCGTGCAGCTCGATCACGTCCACGTCCTCGATGCCGAGCCCGGAGGACGAGAAGACCGCCCGCCCGGCCGCCGCCGTCATCGGCTTGCCCACCACGTCGATGCACGAGCCGGAGGCGAACGACTCCTCCGTGTCCGTCGTCATCGCCTGCGCGACGATCTCCACCGCCTTGTCGTGCAGGCCGTGCCGGACGACGAACCGCTCCGAGACGACCACCGCGGCCGCCGCCCCGTCCGAGGTCGGCGAGCACTGCAGTTTCGTCAGCGGCTCGTGGATCGGCTTCGCGGCGAGGATCTCCTCGACCGTGTACACGTCCTGGAACTGCGCGTTCGGGTTGTTCGCCGAGTGCCGGTGGTTCTTCGCCCCCACCGCCGCCAGCTGCGCGGCCGTGGTCCCGTACCGCTCCATGTGCTCGCGCGCCGCGTTCCCGAAGATCTGCGCGGTCGGCGGCGACATCTCGAAGCCGTGCGCGGCGGCCATGATCCCGTAGTGCCGGGCCACCGGCGAGGTCTTGAAGTCGGAGCCCGCGTCTGCGCCGCCGCCCAGCGCCCCGCGCTTCATCTTCTCGAAGCCGAGCGCCAGCACGCAGTCGCTGATCCCGCCCTCCACGAACTGCCGCGCCATCATCAGCGCCGTCGAGCCCGTCGCGCAGTTGTTGTTCAGGTTGTAGACCGGGACCCCGCTCAGCCCCAGCTCGTAGGCGGCCCGCTGCCCGGCCGTGGAGGCCTGGAAGCAGTACCCCACCGGCACCTGCTCGACCTCCTCGTACGGGATCCCGGCGTCCGCCAGCGCCGCGGTCCCGGCCTCCTTCGCCATGTCCCAGTACTGCCAGTCCCTCGACTCCGGCTTCTCGAACTTCGTCATGCCGACGCCCACGATGTACGACTTCATCACTGCTGCCCTTCAGTCCCTGGGAAGGCCGAGGATGCGCTCGGCGACGACGTTGAGCTGGACCTGCGTGGTGCCCCCGGCGATGGTCAGGCAGCGGGACATGAGCATCCCGTGCACCGCCCGCTCCCCCGCCCCTTCCCGTACCGCGCCCGCCGGGCCCAGCAGTTCGAGCGCGAGCTCGGCGGTCCGCTGCTGGTGCGGGGTCTGGACGAGCTTGCGTACGGACGCACCCGCGCCCGGCTCCAGCCCCGACACCTGCTGGAGCGTGGTGCGCAGCCCGATGCAGGCCAGGGCGTGCGCCTCGGCGGTGAGCGCCCCGATCCGCGCCCGGTACGCGCCGTCGAGTTCCGCCGAGCGGGCGATCAGCGCCTCGAGCCCGGTTTCGAAGGTCATCTGGTCGGCCATGTGGACCCGCTCGTTGCCGAGCGTGTTGCGGGCGACCTTCCAGCCGTCGCCGGGGGCTCCGACGAGGGCGTCCGCGGGCAGCAGGACCTCGTCGAACCAGACCTCGTTGAAGAGGGCCTCGCCGGTGATCTCCTTGAGCGGGCGCACGTCGATCCCCGGGGTGTTCTTCATGTCGACCACGAAGTAGCCGAGCCCCTTGTGCTTGGGGGCGGCCGGGTCGGTCCGGGCCAGCAGGATCCCGAAGTCGGCGCTGTGCGCGGAACTCGTCCACACCTTCTGCCCGTTGACCTTCCAGGAGCCGTCCTGCGTCCGCTCCGCCCTGGTCCGCAGCGAGGCCAGGTCCGAGCCCGCCCCCGGTTCGGAGAACAGCTGGCACCAGGTGACGTCCCCGCGCAGGGTCGCCGGCAGGTACCGCTCCCGCTGCGCGTCGGTCCCGTAGGCGAGCAGTGACGGCACGACCCAGGTGGCGATGCCGAGGTCGGCGAGCCTGACCCCGGCCGCGCGCAGTTCCTGCTGGACGACGAGCTGCTCGACGGGCCCGGCGCCGAGCCCGTGGGGCGGCGGCAGGTACGGGGCCGCGTACCCGGTGGGAGCCAGGACCCGCCGGGCAGCCGCCGGGTCGAGCCCGCGCGCGTCCTCGATGGCGCTACGGGCCTTCGCGCGGTGGGTCTCCGCCTCCGCGGGCAGTTCCAGGCGCAGCTCGCGCCGGGCTCCGGCCGCCGCGAGGCGGACGGCCCGCAGGCGGTGCCCGTCGCCGGGCCCGAGGAGCTGGCGGGCGACGACGGCCCGGCGCAGGTACACGTGCGCGTCGTGCTCCCAGGTGAAGCCGATCCCGCCGAGGACCTGGATGCAGTCCTTGGCGCAGGAGTAGGCGGCGTCGAGCGCGGTCCCGGCGGCCAGCGCGGCCACGAGCGAGCGCACCGGGGCCGGCGCGTCCATCACCTGGGCGGCGTCCCAGGCCAGGGCGCGGGCCTGTTCGAGGCGCACCAGCATGTCGGCGCACAGGTGCTTGACGCCCTGGAACTGCCCGATGGGCCGGCCGAACTGCTCGCGCACCTTGGCGTACTCGGCGGCGGTGTGCAGCGCCCAGGCGGCGGTGCCGCAGGCGTCGGCGGCGAACAGGGCGCAGGCCAGGTCCCGGACCAGGGCCGCGTCCAGGTCGAGCAGGCGCCCGGGCGGCACGCTTGCGGCGCGGGCCCGCACCTCGGCGGTGGGCCGGGTCGGGTCGGCGCTGTCGTGCGTACGGACGTCCAGTGCGGCGGCGTCCACGGCGAACCAGCACGTGCCGTGCGCGGCCTCGGCGGCGAGCAGCACGAGGTCGGCCTCCCCGGCGCCGAGCACCGGGGGTGCGTCGCCGTCGAGCAGGTACCCGCCGCCCGGGGCGGCGACGGCGGTCAGGGTCCCCGGGCCGAGGGCGACCGCGCCGACCCGCCCGTCGAGGGGTTCGGCCCCGGCCCGGTCGAGCAGTACGGACGCCAGCGCGCTCGGCAGGAACGCCCCGGGCAGCGCCGCCCGGGCGGCCTCCTCGACGACGACGGCCAGGTCGAGCAGGGTGCCGCCCTCCAGGTGCGGCTCGAGCAGTCCCTGCGCGGCCATCGCGTCCCAGTAGGCGGGCCGCGCCCCGGTCTGCGGCGGGGTGTCGAGCAGTTTGCGCACCTCCTCGGGCGGCACGGCCCGCGCCACCCAGCCGCGTACGGCCCCGGCCAACTCCCGCTGTTCCCCAGTGATTCCGATGCCCATGCGCGGCAGGCTAGAACACGTTCCATTCTGACGGAAGGTCAGAACGAGAACGTGTTCTCCCTCGACGGAACCGTCCGGCTCAGCGCGGGACGGCCGCCAGCGCAGCCCGGGCGATCTCCTTCGCCTCGCTCTCGCAGGTCGCGGCGGGATGCTGCGGACCTCCGAGGGCCACCCGCACCAGGAGGTTGCCGTCACTCACGCCCAGCGCACAGGTCTGCGCGGTCCCCGGAGCCGCCCAGGAGGCCCCGTCCCCCACCCCGAGACCGGTCTCGGGCCGCCCGCTGCCCAGGTTGAACCGCGTGCGCTCCGTCCCGCTGCCCGCGACGCGGCCGCTGCGCTCCACGGACCAGCTGACGGACGCGTGCGGCTTCGGCTCCTCCTCGCCGCCGACCGCGTCGAAGGCCGCCCGCCAGCTACAGCCCACGTACGACTTCACGGGCGACTCGTTGTCGCCGGCCGGCCGCATCTCCTGCAGCGGCAGCGGCAGCTTCCCGGCCGCCTCCGAGCAGAGCGGCACGCTCAGGTACCGGTCGGCCTCGGCCGGCGGCGGCTCCTCCAGCGCGCGCAACCCGTACGTCACCCCGGCCCCCGCCGCCACGAGGACGCCCGCGGCCAGCAGCAGGTTCCGCGGGCGCGGGCGCAGCCGCCGGCCGCGCGGCGCGTGGGCCCGCTCCGGGCGGACCGCCGCCGCGGTCGCGGTCGCCGCGTCCGGGTCCACGTCCGGGCCCCCGAGCGCGCGAGCTGCGCCGTCCGGGTCCCGGAGCAGGGCGTCGACCTCCTCCTGCTGGGCGGCGGCCATCCGCTCGACCGCGGGCGGCCACTGCGCGGCGCCGGCCGCGCCGGTCAGGGCCAGGATCTCGGCCGGGGACGGCCGGGCCGCCGGGTCCTTGGCCAGGCACCGGGTGACGAGCTCGCGCAGACCCGGAGGGAGGCCGAGGAGGTCGGGTTCGGCGTGCACGACGTTGTACAGGGTCAGCACCACCGTCGCCGCCGCGAAGGGGCTGCGGCCCGTCGCGGCCAGCGCCAGGACGGACCCGAGGGAGAACACGTCGCTCGCCGGGGTCAGTTCACCGCCCTCGGCCTGCTCGGGCGACATGAACGCGGGCGAGCCGATCACCGTCCCGGCCTGGGTCAGCTCGGTGACCTCGCCGGGCCGGGCCACCCGCGCGATCCCGAAGTCGATCACCCGCACCCCGTCCCGGGCGAGCAGTACGTTGTCGGGCTTGAGGTCCCGGTGCACCAGCCCCGCCCGGTGGATCTCGGCGAGGGCCGTCGCCAGCCCGGCGGCGAGCCTCCGTACGGTCTCCTCGGGCAGCGCCCCGGCGCTCTCCACCGCGGCCCCCAGTGAGGGACCGGTCACGAACACCGAGGCCAGCCACGGCGCCTCCGCGTCGGCGTCGGCATCCAGGACCGCGGCCGTGAAGGCGCCGGACACCCTCCGCGAGGCGGCGACCTCCCGCCGGAATCGGACCCGGAAACCGTCGTCGTCGGCGAGCCGGGCGTGCACCTGCTTGACGGCGACGAGCCGCCCGTCCGGTGCCGCGCCGAGCAGCACGCGGCCCATGCCGCCCCGGCCGAGCTCGGCGAGCAGCCGGTACGGTCCCGCCGTGGCCGGATCGGACTCCTTGAGCGGTCTCATCACTTCCCCACCCGTTCCACGATCGAGGCGGCGAGCTCCCGCGTGACGGCCTCACATCTGCCGGCCGGGTAGCGGGGGCCCGTCACCGAGACGTGGAGCACCATGTTGACGTCCCGTACGTACAGACGGCAGTTCGGAAACCTGTCGTCCTTGGGCGGCGGCTGCCACAGACCCTCGTCGGCGAACCCGAGGCCGATGTCACGCCGGGTCTTGCCGGGCTCGTAGAAGATCTCGAGGCGCTTCTTCGCCCGCTCGGCCCCGGTGCCCGCACCCTTCTCGGTCGAGAAGAACGTCCACTCCGCTTCGATCTCGTCACCGGTCCGGTTGGTCCAGGTGCAGCGGGCATAGCCCGAGCCGGCCTCCTCGACCGGCCCGAACCCGTCCGGTTGGTCGAAACCGGACGGCACGCGCAACTCGCCCCGGACCTGTTCACAGGACGGGGGCCTCGCCGGGTACTTGTCCTTCTTCTGCGCCAGCCCTGCCGACCGGATGTCCGATATGAAGCCGCGGTACGTCTCCCCGAGGTACGACCGCCCCACGGTCAGCCCGGCCACGGCCACGACGCCCGCCAGGGCAACCGCCACGATCAGCGGCCGGGGCCAGCGGCGGCGCCACAAGGGGACCGCTTCGGGAGCCGTTCCGGGACCCGTTTCGGGACCCGTGGCCTGGCGCAGCAGCGCGCCCATCACGACCAGCTGGTCGTGGATCAGCGTGTTCACCGCCTCCGGCCACGGCCGCGCCGACGGCGTCAGCCCGCCGACTCTGCTCAGCAGCTCGCGCGGGGTCGGCCGGTCGGCCGGGTCCTTGGCCAGGCACCACGCGATGACCTCGCGCAGGCGGGGCGGCACCTCGCTCAGGTCCGGTTCGGCGTGCACGACCTCGTGCAGGATCCGCGGCACCGAGATCCCGGCGAACGGCGCCCTGCCCGTACAGGCCATGACGAGGGTCGCTCCGAGTGAGAACACGTCGCTGGCCGGGGTGAGTTCCTGCCCCAGGACCTGCTCCGGTGACATGTACGCGGGCGAGCCGATGAGCGCGCCCGCGTGCGTGATCCGGGTCTGGTCCCCCACCGCCCGCACGATGCCGAAGTCGATGACCCGTACGCCGTCCTCCGCGAGCAGCACGTTGGACGGCTTGAGGTCCCGGTGGATCAGCCCCGCCCGGTGTACGTCGGCCAGGGCGTGCGCGAGCCCGGCGGCCAGCCGGCGCACCGCCTCCTCGGGCAGCGGCCCGGCGGTCTCCACGGCCTGGCTCAGCGAGGGCCCCGGCACGAACTGCGAGGCCAGCCACGGCATCTCGGCATCGGGGTCGGCGTCGATCACGGCCGCGGTGTAGCCGCCGGCCACCCGCCGCGAGGCGTCCACCTCACGGCGGAACCGTGCCCGGAACCCCTCGTCCCCGGCCAGCTCGGCATGCACCTGCTTGACCGCGACGTACCGCCCGTCCGGCCCCACCCCCAGCACCACCCGGCCCATCCCGCCCTGGCCGAGCACGGCGACCGTCCGGAACGGCCCTATGTACTCCACTCCTAGAGGGCGCCGACGAACGCAGCGAAGGCGGCAGGACTCACGGTGAAGGCGGGGCCGTCGGGGTTCTTGGAGTCCCGGACGGCGATGTGGGCGGGCTGGGTGGCCACTTCGACGCACTCGCCGCCGGTGTCACCGCTGTAGGAGGCCTTGCGCCAGGCGGCGGTGCCGAGGGGGGCGCACTCGACGCAATCGCCGCCTGTGGTTCCACTGAAGGATGACTTACGCCATTGCATGCTCGTCTGGTCCAGGCCGTTCCCCATAACGTTCCTCCATTACGCGAGCGATCAGCGCGACCGAGCGCTCCGGCGAGAGTGCTTCGGCTTGCAGCCGAGCGTAGCCGACCGAACGTTCCTTGATCAGTGCTGGGTTGGCGGTCATGTGCCCCTGCGCATAGCCCTCCTCGTAGAACAAGTCCGGGTCGTCGTCAAAGCGGAGGACGTTGAACGACCCGAGCATTCCTGTGTGTTGTCCGGCCGAAAAGGGCAGCACTTGGACCTGCACCCACGGCCGTTCCAGGAAGGTCAACAGGTGGGCGAGTTGGTTTCGCATGACCGCATGCCCGCCGACCTCCTGATGCAACGCCGCCTCGGCAAGCACCACCCACAGGGCGGGCGGGTGCTCGCGTTCCAGGATGCGCTGCCTCTCCATGCGGGCTGCCAACAGCTCGTCGACCTGGTCAGGGCGGTCGACGCCGAGCAAGGCCCGCGCATAGGCCTCCGTCTGGAGCAGCCCATAGACCAGCTGCGACTGGTACGTGGAGATGTACGCCGCCTTCGCTTCCATCTCCGCGTACGCCTGGAACCAGGTCGGCAGCTGGCTCCGCAACACCAGCCCCACCAGCCGGGAGAACACCCCGCCCGTCTCGAGCGCCGCGTCCACGCGTTCCGAGAAATCCCGGGTCGGGACCTTCCTCGCCGTTTCGATCTGGCCGATCAGCGAGGCCGTGCAGAAGACTTTGTCCCCGAGCTGCCCTTGTTTCAGCCGGGCGGCTTCCCTCAGCCGCCGAAGCTCCGCCCCGTAGTAGTCCAGCGGGGACGCGCTGGGATCGAGATCGCGGATGTTGACCATGAGGCGGTCACCCCCAAGCACACGCCTTGCGGCGTTCGTTTCGGTCCGTAGCCGAGCGTAACCACACCACCGCACTCTGGTGACGTGAATCACGTAACTGAGCATTCAGCAACCGGACTTGGCGAGAGCTACCGCATGGGTTTCACCGTGAGTGAGCACTCGGCCCGGCACATGCGGCGCATCCTGCGGATCTACCTGGCCAGCTGGGGCCTGACCGGACTGACCCACACCGCCGAGCTGGCGCTGACCGAGCTCGTCTCCAATGTCGTCCGGCACGTCCCCGGCCGGGCCTGCTCGGTGCTCATCCTGTGCGGGCCCGACGGGCTGCGGGTCGAGGTGACGGACGACTGCCCGAGCCCGGTGCGCATGGCGCGCTGCGACGGCGGGGGGCTCGCCGACGGCGGGCGGGGGCTGCGTCTGGTCGAGGCCGTGACCGACCGCTGGGGTGCGGAGCCGACGGCCACCGGGAAAACGGTGTGGTTCGAATGCGACGGACCGCGTACCGAACCGGCACGGGCCGAATTCGGCCAAGTTCGAGAATCGCTCTAGCTCCCCCCAGTACCAAATGATCCAATCTGGGGCGTTAACGCCGACCCCATTTCACTCAGGAAGGAAATCCTCTGTGAATTGCGTGACGTACGTGGACCTGCACCGTCAGGTCTCGTTGGACATCGAGACGGAATTGGCGACCGCCCTCTTACGTCTCGCCCCGGACTCGGGTACGGGCGCCGCCAAGAGCGCGGTGAGCAGGCTCCTGCGGCATCAAAAACTGAAGCATCCCCTGTCGGTGCTCCCGATGATGGTGCACGCCATCGAGACGGGGGACCCCGGGCCGGCCGTCCCGCTGGCCGCGGTGCACGTCCTGTGGTGGACCTCGGCCTGCTACCTCGACGACCTGGCCGACGGGCACGGCACGGCCGCTTCCGACAGCCTGGGCCAGAACGAGGCGCTGCTGGCCTCGGTGCTCAGCGGGGCGGTGCTCCCGATCCAGATCATCCGGTCCCTCCCGGTGCCGGCGGCGGTCCAGGGGGCACTGACGGAGGAGATCGCGACCGGCTGGGTGGTGGGCACCGAGGGGCAGCTGAGGGACATCGGCGGAGATGCCGACCGTGCCACCCCGAACTCGGTGATCGAGGCCTACCGCGGGAAATCCGGCGGACCGTTCTCGATGATCACGGCGATGGCGGCGTTATTGTCGGGCGCGAGTGACGAAAGAGTGGAACTGTGGCGGGAGTTCGGCTACATATTCGGCATCTTGTGGCAGTTGTTCAACGATCAGGAAGACATCCTGTCGGGCCGCAATGAGGACCTCCTCAACGGGACGGTCACTTATCTGCTCACCTGCGTCCTCGACGACGCCGCCACGCCCCGGGCCCGCAAGGAAGTCCTCGCCCGGTGCGCCGCCGCACGGAATTCCGAGGAGGCGCGCGCCGAGCTGACCCGCCTCCTCCTGGCGCCGGCCGCACTCGACCGGTACACCGCCGACCTCGACGGGTTCCGCGCCGAGGCGCACGCGCTGCTCACTGCCCTCGGCGGCGACGAGCGGCACCTGCCGACGATGCGCCACCTGGTGGAGAGTGCGTCCGAGATGCTGCTGCGCCCGGCCCCCGCCACCCCGGTGGCAGCCTCCGTGTAGAGCCCATCGCCCTGGGGGACACCATCCGGCCCCGCCGGCGTTCGAGGCGCGGGGGCCCGGGGGCAGAGCCCCCGGCAGCGGCACCACCCCGGAGGGCCCCGGCATGGTGCGCTACCAGCCGGTAAGGCACCATGGGCCGCCCAGCCCACCCGAGGCACACCCCCACCCCACCCCGGAGGAACACATGGCCACCCCCAAGCCGGAGACCCTCGCCGCCTTCGAGGCCGCCAAGGGGTTCATGCCCGTACGCGAGGGCCTGGCCCTGTACGAGGCCGCCGCCGCAGCGGCGGCTCTGGGGCTGCCCCTCCTGGAGGTCGGCACGTACTGCGGCCGCTCCACCATCCTGCTGGCCGACGCCGCCCGCGAGGCCGGGGTGGCCGCCATCACGGTCGACCACCACCGCGGCAGCGAGGAGCAGCAGCCCGGCTGGGAGTACCACGACCCGACCGTGGTCGACCCGGAGGTCGGGCTGATGGACACCCTCCCGACCTTCCGCCGCACCCTCCACCGGGCAGGCCTCGAGGACCACGTCATCGCCGTCGTGGGCCGCTCCCCGCAGGTCGCCGCGGCCTGGGGCGGCAAGCTCGGCCTCGTCTTCATCGACGGCGGCCACACCGACGAGCACGCCACGGGCGACTACGAGGGCTGGGCCCCGCACGTCGCCGAGGGCGGCACGCTCGTCATCCACGACGTGTTCCCGGACCCGGCCGACGGCGGCCAGGCCCCGTACCGGATCTACCTGCGCGCCCTGGCCTCCGGCGCCTTCGAGGAGGTCTCGGTGACCGACTCCCTCCGCGTCCTGCGCCGCATCGCCCCGGGCATCTGAGGCCCGCCGGCACCCGGGGCCAGGTGGCCGATCCAGGTATATAACGGGATAACCGCACCACGCCCCCGGATGGCCCACGCTCCGCGCCGCCGGCCGGTGGCCGGTCTAGCATCGCGACGTGCCCTACGACGACAGTCCCCCATCCCCCGAGTCCGCCTCGTCGGTCAGCACGGAGCGGCGGTGGTTCGCACGCCGCTCCGGCCTCGCCGTCGGTGCCGCCGTGCTCGCCCCCACCGCCCTGGCGGGGTGGGTCCTCGTACAGGTGACGACCGGGGCGGGGGCGGACGACGCCCGCCCGCCCCGGATCGTGATGCCGGCCGCCTCCCCCACGGACGCCGCGGCCGCGACCCCGAGCTCCGCCCCCGCCGAGGGCCCCGCCAAGAGCCCGGCCGCAGCCCCCGCCAAGGGCCCGCTCGCCGGCAAGACCGTGGTCATCGACCCCGGCCACAACACCGGCAACTTCAAGCACACCTCAGAGATCGACAAGAAGGTCGACATCGGCACCAACCGCAAGGAGTGCGACACCACCGGCACCACCACCAACTCCGGCTACATGGAGGCGGAGTTCACCCTCGACGTGTCCCGCAGGCTGCGGACCGTCCTGGAGGCCAAGGGCCTGAAGGTGGTCCTCACCCACCAGGCCGACCGCCCCTTCGGCCCCTGCATCGACGAGCGCGCCCGCATCGGCAACGAGGCCGCCGCCGACGCCGTGGTCTCGGTCCACGCGGACGGGGTCTCCGAGGGCAACCGCGGTTACCACATCATCCTCCCGGCCAAGGTCAAGGGCGGTGCGGCGGACACCGCCAAGATCGTCGGCCCCTCGCGGGACCTCGGCGAGCGGATCGCCTCGAACTTCGCCCGGACCACCGGCTCCGCCCCCGCCAACTACCTCGGCAGCGGCACCGGTTTGGTCGTCCGCGACGACCTCGGCGGACTCAATCTCTCGACGCAGCCCAAGGTGTTCATCGAATGCGGCAACATGCGTGACGCCAAGGACGCGGCGCTGCTGACGAGTCCGGAGTGGCGGCAGAAGGCGGCCCAGGGCATCGCGGACGGCATCGTCGGCTTCTTGGGCGGGTAGTCCCACCGGGACAGCCTGCCGCCCCGATCCTCTCGGCCGCGGGGAACCTCCGTACCATGGTCCCGCCCGCCCCGCTCCTGCACGTGCGACCGCGGCACCACGAGACGACCGAGACCGAGAAGGACACCTAAGACGTGAACATCCGCTCCCTCACTCGAGGCGACGGCGTGGTGATCGGAGCAGCGGTGCTGCTGTTCATCGCCTCGTTCCTCGATTTCTACTCCGCGACCGGCCTCGACCTGCCGAGCGTGTGGGACACCGACGTCTACCGTCTGGCGCTCCCCACCATCTTCCTGCTCGGCTTCATCGCGGCCGGCCTGATCATCGCGGCCCGCTTCCAGCCGGAGACCCGGAAGCTCGCGGGCCTGCCCCTGGCCGCGTGGGGGACGGTACTCGCGGTCGCGGCCGCCTGGTCCTCCCTCTGGTCCCTGATCACCAGCCCGAGCGGCGCCGACCTCGGCGCGGGCTGCATCATCGCCTTCCTGGCCACCCTCGCGCTGGCCGGTGTGGCCGTCGCGGGCGCCAAGATCCCGGCGCTCGCCGGCCCGCTCGTGCCGGAGGCCAAGCCCGTCGCCCCCGCGCCGTACGGGGCGCAGCCCCAGCCCGGCACCGGGTACGGCTACCCGGGCGGCCAGCAGCCGCAGCCGTACGGCTCCACCCCGCAGCCGGTCCCGCCGTACGGCGGCACGCCGACCCCGGCTCCGGCGCCGCAGGACCAGGCGCCCGCCCCGGCGGGGGACTTCACCCCGTTCTGGTTCGCGGTCCCGGTGGCCCGCCCCCTCTTCCCCGAGGACGGCTCCCCCGCCCCGATCGCCGAACTCGCACCGGGCACCTGGTACCTGGCGGTGGACCAGCGCGGCCCCGCCACGCTGATCGCCCAGACCCAGGACGGCCGCCGCGGCGTCCTGAACGACACCTCGGGCATCCAGCGCGGCTGACCCCGCGCCGGCGGCCGGTGCAGCGCCCTTACGGCCCCCCGCCCTTCCGGGCGGGGGGCCGTTGCCCTACAGTCACCTGACGCATCGTCAGATATGGCTGTGGCGCGGCACGCACGGCGCCACCACGGCATCGCGGAGGGGACGCACATGCGCCTCGGACTCGCACTCGGCTACTGGGGCCGCGGCCCCGACCCGTCCCACCTCGACCTCGCCACCGAGGCCGAGAACCTCGGCTACGACTCGGTGTGGACCGCCGAGGCCTGGGGCTCGGACGCCTTCACCCCGCTCACCTGGATCGCCGCGCACACCTCGCGGATCCGCCTCGGCACCGCCATCGCGCAGATGGCCGCCCGCTCCCCCACCGCCACCGCCATGCACGCCCTGACCCTGGACCACCTCTCCGGCGGCCGGATGATGCTGGGCCTGGGCCTCTCCGGCCCCCAGGTGGTCGAGGGCTGGTACGGGCGCCCGTTCCCCTCGAGCCCGCTCACCGCGACCCGCGAGTACGTCGACGTCGTCCGCCAGGTGCTGCGCCGCGAGGCCCCCGTCGCCCTCGACGGCCGCTTCCACCAGCACCCGTACCGCGGGCAGGACGGCACCGGCATCGGCAAACCGCTGAAGCCCATCACCCACCCGCTGCGCGCGGACCTGCCGCTCCTGCTGGGCGCGGAGGGCCCGAAGAACATCGCCCAGACGACCCGGATCGCGGACGGCTGGCTGCCCCTGTACTGGTCGCCGACCCGCACCGACGTGTACCAGGCCTCGCTCGCCGACCTGCCCGAAGGGTTCATGATCGCCCCGATGGCCCGGGCCAAGGTCTGCGACGACGTCGCCGAGGGGCTGCTCCCGGTCAAGGCGATGCTCGGCTTCTACATCGGCGGGATGGGCCACGCGGCCCGCAACTTCCACGCCGACCTGATGGCGCGGATGGGCTACGAGGAGGAGGCCCGCCGCATCCAGGAACTGTTCCTCGCCGGGCGCCGGGAGGAGGCGGTCCTCGCCGTGCCGGACGCGTTCGCGGACGAGATCTCCCTGATCGGACCGCGCGAGCGGATCGCCGAACGCCTCGACCTGTGGCGCAAGGGGCCGGTCACCGACCTGCTCCTGACGGCCCCGGACCCGCACACCCTGCGCGTCCTGGCGGAACTCAACAACTAGGGGCTCCGATGTGACGATCGGAGATGACAGCGACTGGCCGGAAGTGGATGATGATCCATGCCGCTACGGGTTTCGCGTGCGCCCGACTGCCGCCGGGGGGAACTGGCCACACACAGGTCGCGAAGCGCCGCACCCGTGGCGAACCACCTCGTCATCTGCTCGAAGGAACCCTCCTGGTGCGTGCCACTCGCGCGACCGTCCTGCTGACCGCGGGTCTCGTCGCTGTTCTCGGGATGCCGGCCGCCGCCGCGGCCGACACCCCTTCCACGCTCTACGTGGACAACTCCTCCCTCCTCCGCTGTTCCGATAGCGGACCCGGTTCCGAGGGCACTCCGTTCTGCACGATCTCGGCGGCCACCAAGGTCGTGCAGCCCGGCCAGACCGTGCGGGTCCTCGCGTCCAAGCCGTACGACGAAGAGGTCACCGTCGACCGCTCCGGGGAGCCGGGCAAGCCGATCTCCATCGTCGCCGGACCGAACACCGGCAGCCTCGCCCGGGTCAAGGGCCTCAAGGTCCAAGGCGCCTCCCATGTGGTGGTGCGCGGGCTGAGTTCCCCCGGAGGGGTCCAGGTCAGCCGTTCCTCCGACGTCGAGCTGGACCGGATCACCAGCTCCTCGACGACCGACCCCGCCTCCGTCGTCATCGGATGGGACAGTGCCGACGTGCGCGTGAGCAGGAGCTACCTGCTTTCCCCCGTCCGGATCGAGGGCGGCTCCCGGGGCACCGTGCTGAGCCGCAATCAGATCCGCGGCGGCATCACGGCGGCGGTCGACGCGGTCTGGGGCCCGGGCACCATCGTCACGAACAACACCCTCTACCTCAGCTGTGATGCGGCCGTCTCCTTCCGCAGCGCTTCCACCGGTTCCGGGGCGTTCAACAACCTGATCCACACCAGCACCCCCAGGTCGTGCATCAACCCCGGTCCCCGCAGCGGCATCCTGGTGGGGAAGGACTCCGCGACCGGCACCCGCGTCGACTACAACCTGCTGGCCGGCTTTCCGGCGGACGGGGTGGTCCCCTACAAGTGGGCCGAGGTCGTCCACACCACCTCGGCGGCGTTCCAGGCCGCGACCGGCCAGGGCGCGCACGACATCCTGACCCCGACGGGCTCGGACGTCGGCCCGTGGGAGCGCTCCCCCACCGTCGACTCCGGCGACCCGACGGCGCCGGGCGTCCTGCCCACCGACTACAACGGGTACCCCACGACGGATGACCCGCGGGTGGCCAACACGGGCAAGGACGGCGGGTTCATCGACCGCGGCGCCCACGAGTCCCAGGACGAAGTACGCGGCGTCCAGCTGGAGATCGCCCAGGACTGGGCCCCGGTCGGCACCACCGTCCAGGTGAAGGCCGTGGCGGACAACAACTGGCCCGGAACGCTCACCTACCGCTACGACTTCGGTGACGGGACGGCTCCGGTCGTCACCAAGGCGGCCACCGCCGAGCACGTCTACCAGACTCCCTGCGCGTGCACAGTCCAGGTGAAGGCGATCACCGCCGCAGGGAAGGAGGCCTTCCGCCAGCAGTCGATCAAGGTGACCCCGACCTCGCCGCTGGCCACGGCCTTCACCGCGCAGCCGTACCTGCCGAGCGCGAGCGACCCGAACGCGCTCGTGACGCCGCTGTCCGTCGAGGTCGACCCGCAGAGCACCACCGCCCCGTGGCCGATCGCGCGGATGGACGTGGACTACGGCGACGGCGCGAAGGACACCGGCATCACGCCGGACCCGGTCCGGCACGCCTACAAGCAGCCCGGCACGTACAAGGTGACCGTGACCCTCACGGACATCAAGGGCGCCACCTCCACCGCCGAGCGGACGGTGCAGGTCGCCTACACCCCGGCCGGCTACGTCGCGGTCCTCCCGGCCCGCGTCCTGGACACCCGTACGACCGGCGCCCCCGTCCAGGGCGGTACCGCCACCCCGATCGACGTTCCCGTCCACTACTACAGCTCGGGCCCGCACCACACGGCCGGAGCGTCCGCCGTGGTCCTGAACGTGACCGTCACCGGTGCCACCGAGGACACCCACCTCAGCGTCTGGCCCTCGGGCCAGCCCCGCCCGGTCACCTCGAACGTCAACGTCAAGGCGGGCGGCACCTCCGCCAACACCGTCACCGTGCCCGTCGGCGCCGACGGCAAGATCTCCGCGCAGCTCAACTCCGGCAAGGCCGCGCTCATCGTGGACTACGTCGGCCACTACCAGCCGAACACCGGGCAGCGGTTCACCCCGATCGACCCGACCCGCGTCGTCGACACCCGCACCGCGGGCGGCGCCCTGGCCGGCGGACAGGCCCGTACGGTGAAGGTCGCGGGCGTGGGCGGGATCCCCGTCGACGCCACGGCCGTCGCCCTCAACCTCACCGGCACCGGCGCGACCGAGAACGCCCACGTCATCGCCTACATGGACCCGACCAGGCGCCCGGCCACCTCGAACCTCAACCTCGAACCCGGCAAGGACAAGTCCAACCAGGCCATCGTCCCCGTCGGCCCGAACGGCACCATCACCCTCTACACCAACACCGGCTCCACCCACCTGGTGCTGGACGCGGTCGGCTACTACGCCCAGGACGGCAAGGCCCTCTTCACCCCCGTCGTCCCGCAGCGCCTCGCCGACACCCGCAGCACCGGGAAGCTGGCCCCCGGCGCGGCGACCACCGTCGCCGGGATCCCGGCGAACGCGATCGGTGCGGCCCTGAACGTCACCGCCACCGACACCACCGGCCCCGGCTTCCTCACCGTGTACGGACACGGCAGCACGCGCCCCGAGGCCAGCAGCCTCAACACCCGTCCCGGTGAGACCGTGCCCAACCACGTCACCACCCCGGTGGCCGACGGCCGCGTCACCGTCTGGAACAGCTACGGCGGCGGCAACCACGTGATCACCGACCTGTTCGGCTACTTCACCCAGGGCTGACCTCGCCCGCAGCACGCCGGAGCCCCGGCCACCGCGCACACCGCGGTGACCGGGGCTCCGGCGTGTCAGGAGGACGGAGTGTCAGGGGGACGGAGTGTCGTCGTCCGGGGCGGCCTGCGGCACGGCTTCCAGGAGTTCGCGCAGGTCCAGCGGCATGACGGCGATCTCGATGCTCCCGGCGCGCTCGCCGGTCCCGTACGTGCAGGTCACGATCCGCGATCCGGGGTTGATGGACATGCCCTCCTTCACGGACGGCGCCCGCACCCCGGTGGCCCGGCCGGCGGGCAGCGGTACGGGCTCACCGCGCCGGGGCACCCAACGGGCCCCGCCGGGACCGGGGAACACCCGGCCCATCCGCCAGCGGCCCGCGCCGGCCGGGTGCCGGGCCATGCACGGGATCCCCTCCGGGCTCCCGGCGGCGACCCGCTGCCGGTGCCTGCGCCGGACGAGCCACCCGACGCCGGCGGCGGCCGCAAGGGCCAGGAACTCGATCATCCGCCCATTGAAGCAGGCGGGCAGGCAGGCGGGCGGGCGGCCCGGACGGGCAGAGCGGCGGGCCGGACGGGCGACGCTGCCCGTCCGTCCCGCCGCCGGGATCCGGAGGTCTATCCGCCGCTGAGCTGGGAGGCGCTCGGGACCTGGTCGGTCACCGGGGCGCCCGCGCTCTTGCCGGCGTCCTTGACGCCGTTGATGACGCCCTCGAAGGAGCTGATGTCCGCATCGCCCGCATCGCCCTTGCGCAGCTTGGAGCCCAGGCCCTTGAGGGATTCGATGCCGGCCGTCAGCGGGGCCAACGCCTTCGACAGCAGCGGGTCGCCCTTGGCGTTGTTCGCCGCAGCCTTCAGCCGGTTGTACGCGAAGGCGCCTGCGAGGCCCGCCTTGATGAGCGCGAACGTACGGCCCTTGGCGCCCTTCTTGAACTTGCCCGCGCGGTACGGCTTGATGATCCACTGGTACGTCGCCCCGGCCGCGAGCCCCGCGTTGGCGACGAAGCGCGTCTTGGCGAACTTCTGCTTCTCCGCAGTGGTGCTGGGCGTGGGCTCGGCGGCGAGCGCCTCGTCGGTGCCCTGCGCCGCAACCGCCTCTGCGGCGAGCACCTGCGCGGCGAGCGCCTCGTCGGCAACCGCCTGCTGCGCGGCCATGGACACGGGCACCGTCTCGCGCTGGCCCCTGCTGCCGCCGGCGCCGCTGCCGCTGCACGCGGTTCCTCCTGCGACCAGCGCCGTGGACACGAGCAGCGCCGTGACGGCGCGGCGGAGTCGGCAGGTCCTGGGCGGGGACACGCTGCGTATGGAGCCGCTGGTTATCGACACGCTGGGTTCGGACACGTTGGCCTCCGGGGAGTGAGGTGTCTCCCGCAGAGTCACCCGGGCCCCGGTGATCCGCCACTTGGGGGACCCGTTCGGGTTTGCTTCGCGCGGCCGGGGCAAGACGCGCAGCATGCGCACACACACCCGAGTACACGCCCGCGGAGGCGTTCAGGCCGGCCGGGTCGTCGCCGCGGTGGCGGACGTGCTGGCCTTCGTGATCGCCTTGTGGATCCTGCTGTATTTCCTCGACGCCAACCGGGGCAACGGCCTCGTGGAGTTCGTCCACGACGCCGCCAGCTGGCTGGCCGGCTGGTCCTACGACCTGTTCACCTTCGACCGGGAATGGGTCCAAGTGGTGGTGGGCTACGGCGTGGCGGCCGTGGCGTACCTCGTCATCGGCCACCTCATCGCGGGCCGGCTCTACCGCCAGTGACCGCGCGTTCCCGTACGGGCAGGCCCCCGTCCGCGGTGGCCTGCCCCCTTCTTGCCCGCAGCGCTCGGCGTCCAGCGCCCAGCGCGGCCTACCGGCAGCAGTCCGGCTCGAGTCCGGACGGCAGCTCCAGCCCCCCGAACACCGCCCCGGTGGCCTCGTCGCCGCCCAGCGCGGCCACGGCCAGCAGCAGCGACCCGGCCGTCCAGGTCGTCTGCTCGACCGGCCACACCGCCTTGTCCTCGAAGACGTAGCCCGTCCAGTACATGCCGTTGTCGGCGCGCAGGTGCGTGATGGAGCGCAGGATGTCCAGCGCCCGGTCCGACTCGCCCGTCGCCCACAGGGCCAGGGCGAGCTCGCAGGACTCCCCGCCCGTCACCCACGGGTTCGGCAGGACGCAGCGCACCCCGAGGTCCGGGACGACGAACTCGTCCCAGCGCTCCTCGATCCGCGCCTTGGCGTCGGCGCCGGTGAGGGCGCCGCCCAGCACCGGGTAGTACCAGTCCATCGAGTAGCGGGACTTGTCCAGGAACCGCTCCGGGTGCCGCCGGATCGCGTGCCCGAGGGCCCCGGCCGCCAGTTCCCAGTCGGGCTGCGGCTCCTCGCGGTGCTCGGCGATCGCCAGTGCGCACCGCAGCGCCTGGTGGATCGAGGAGGAGCCGGTGAGCAGCGCGTCCTTGACGGCCGTGCCGTCGGCCTCCCGCTTCCAGCCGATCTCGCCGCCCGGCTGCTGGAGCCCGAGCACGAACTCGGTCGCCGCGTAGACGACGGGCCACATGCGGTCCAGGAACGGGTCGTCGCCGGTGGCCAGGTAGTGGTGCCAGACCCCGACGGCTATGTACGCGACGAAGTTGCTCTCCAGGCTCGCGTCCTGCGGCTCGGCGGTGTCGACCCCGTCCGGCCGGTCGGCGTACGCCGCGTACCAGGAGCCGTCGGCGTTCTGGTGCCGGGCCAGCCAGTCGTAGGCCCGCTCCGCCGCCTCGTGCTCGCCCGCCGCGTCCAGCGCCATCGCGGCCTCGGTGTGGTCCCACGGGTCGAGGTGGTGTCCGCGGAACCACGGGATGGCCCCGTCGGAGCGCTGCGCGGCGAGGATGCCGGCCACCGTCGCGGCGGCCTCCTCGGCAGTCAGCACCCCGTCCAGGACGAGGCGTTCGGTGCGCCCGGGCGAGCTCACTTCGCCGCGCCGACGGGCAGGTGGGGCTTCGTCGCGTACGCCACGAAGCTCTTGCCGATGAGCGGGTTCAGCGCCTGCTCCGCGAGCCGTGTGGCCAGCGGCTTCTTCATGATGTCCCAGACCAGCAGCTTGTGGTACGCCTTCACCGGCAGCGCCTGGTCGTTGTCGACGCCGAACGCGCACTTGAGCCACCAGTACGGGGAGTGCAGCCCGTGGGCGTGGTGCGTGCCGTACGGCTTGAGGCCGGCGGCCTTCATCTTGCCGAGCAGCTCGTCGGCCTTGTAGATGCGGATGTGGCCGCCCTCGACCTCGTGGTACGCGTCGGAGAGCGCCCAGCAGATCTTCTCCGGGCCGTAGCGCGGCACGGTGATGGCGATGCGGCCGCCCGGCTTGAGGACGCGGACCATCTCGGCGAGCACGCCCTTGTCGTCGGGGATGTGCTCCATCACCTCGGAGATGATGACGACGTCGAAGGACTCGTCGGGGAAGGGCAGGGCCAGCGCGTCGCCCTCCATGGCGGTGGCGGTGGCGCCGGCCGGGGCCTCGCCGGCCTCCTTCATGGCGGCGAACCACTTGGCGACCTCGCGGATCTCCTCGCCGTTGCGGTCGACTGCGACCACCTGGGCGCCGCGCCGGTAGCACTCGAAGGCGTGCCGGCCGGCGCCGCAGCCCAGATCGAGCACACGGTCGCCTGCGGCGAGCGGGAACCGGGAGAAATCGACGGTCAGCACGGGGTCCTGCCTTCGCGGTCGCGGGGGTGATCGGGGGTGGTGTGGAAAAGGCGGAAGGTCACCGCGCGCGGCGGGCGCGGCCGGCTGCCTGCTCGATGGCGGCGCGGTAGTGCGCGGCGGTGCCCTCGGCGGCTCTGGCCCAGGTGAACCGGGCCAGCACCCGCTCGCGTCCGGCGGCGCCGAGGCGGGCCCGCAGCGGCGCATCGCCCAGCAGCCGGCCCAGCGCCGCGGCCAGCGCGCCCGCGTCGCCCGGCGGCACCGCGAGGCAGGTTTCGCCGTCGGGGCCCGCGACCTCGGGGATCGCGCCGCCGGTGGTGGCGACCAGCGGGGTGCCGGTGGCCATGGCTTCGGCGGCGGGCAGCGAGAAGCCCTCGTACAGCGACGGCACGCAGGCGACCTGTGCACTGCGCACCAGGTCGACGAGCTCGGCGTCGGTGATGCCCTTGACGAAGCGGACCGCGTCCTGGAGCCCGTACGAGTCGATCGCGCGGGCGACCGGACCCTGCTCGGCGCGCTTGCCGACGACGACGAGGTGGGCGTCGGGCTGTTCGGTGCGCAGCTTCGCGAGCGCCTCGACGAGGTGGACGAGGCCCTTGAGCGGGACGTCGGCGCTGGACGTGGTGACGATGCGCCCCGGCACCTCGGCGACGGACGCGTCGGGTGACCACAGGTCGGTGTCGGCGCCGATGTGGACGACGTGGATGCGCTCGTCGCGGACGCCCAGGTGCTCGGCGATCTCCTGCTTGGAGGATCCGGAGACGGTCAGCACGGAGGGCAGCCGGCGGGCGACGCGCCCCTGCATCCGCGTGAAGCCGTACCAGCGGCGGACGGAGAGCCGCTTCTTGCGGTCCTTGGCGGCATCGAGGTCGAGCTGCCGGTCCACGGTGATGGGGTGGTGGATGGTGGTGACCAGCGGCGCGCCGAGGCCGGCCAGCAGACCGTAGCCGAGCGTCTGGTTGTCGTGGATGACGTCGAACTCGCCCGCGCGGGCGGCGAGGTGGCGCCGGGCCCGCAGCGAGAAGGTCAGCGGCTCGGGGAATCCGCCGGTCCACATGGTGGCGACCTCGAGCGCGTCGATCCAGTCGCGGTACTCGTCGCGCTTCGGGGTGCGGAACGGGTCGGGGTGGCGGTACAGGTCGAGGCTCGGCAGCTCGGTGAGCGTGGCGCCGGTGTCGAGGACCGGGTACGGCTGCGCGCCGATGACCTCGACGGAGTGCCCCAGCCTCACGAGCTCCCGCGAGAGGTGCCGGACGTAGACGCCCTGGCCGCCGCAGAACGGGTTCCCCTTATAGGTGAGGAGTGCGATGCGCAACGGGCGGTCGCCGCCGGTGGCGGAACCCGCGAAAGGGCTCGTCACCATGGCCTCAGCGGTCACTCTCGGCCCCCTTCTCCCTGCACTTTCGCCGGAGCGTAACCGCTCGCATAATGTAGAACAAGTTTCAGACTTGATCCGTCGAAGACCATTGAATCTACCGGCCGGAAACCACACCGTAAGAGGCGGAGCAGGTGATTCGCGCCACGGCTTCGGCGCCTGAGATGCTGGCTGCCGATCACCTGCCGATCACGTGCAGAACGCGACGTGAACAGCCCGGAAATCAGCACCGCAACGACACGGAACGCCATGGAACGGGACAGATGACAGCGGATGCGAAAGCCGTCGCCACGACGGCGTCCCCTCCCCTGACGGAGCGCCAGGAGGCGCGCCGCCGCCGGATCCTGCACGCCAGCGCCCAGCTGGCCAGCCGGGGCGGTTTCGACGCCGTCCAGATGCGGGAGGTCGCGGAGGCGGCCGGGGTCGCGCTGGGCACCCTGTACCGGTACTTCCCTTCCAAGGTGCACCTGCTCGTCGCGACGATGCAGGACCAGCTCCAGCACATGCACACGACGCTCCGCAAACGCCCCCCGGCGGGCGAGGACCCGGCGGCCCGGGTCGCGGAGACGCTGATGCGGGCCTTCCGCGCGCTGCAGCGGGAGCCGCAGCTCGCCGATGCGATGGTCCGCGCCCTGACGTTCGCGGACCGGAGCGTCAGCCCCGAGGTGGACACGGTGTCCCGGCTGACCACGGCGATCATCCTGGACGCGATGGGCCTGGACGCCCCGCCGACGGCGGAGCAGCTCTCCGCGGTCCGGGTGATCGAGCACACCTGGCACTCGGCACTGATCACCTGGCTCTCGGGCCGCGCCTCGATCGCCCAGGTCAAGATCGACATCGAGACCGTCTGCCGCCTGATCGACATGACGGCCCCGCCGGCGGCCGGCGGGGCTGCCGGGACCTCCGGGACCTCCGGGACCGCCCGAAAGGCCTGATCCCGCCGTACGCATGCCTGCACGCACGCAGCGGCCCGGCGGCGGCCGGTCTCCGCCGCCTCCGGGGCCGCCGTCCGGCGCTCCCGCGGTCATTCCTCCGGGGGGAACACCGCCTCGCCGGTGGCTGCCAGGGTGATCATGATGGCCTCCACCGGGCAGCCCTCCGCCGCCGCCAGGACCGGCTCGTTCGCGTCCGTCTCCGGGTCCCGGGGATGCGACTGGCGCGCCGAGTCCAGGGCGAAGCCCTCCGGCGCGTGGTTCACGCACATCCCCGAGCCGATGCAGACGCCCCGGTCCACCTCCACCACCCAGCGGTCACCCATGGCGCTCACGCACCCGCCGCGTAGCCCGCCGGCAGGTGGATCATCTTGTGCTCCAGGTATTCGCTGAGCCCCTCGGGCCCGAACTCCCGCCCCACACCGCTGTTCTTGTAGCCGCCGAACGGCCCCAGCATGTCCAGGCTGAAGGTGTTCACGTTGAACGTGCCCGTCCGCACCTGCCGCGCGAAGTCGATGCCGTGCTCGACGTCCCCCGTCCAGACGCTGCCGCTCAGCCCGAACTCCGAATCGTTGGCGACCCGTACCGCTTCCGCCTCGTCCCCGTACGGGATCAGGCAGACGACCGGCCCGAAGATCTCCTCGCGGGCGATCCTCATCGAGTTGTCCACGTCCCCGAACAGCGTCGGCTCCACGTACCAGCCCTGCTCCAGCCCGGCAGGCCGGCCGCCGCCCGCGAGGACCTTCGCACCCTCCTCATGGCCGATCCGGATGTAGTCCAGCGACCGCTGCTGCTGCCGCCTGGCCACCAGCGGCCCGAGCTGCGTCGCCGGGTCCAGCGGGTCGCCGACCACCAGCGCGCCCGCCGCGGCCGCGAGGGCCTCGGCGACCTCCTCGTAGCGGCTGCGCGGCGCGAGCACCCGGGTCTGGGCCACGCAGGCCTGCCCGTTGTTCATCCAGGCCGCCGGGACGATCCCCGCGATGGTGGACTCCAGGTCGGCGTCCGGCAGGATCACGGCGGCGGACTTGCCGCCGAGTTCGAGCGTGACCCGGGTCAGGTTGCGGGCGGCGACCTCCATCACGCGCCGGCCGGCGGCGACCGAGCCGGTGAACGCCACCTTGTCGACACCGGGGTGGCCGACCAGGTACTCGCTGACCTCACGGTCGGCGGGCAGGATCGACAGCACACCCTCCGGCAGCCCGGCCTCCCGCGCGATGTCGGCGAGGATGTACGAGTCCAGCGGCGACTCGGGGGACGGCTTCAGGATCACCGTCGAGCCCGTCAGCAGCGCCGGCGCGAGTTTGGCGGCGGCCACGAACTGCGGCACGTTCCACGGTATGACGGCCGCCACCACGCCCACCGGCTCCCGGCGCACCAGGATCGGCCCGAGCACGCCCTGGCGGTGCTCCTCGTACGGGTAGGCGCGCGCGACCTGGATCGCGGCGTCGTAGACCATCATCGGGCCGAGCGCCTGCGCGAGGACGCTCCAGGAGTACGGGGAACCGTTCTGGGAGCTGATCGACCGGGCGATCTCCTCGTGCCGGACGGCGATCGCGTCCTTGATCCGGGTGACGACGGCGATCCGCTCGTCCAGGGACATCCGGGGCCAGGGGCCCTCGTCGAAGGCCCGGCGGGCGACGGCGACGGCACGGTCCACGTCCGCGCGGGAGGCGTGCGGGACGCTGCCGATGACCTGCTCCGTGTGGGGGGAGACGATCTCGATCGTGTCGGTGCCCAGCGGATCCGTCCACTCCCCGCCGATGAACAGGTGTCCGTGTTCCACGAGCTCGGTCATGGCTGCTGCCTCCTGCGGCTTGGCGTTCCCGAACTGATACCAGTTCTAGTTCTAGGAGTCCACGGCCAGGACGGAACGGCCCGGAAGATCCAACGAAGGGTTGCGACTAGTCAGAACGGGCCGCAGATGGTCGACTTGGGCTACTACTGCAACACGTTCTCGCGAGAGTGAGCCGGGCGGCGCAGACGCAGCCGGGCGCAGACAGGGAGCCCCCATGCCGCAGGACACGCCGCCGCAGGCCGCACCGCTGACCGGACCCGGGGCCACGCCCCCCGTCACCCCGCACGTCACCGACCACGGCGGCGGCGTCCACGGCATCAAGGTGCCCATCCCCGACAACCCGCTCGGCCACACCCTCGTCCACGTCCTCGACACCGACCGCGGCCCCGTCCTCGTCGACACCGGCTGGGACGACCCCGAGTCCTGGGACGCCCTCGTCGCCGGCCTCGGCGCCCTCGGCATCGCGATCGCCGCCGTCCACGGCGTGGTCATCACCCACCACCACCCCGACCACCACGGCCTGTCCGGCCGGGTCCGCGAGGCCTCCGGCGCCTGGATCGCCATGCACGCCGCCGACACCGAGGTCGTCGTACGGACCCGCTCCGCCGAGCCCGGCGTCTGGTTCGACTACATGAGCGAGAAGCTGGCCACCGCCGGAGCCCCCGAGGAGCACATCGCCCCCCTGCGGGCCGCCCGCGCGAGCGGCCGCCTGCGCACCCTGCCCGGGCTGCGGGCCGCCGTCCCCGACCGGGAGATCGTCCCCGGCGAACTGCTCCCCCTCGCCGGGCGGCGGCTGCGCGCCATCTGGACCCCGGGCCATACCCCCGGCCACGTCTGCCTGCACCTGGAGGAACAGCATCCGGCGAACCTCCCCGGCAACGGCCGCCTCTTCTCCGGGGACCACCTGCTGCCCGGGATCTCCCCGCACATCGGCCTCTACGAGGCCCCGGAGGACACCCGGGTCACCGACCCCCTCGGCGACTACCTCGACTCCCTCGAGCGGATCGGCCGACTCGGCCCCGCCGAGGTGCTCCCGGCCCACCAGCACGCCTTCACCGACGCCCCGGCCCGGGTCCGCGAACTGCTGCGCCACCACGAGGAGCGGCTGACCGGGCTGTGGGAACTGCTGGCCGAGCCGCTGACCCCGTGGGGGCTGGCGGAGCGCATGGAGTGGAACCGGCCCTGGGAGCAGATCCCGTACGGCTCCCGCAACATCGCCGTCTCGGAGGCGGAGGCCCATCTGCGGCGGCTGGTGAAGCAGGGCAGGGCCGAGGCGGTCCCGGGCAGCGACCCTGTCACGTACCGCGCCATGTGACGTCGGTCCCGCCGGTCCCGCCTGTCCCGCCTGTCCGCCGGTAAGGGGCGCTGCGCCCCGGCGCCACCTTCCGGACTGCTACGGGCCGGTAGAGTAAGCCCGTCGTCCACCCTTCCGTACGGGAAGAAGCCGGTGTGATTCCGGCGCTGACCCGCAACCGTGACCCGCCCAGGCCCCGCCGGGCGGGAAGCCGGACCGCCCGTACGCGAGGTGCGCGGCTCGAGCCGCCGGAGCCCCCGGCGGCCGGCACCGTCGAGGTAAACGGAGCCGGAGCCCGGTGCCTTGTGCGCGCCTGCCTCCTGCTCCCCAGCACGAGAGGCACCCGCCCCATGAACGTCCGCCGCAGCGCCGCCGCGCTCGCCGCCTCCGCCGTGCTCTGCGTGGGCGCCGCCCCCGCAGCCCTCGCCGCGCCCTCCCCCTCCGCCCCGCCGGCCCCGGTGATCCCGTCCGGGCTGTACGGCAAGAACGACCCGACGTACGACGGCGTGTGGCGGCAGTCCTTCGCGCTGCTGGCCCAGCAGACGGTCGGCGTCAAGCCGGCCAAGGAGGCCGTTGCCTGGCTCGTCGGCCAGCAGTGCGCGAACGGCGGCTTCGCCTCCTTCCGCGCGGACGCGGGCGCCGCCTGCGACGACAAGACGATGTTCGACACCAACGCCACCGCGATGGCCGTGCAGGCGCTGAAGGCGCTGGGCGGCCAGGACGCGGCGGTGAAGAAGGGCACGGACTGGCTGAAGTCCGTCCAGAACGAGGACGGCGGCTGGGCCTTCGTCCCCGGCACCCCGAGCGAGGGCAACTCCACCTCCCTCGTCATCAGCGCGCTGGCCGTGGCGGGCGAGACGCCGGCCGAGGTGAAGTCGAAGGCGGGCAAGTCCGCGTACGAGGGCCTGCTCGCCTTCCAGCTGGGCTGCACCACCGAGCCGGCCGCCGACCGGGGCGCCTTCGGGTACCAGCCGGCCGACGGCAAGCTCCCGGCCAACGCCGACGCCACCGCCGCCGCGGTCCTGGCCGGCCTCGGCCAGGGGTCGGTCGTGCCCCCTGCCCCGACGGACACCCCCGCAGCCGCACTGGCCTGCCCGGCCGGCGCCACCGACCCGGCAACCGCCGCCCAGGGCGCGGCCGGCTACCTGGCCGAGACGCTGAAGAAGGACGGCCACCTCACGGCCGTCACCCCCGGCGCCGACCAGCCGACCGCGGACACCGGCAACACCGCCGACGCGGTGATCGCCCTGGCCGCGGCCGGGCACACGCAGTCGGCTGCGGCCGCGCTGGAGTGGCTGAAGGCCAACTCGGCGGACTGGGCCAAGGGCAGCCCCGCGGCGCTGGGCACCCTGGTGCTGGCCGCGCACGCCACGGGCACGGACCCGAAGTCCTTCGGCGGCACGGACCTGGTGACGGCCCTGAACGCAACGGGCCCGGCCCCGCAGACCGGCGAGTCGCCGGCGCCGAAGCCCAAGGAAGAGTCGAAGTCCTCCGACCAGAACGTGTGGTGGATCGTGGGCGCGGGCCTGGCGGCCGGCATGGGCATCGGCGTCCTCCTCAGCGGCCGCCGGAAGAAGAACCAGCTCTGATGCGCCGCCGCAGCCTGACCGCCCCGCTCGCCCTCGCGTTCGGCATCCTCCTCACGCTCCTGGCGGCCTCCCCCGCGACGGCGGCGGGCTACCGCTACTGGTCGTTCTGGGAGGGCACGGGAGGCCAGTGGCAGTACGCCACGCAGGGCCCCTCGACGGCCCGCCCGGCGGACGGATCGGCCCTGGGCTTCCGCTTCGCGGTGAGTCAGGACGCGGCGGCCGAGGCGGCGAAACCGCGCGCGGCGGCCGATTTCGCGTCGGTCTGCGCAGCCACTGCGGCCGTGGAGGGCCGCAAGCGGATCGCCGTGGTCGTCGACTTCGGTGTCCCGGCGGACGCCCCCGCGGGCGACGCCCCGCCGCAGGACACCCCGCGCACCGCCTGCGCCCAGGTCGCCCCGGACGCCACGGCGGCCGAGGCCCTGGCGGAGGTCTCCAAGCCGCTCCGCTACAACAGCGCGGCGCTGCTGTGCGCGGTGTCGGGCTACCCGAAGCAGGGCTGCGGCGAACAGATCGCCGACGCAGCACCCGAGCCGACGCACGCAGCGCCCAAGGACGCAGGCCCGTCGACGGGCCTCCTGGCCGGTCTGGCGGCGGTGGCCGCCCTTGCGGCAGCCGCAGTCTGGCAATCCCGCCGCCGCAACCGATGACCCCCACCCCTGCGGAGCTCCCCCACCCGGCACAGCCGCGACCCACCCCGGCCGCCACCCCGCGCCGCGCGGGGGCCGGCGCCGGGGGTGCCCGCACGCGCGGTCCGCTCCGCTCGGGCGGTGCGGGGCGGACCCGCCGGCCCGCAGACGACGACCTGATCCCGGCCGGGCCCGGACCCGCCGGGGCGGGCGACGCCGGGTCGTGGCCGACGTACGAGAAGAGCCGGGTCCGCCGCTTGGCTGCGCCGCAGGCACGTCGGGGGAACGCCCTGCATGCGGGGGCGTGGTGGCTCTGGGCGCTCGGCCTCGCCACGGCCGCCTCCCGCACCACCAATCCCCTTCTCCTGGGCCTGATCGTCGGCGTGGCCGGCTACGTCGTGGCCGCGCGCCGGACCTCCGCCCCCTGGGCCCGTTCGTACACCGCCTTCCTCAAGCTCGGCCTCTTCGTCATAGGGCTCCGCCTCCTGTTCTCCGTGCTGCTCGGCTCCCCGATCCCCGGCGCGCACGTCCTGCTCACCCTCCCCGAGGTGCCGCTGCCCGCCTGGGCGGCCCAGGGCATCCGCATCGGCGGCCGCGTCACCGCCGAGCAGCTCGTCTTCGCCTTCTACGACGGCGCCAAGCTGGCCGCCCTCCTGGTCTGCGTCGGCGCCGCGAACGCCCTCGCCAACCCGGCCCGGCTGCTGAAATCCCTCCCGGCCGCCCTCTACGAGGCCGGCGTCGCCGTCGTCGTCGCCATGACCTTCGCGCCGAACATGGTCGCCGACGTCGCCCGTCTGCGGACCGCCCGCCGCCTGCGCGGCCGCCCCACCGGCGGCGTCAAGGCGGTCCTTCAGATCGGCCTGCCCGTCCTGGAGGGCGCCCTCGAACGCTCCGTCGCCGTCGCCGCCTCGATGGACGCCCGCGGCTACGGCCGTACCGCACAGGTCCCGCCCGCCGTCCGGCACACCACCAACGTCCTCACCCTCGGCGGCCTGCTCGGCATGTGCGCGGGCACGTACGGGCTGCTGGCCGCCCAGGGCGCCGGGTACGGGCTGCCGGTCCTGCTCATCGGTCTCGCCCTGGCCCTCGCGGGGCTGCGCCTCGGCGGCCGGCGCAGCATCCGGACCCGCTACCGGCCCGACCGCTGGGGGTGGCGCGCGTGGCTGGTCGCCGGGTCGGGCGCGGCCGTCGCGGCCGTCCTGATCCGCGCCGCGGCCGTCGACCCGGACGCCCTCCTCCCCGGCGTGGTCCCCTTGGTCACCCCCACGCTCCCGCTGTGGCCGGCAGCCGCGATCCTGATCGGCCTGCTCCCCGCCTTCGTGGCGCCCGTACCTCCGAAGGAGGCATCGCAGTGATCCGCTTCGAGCAGGTGTCGGTCACCTACGACGGCGCCGCGCAGCCCACCCTCCGCGATGCCGACCTGGTGATCCCGGAGGGCGAGCTCACGCTCCTGGTCGGCCCGTCGGGCGTCGGCAAGTCGACCCTCCTCGGTGCGGTCTCCGGCCTGGTCCCGCATTTCACCGGGGGCACGCTGCGGGGGCGCGTCACCGTTGCCGGCCGTGACACCCGCACCCACAAGCCGCGCGAGCTCGCCGACGTCGTGGGCACGGTCGGCCAGGACCCGCTCGCGCACTTCGTGACGGACGTGGTCGAGGACGAGCTCGCCTACGGCATGGAGTCCCTGGGCCTGGCCCCGGCCGTCATGCGCCGACGGGTCGAGGAGACCCTGGACCTGCTGGGCCTGAACGAGCTGCGCGACCGCCCCATCGCCACCCTCTCCGGCGGCCAGCAGCAGCGGGTCGCGATCGGCTCGGTCCTGACCCCGCACCCGAAGGTCCTGGTCCTGGACGAGCCCACGTCGGCGCTGGACCCGGCGGCCGCCGAGGAGGTCCTGGCGGTCCTCCAGCGCCTGGTCCACGACCTGGGCACGACGGTCCTGATGGCGGAGCACCGCCTGGAGCGGGTGGTCCAGTACGCGGACCGGGTCCTCCTCCTCCCGGCCCCGGGCGCGGCGCCGGTCCTGGGCAGCCCGTCCGAGATCATGGCCGTCTCCCCGGTCCACCCCCCGGTGGTGGCCCTGGGCCGCCTGGCGAACTGGGCCCCCCTCCCCCTCTCGATCCGCGACGCCCGCCGCCGGTCCCCCTCTCTCCTGTCCCGCCTGGCCCCGGCAACCTCCGCGACCGCCCAGGCCTCCGCCCCTCAATCCCCGCCGGGACCGGCTCACCCGTCCCCGGCCCCGACCCGCCCGGCGTCCCCCACCCCTCGGCCCGCCCCGGCCCAGCCGCCCTCCCCTCGGCCTCCCGTGTCCCAGCCGGGATCCCCGACCCCGCCGGGCACCCCGGCTCCGCTGCCCTCCGCGCCCCGCCCGGCATCGCCGACCCCCCACCCCTCCGCGCCCCAGCCGGGATCCCCGGTCCCGCCGGGCACCCCGGCTCCGCCGCGCCATCCAGCCCCGCCGGCGTTTGAGGCGCGGGGGTCCGGGGGCGGAGCCCCCGCCCCACGCCCCGGGCTCCTGGCGCGCCTGCTCCGCCGGAGCGAGCCCGCCCGCAGCCCCGCGACCGGGACCGGCCCCGCCACCGGAGCCGGCACAGGCACAGGCTCGCGAAGCGGCAGCGGCAGCGGCAGCGGCAGCGGCAGCGGCAGCGGCGCCACCCCGGCAGAGCCGGTGGCCAAGGCAACCGCCCTCTCCCTGCGCCGCGGCCGCGCCGAAGTGCTCCACGGCATCGACCTCTGCGTGGCCCCCGGCGAGACCATCGCCCTCATGGGCCGCAACGGCGCCGGCAAGTCCACCCTCCTCGCCACCCTCATCGGCACGCTCGCCCCCACCACCGGCACCGTGACCGTCGCCGGCCGCACCCCCCACCGCACCGCCCCGCAGGAGATGGTCCGCCGCGTCGGGCTCGTCCCGCAGGAACCCCGCGACCTCCTCTACGCCGACACCGTGGCCGCCGAGTGCTCCGCCGCCGACGCCGACGCCGGCGCGGCCCCCGGTACCTGCCGGGACCTCGTCTGCGACCTGCTCCCGGACGTCCCCGACGACACCCATCCCCGGGACCTCTCCGAGGGCCAGCGCCTGGCCCTCGCCCTGGCCCTCGTACTCACCGGCCGCCCCGCGCTGCTCCTGCTGGACGAGCCCACCCGCGGTCTGGACTACGCCGCCAAGGCCCGCCTGATCGAGATCCTCCGCGGCCTCGCCGCCGACGGGCACGCCATCGTCCTGGCCACCCACGACGTGGAGCTCGCCGCCGAGCTGGCCCACCGGGTGGTGATCGTGGCCGGCGGCGAGATCGTCGCGGACGGCCCGACCGCCGAGGTCGTCGTGTCGTCCCCGGCCTTCGCCCCCCAGGTGGCCAAGGTCCTGGCCCCGGGCCACTGGCTCACGGTGACCCAGGTCGCGAAAGCCCTGGCCGCAGCCGAGGCAGAGACAGCAGCCGAGGCAGAGACAACGGCAGCGAGAGAGGCACAGGCAGCGACAGAGGCACAGGCAGAGGCAGAGGCAGAGGCAGAGGCAGAGGTCACCCCATGACCCACCCCGCCCGCCCCCTCCGCATCGGCCCCCGCGCCGCCGCCGTCCTGCTCCTCGTCACCCTCATCGGCATCGCGGCCTTCGCCTGGCCCCTCCTCGCCGACCGCCAGTCCGGCCTCGCCCACTCCCAGGACGCCCCCTGGCTCTTCGCGGCGCTGCTCCCCCTCCTCGTCGCCGTAGTCGTCGCGACCATCGCCGACCAGGGCATGGACGCCAAGGCGGTGGCCATGCTCGGCGTGCTCGCCGCGGTCGGGGCCGCCCTGCGGCCGCTGGGCGCCGGCACGGCCGGCCTCGAGCCGATGTTCTTCCTGATGGTGCTCAGCGGCCGCGTCCTCGGCCCCGGCTTCGGCTTCGTCCTCGGCTCGGTCACGATGTTCGCCTCCGCCCTGCTCACGGGCGGGGTCGGGCCGTGGATGCCGTTCCAGATGCTGGCGATGGGCTGGTTCTCGCTGGGCGCCGGCCTGCTGCCCGGCGGCATGGGGGTCCCCCCTGCTCGAGCGAAGCCGAGAGCTTGGGGGAGGAGGCTCCGGGGCCGGGCGGAGCTGCTGATGCTGGCGGCGTACGGCTTCGTGGGCTCGTTCGCGTACGGCACGATCATGAACCTGCAGGGCTGGGTGCTCCTGCAGGGCATGGGCCAGGGCATCTCGTTCCACCCGGGGGATCCGGTCGCCGCCAACCTGACCCGCTTCCTCGCGTACTGCGCCGCGACCTCGCTCGGCTGGGACCTGGGCCGGGCCGCGCTGACCGTCGTACTGACCCTCGCGATCGGCGGCACGCTGCTGAAGGCGCTGCGGCGGGCGGTGCGGAAAGCGGCGTTCGAGGCACCCGTTTCCTTCGGTTCGGGTTGAAAGTGGCCCCGCGCACACCCCATTTCGTGTAGCGAATGGACACATAAGGTGACATTCGGGCCGTATCCCGGTGACTCACCCCATAGGACCCACGTCACATACGACCCGCAGTAGTAGACCCTGCAGGCTCCTCCCGCCACCCGGAAACCGGCCCCCCACCTGCACGAACACGGGCGAGAGCGCCCCACGGCCCGAGGCCCCCGGCTGCGAGGACGGCTAGTAATCGGGGTCGTTGCCAGAGCCTCCGGGACCTGGCTAACTGGTGTTGTCGCTACGGCGGCGGGGTCTTCGCCCCCCGCCCGACGAACCCCTCTCCTCCGCGTGAGTGGCTCACGCATGTCCTCGGCATGCCCGCGACCGCCCTTGTCCCCTTCGGAAGGTTCATCCGTGTCCAACGCTGTCATCCGTCGCATCGCCGCTTCCAAGAAGACCCTCGCCGGCTCCATCGTCGCCCTGGGCGTCGCCGGCTCCATGCTCGCCACGGTTCCCGCTCAGGCGGCCCCGACGAGCGCCAAGGCGATCGCGCACCAGATGATCAAGGACCCGGCCCAGTTCGCCGCCTTCGACAAGATCATTTCCCACGAGAGCGGCTGGGACCACACCGCCACGAACGCCTCCTCGGGCGCCTACGGCCTGGCCCAGGCCCTGCCGGGCTCGAAGATGGCCTCCGCGGGTGCGGACTGGAAGACCAACCCGGCCACCCAGATCAAGTGGGGCCTGGACTACATGAACTCCCGCTACGGCAGCCCGGTCGGCGCCTGGAACTTCTGGCAGGCCAACCACTGGTACTAAGCCACCAGTGAGCGCTCGGCCGCACGAGCAGTGCGAAGGCCCCGGTGGCCGGACCTCCCCAGGTCCGGCCACCGGGGCCTTCTGTTTCCCATCCCACAGGGTTCAGTGGACGCCGCGCCCGCTCACAGCCGCTGGATGATCGTCCCGGTCGCCAGCGCGCCGCCCGCGCACATGGTGATCAGCGCGAATTCCTTGTCGCGGCGCTCGAGCTCGTGCAGCGCGGTGGTGATCAGCCGGGCCCCGGTCGCGCCGACGGGGTGGCCGAGCGCGATGCCGCCGCCGTTGACGTTGACCTTCTCCAGGTCCTGTTCGAAGACCTGGGCCCAGCTGAGGACGACGGAGGCGAAGGCCTCGTTGATCTCGACCAGGTCGATGTCCCTGAGCGACATCCCCGCCTTGCCGAGCACGGCCCGCGTCGCGTCGATCGGCCCGTCGAGGTGGTAGTGCGGATCGGCGCCGACCAGGGTCTGGGCGACGATCCGGGCACGCGGCTTGAGCTTGAGCGCGCGGGCCATCTTCCGTGAGGCCCACATCACGGCGGCGGCCCCGTCGGATATCTGCGAGGAGTTCCCGGCGGTGTGCACGGCGGTCGGCATGACCGGCTTGAGCCGGGCCAGCGCCTCCATGCTGGTGTCGCGCAGCCCCTCGTCGCGGTCGACCAGCCGCCACATGCCCTGCCCGGCGCGCTGCTCCTCCTCCGTCGTCGGGACCTGGACGGCGAAGGTCTCCCGCTTGAACCGCTCCTCGGCCCATGCGGTGGCGGCCCGCTCCTGGGAGAGCAGCCCGAGCCGGTCGACGTCCTCGCGGCTCAGGCCCCGGTGGCGGGCGATGCGCTCGGCGGCCTCGAACTGGTTCGGGAGGTCGACGTTCCACTCGTCCGGGAAGGGCTTGCCGGGGCCGTGCTTGGAGCCGGAGCCCAGCGGCACGCGGCTCATCGCCTCGACGCCGCAGGCGATGCCGATGTCCATGACACCGCCGGAGATCATGTTGGCGACCATGTGGTTGGCCTGCTGGGAGCTGCCGCACTGGCAGTCCACGGTGGTCGCGGCGGTCTCGTACGGCAGGCCCATGGCGAGCCAGGCGTTGCGCGCCGGATTCATGGACTGCTCGCCGGCGTGGGTCACGGTTCCGCCGACGATCTGCTCGACGCAGTCGGGCTGGATTCCGGTCCGGGCGAGGAGTTCGCGGTACGTCTCGCCGAGCAGGTAGGCGGGGTGGAGGTTGGCGAGCGCGCCCCCGCGCTTGCCGATGGGGGTGCGTACGGCTTCGACGATGACGGGTTCCGCGGCCATGAGCTCGTCCTCTCCTGCACTGTGCCGACGCGGCGGGCCGTCCCGGCGCCCCGCCCGAACTAGTACGCGTTCTAGTTCTCCTCGCAGTCTTATGACCCGGAGGCCCGGCACGCAAGGGTCTTGCACGCGGCTTACACGGATTCCACACGCAGCAGTTGGCGCGAGGACCCTTGTCACTTCTGGAACTCGTTACTACCTTCAAGCCAACTTCTGATGGGCCGTCAGACTTTGGAGTCGCCCGATGCCCTGTCCCGCGCTGCCCGAAGGCTTCGACGCCACCGACCCCGACCTCCTCCAGGACCGGGTCCCCTTCCCCGAGTTCGCACAGCTGCGGCAGACGGCACCCGTGTGGTGGTGCCCCCAGCAGCGCGGCATCACCGGCTTCGACGACGAGGGCTACTGGGCCGTGACCCGGCACGCGGACGTCAAGTACGTATCCACGCACCCGGAGTTGTTCTCCTCCACCACCAATACGGCGATCATCCGCTTCAACGAGCACATCCAGCGCGAGCAGATAGATGCCCAGCGCCTGATCATGCTGAACATGGACCCGCCGGAACACACCCGCGTACGCCAGATCGTGCAGCGCGGTTTCACCCCGCGGGCCATCCGCGGCCTGGAGGAGGCCCTGCGCGACCGGGCCCGGAAGATCGTCGCGCAGGCGCTGGAGGCCTCGGCGGACGGCAGCTTCGACTTCGTCACGCAGGTCGCGTGCGAGCTCCCGCTGCAGGCGATCGCCGAACTGATCGGCGTACCGCAGGAGGACCGCCTGCGCATCTTCGACTGGTCGAACAAGATGATCGCGTACGACGACCCCGAGTACGCGATCACCGAGGAGGTCGGCTCCAACGCGGCGATGGAGCTCATCGGCTACGCCATGAACCTCTCCGCCGCCCGCAAGGAGTGCCCGGCCAAGGACATCGTCACGCAGCTGGTGGCGGCCGAGGGCCAGGGCAACCTCGGCTCCGACGAGTTCGGCTTCTTCGTACTGCTCCTGGCGGTCGCCGGCAACGAGACCACGCGCAACGCCATCAGCCACGGCATGCACGCCTTCCTGACCCACCCCGACCAGTGGGAGCTGTACAAGGCGACCCGGCCGGCGACGGCCGCCGAGGAGATCGTCCGCTGGGCCACCCCGGTGGTGTCCTTCCAGCGCACCGCCACCCAGGACACCGAACTGGGCGGCCAGAAGATCAAGGCGGGCGACCGGGTGGGGCTGTTCTACTCCTCCGCCAACCACGACCCCGAGGTCTTCACCGACCCCGACCGCTTCGACATCACCCGCGACCCGAACCCGCACCTCGGCTTCGGCGGCGGCGGCCCGCACTTCTGCCTCGGCAAGTCCCTGGCCATCATGGAGATCGACCTGATCTTCAACGCGCTCGCCGACACCCTGCCCGACCTGCGGCTGACCGGCGAGGAACCGCGCCGGCTGCGCGCCGCCTGGCTCAACGGCATCAAGGAGCTCCGGGTCAGCCACGGTTGAGCGCGTGTCCGTGGCCGTACCGGTTCCACGGCGGCAGGGGCCGCTCCTCCCACGCCCCGGCCCCTGCCGTCCGCTGGAATGCCGCCGGGGAGCACACGCCGGGGAACGCATGTCGCGGAACGCGCGCCGGGGGGCGCTCCCGGCGTGGGAATGGGGCGCATCGGGGGCGCACGTATGCCGGATTGTTGACTTCCGGACCATTGTCCTGAGACCGGCGGAGCGTCACACTGCGCGGATGAACCTTCACGCTGCCGATACAGACACCGCTCACCGGGTGGATGCCCGCTGGCAGCGGCTGCCCACGACGTGGCGGCTGATCCAGGAGCGCGGCGGGCCCGAGACGCTCTGCCGCGGTGTCATCGAGCTCATCGAGGCCGCCGCCGCGCAGCCACAGCTGCGCCGGCTGTACCCGTTCACCCGCCAGTGGACCCTGTGGTTCAGCTCCCGCACCCGCCACCCCTTCGAGGTGGAGGCACCCGCCGTCGAGCCCACGCCCGACGGCCGCTTCCGGGTGCGCAGCCCCAGCCTGAACACCGTCATCGCCGAGGCCGACAGCGCCGAGGCCGCCATCGCGCTCGTCGTGGAGGGGCTCTGCGCGGGTGGGGCGGCGGCCCGCTGATCGCCCCGGGTGGCGCAGGGGCCGCCTACGGCGGATCCTGACAGGACGCGGCGATCCACCGAAGGGGTGTCGGAGCGGGCACACGGCCTGCCCCGACACCCCTTCGCGTTGCGGATTCCGCCCGTCAGGCCCGGTCGCTCAGGCCCGGCTGCTCAGGCCCGGCCCGCTCAGGCCCGGCTGCGCGTGGCGGCGCCCACGCGCTCCGGCTCGCGCGGCCGCGGCACGCTCAGCCCGGCCGGCAAGGCGGCGCCGCGCGGCCCCGACAGTACGTACACGAGCCCGAACCCGGCGCCGATGACGACCGCGCCGCCGACCGCGTCGAGCACCCAGTGGTTGGCGGTGGCGACGATCGCGCACACCGTGATCACCGGGTGCAGCGCACCGAGCAGCTTCTGCCAGCCCTTCGGCGCGAGCGTGATGATCACGACCCCGCACCACAGCGACCAGCCGAAGTGCAGCGAGGGCATCGCCGCGTACTGGTTGGAGATCGCGGTCATCGCCCCGTACTGCGGATGGGCCAGGTCCTGCGGCCCGTGCACGGTGTCGATGAAGCCGAGCGCGGGCATCAGCCGCGGCGGCGCCAGCGGGTACAGCCAGAAGCCGACGAGCGCGAGGACGGTGGCCAGGCCCAGGGAGGCGCGGGCCCAGCGGTAGTCGCCCGGCCTGCGCCAGTACAGGACCGCCAGGATCGTCAGCGGCACCACGAAGTGGAACGACGTGTAGTAGAAGTTGAAGAACTTCTCCAGCCAGGGCAGGTTCACGACGGCATGGTTGACGGCGTGCTCGATGTCGATGCCCAGCGCCCGCTCGACGGCGTGGATCTGGCTCCCGTGCCCTTCGGCGACGCTGCGACTGCTCGGCGCCGCGGCCCGGATGTGCGAGTACAGCGAGTACCCCACCCGTATCAGCAGCAGCTCCAGCAACAGGTTGGGGCGCGACAGCACGCGCCGCCAGAACGGCAGCAGCGGAACCCGCGACCACCGGGCGGCGGCCGGCCGGCTGTACTCCGTCGCGACGGGCTCGCGCCAGTACGGCGAGGAGCGCGGCAGGAACGGCACCGCGCAGGCCGCCGCCAGCGCGGCGAGCAGCAGCACGTTGTCCCGTACGGGGGCCAGCGCGGCCAGGTTGGGCAGCAGCACGTCGGCGGGCAGCGTCATGGCGAGCACCACGGCCACCGGCCACACGGGCCGGTCCGCCGCCCGCTTGCCGACCTTGCCGGCCACCGCGAGCAGCACCCACAGCAGCTGGTGGCGCCAGCCGGTCGGCGCCACGGCCACGGCCACGCAGCCGGTGACGGCCACGGCGAGCAGCAGCTGCCCGTCGCGGGCGTAGCGGGCCGCGCGGCGCAGCCCGACCCAGACGATCCCGGCCGCGAGCACGGCGTACAGCAGGATCTCGAGGGGGCCGCTCAGGCCGAGCCGCAGCAGCGCGCCGTGCACGGACTGGTTGGCGAGGCTGCCCGGGGCTCCGCCGAGGCCGGTGCCGGCCAGGTGGTGGACCCAATACGTCCAGGAGTCGCGCGGCAGGGCCGCCCAGGACAGGGCGGTGGCCGCGGCGAACGTCACGGCGGCGGCCTTGGCGGTGGGGCGGCGGCCGGTGAGCCACAGCAGCGGCGCGAACAGCAGCAGGGCCGGCTGGAGCGCGGCGGCGAGCCCGACGAGGAACCCGGCCGGGCGCTCGCCGGGCACCCGGAACACGGCCAGCAGCACCAGCAGCACGGGCAGGACGGCGGTCTGGCCCGGCGAGGCCGCGGCGCGGACGGGCAGCGACACCATCATCAGGCCGACCAGCACGGGAGCGGCGAGCAGCGCGGTGCGCCGCGGCACCGGGTCGGGCAGGCCGCGCGCGGCGACCAGCCCGACGGCAGCGACGAACAGCAGCGTCACACAGGTCCAGGCCACCTCCAGGGAGGGCGCCGCAAGACCGAGGAACGGCCGCAGGACCAGCCCGGCGAAGGGACTCCCGGTGAACTGGCCGCCGTCGTAGAGCGAGCCGGGAAGACTGCCGGTGAGCTGGAACTCGCTGAGCCACTCGCCGGGTGGGACGCGCAGCACCGCGGCGGCCTGCCTGACGGCGAGGACGCCGGCCAGCGCCCACAGGAGGAACCGCGCCGCCCCCAGCCTGCCGCTACCGCCTATGACCCCGGCATGTCCGTTCGCACCACTGTGCTCCGCCGCGTTAGCCACGCCTCGCCGGCCTCCCGCCCTGTTGACCGCAACCTTGACTTCGCCTGGCTGCCGCGTTTCATGCACCGCTTCATTACCTGGGAGGACGATATCCCGCACGGGATCCCTAGGATGGCGGGCATGAGCATCGTGAAGATCAACGCACTGACCGTGCCCGCCGAGCAGCGGGAAGTCCTGGAGCAGCGCTTCGCCTCGCGGGCGGGTGCCGTGGAGGGTTCGGACGGGTTCGAGTGGTTCGAGCTGCTGCGTCCCGTGGAGGGGACGGACCAGTACCTGGTGTACACGCGGTGGCGGTCGGAGGAGGACTTCCAGGCGTGGATGGAGGGGCCCATGAAGGCGGCGCACCAGGGCGGTGGCGCGGGCGGGGGCGCGGGCGCGGGCTCCGGCGAGCGCCCGAAGCCGGCCGCCTCGGGCTCGACGGTGTGGTCGTTCGAGGTCGTGCAGCAGGCGGCGCCGAAGCCGCAGGGCTGAGGCGGGGCCGCTTCAGGGAGTCGCGGGACGAGGAGGCCGGGACGGTCGGCTGCTGTTTCCAGGACGGGCGGATCAGCCCCAGAAACGGTCCTCCTCGTCGATGTCCTGCGTGCACTCGTCGATGTCGGTGATCTTCCCGCCGACGATCGTGAAGAAGAGGCCTTGCTGGATCTCGATGCCGTGGTCCCCGCGGTCGCCGCGGGCCGTGTGGAAGGCCATCACGTGGCCCCGCCCATCGACCAGCACCGCGTGCAGATCGACCTGGAAGGTGCCCTTCGTCTCCTCGCCGATCCTCCGGTAGAGGTCGAGGACGGCCTCCCGGCCCTTGTGGTGCCCTGAGAGCGGGTTGCTGCCGGGCACGTGGTGGATGACGTCGGCCGTCATCAGCGTGCCCATCATCTCCATGTCGCCCTTGCCGAAGGCCTCGTAGCCGCGGCGGATCAGGGCAGCGTCAGGGTGCTCGGACATGGCGTTTCACGCCCTCCATCTGAGTGATATGCGCCTTTTCCTATCATCAGCCCGTACCTGTGGATATTCCACGCGACGAGCCGGGCACGGACTCCACAATGGCGCCATGAACATCAACAGCACGAGCAGCAGCTCCACCGCCGACGCTCCCCGCGAGGCGGGCAACCGGACCGCCGACAACCGGACCGCCGGCAACTGGACCGTCGTCGCCGAGCACTTCGCCACCGCCGACGCCACCGCGCTGCGCCGCGCGTACTACGCAGAGGTCGCCGGCCGGTACTGGAAACGCTCCGTCACCGAGGCCGAGATCGACGAGGGCCTGCGGGACGACCCGGACGACGGGCTCGTCCCGCCGACGGGCCAGTTCGTGGTCGGCCGGCTGGACGGAAGGCCCCTGGCCTGCGGCGGCGTACGGCTGCTCGACCCGGTGACCGCCGAGCTCACCAGGGTGTACGTGGACCCCCGCGCCCGCGGCACCGGCGGCGGGGCGGCGCTGCTCGGAGTCCTGGAGGACGAGGCCCGCGCGCTGGGCGCCGAGCGGGTCCGGCTCGACACCCGGTCGGACCTGGTGGAGGCGCGAGCGTTGTACGCGCGGCACGGGTACGCGGAGATACCGGCGTACAACGCGGGCCCGTACGCGGAGCACTGGTTCGAGAAGCCCCTGGTCTGAGCCCGGGCCGGCGCCCTGCCGCCTGCCTGCGCGTCGTCAGTGCCCGTCGGGGTCAGTGCGCGGCGTGGTCCCGGCGCGGCGCGGAGTCGTAGGGCTCCTCGGCGTCGGATCCGCAGAGCTCCGCGTTGATCTCCTTGACCAGCTTGACCAGGTCGGTCGGGCGGTCCGGGCCCCACCAGTCGCCGAGCAGCTCGGCGAGCGACTCCTCGCGGGCCTCGGCCAGCTTCTCGGCGGTCTCCCGCCCGCGCCCGGTCAGGACGAGCGGCAGTCCGTCCCGTACGGCGAGTCCGCGCTCCTCGACCTGGCGGGCCGCGTCCGTGATCACCTTCAGCGGCACGGTGGTCCGTTCCGCGAGCATCGCGGGCTCGGCCGACCCGTACTTCTTGATCCGCAGCAGTAGCCAGCTGGCCGCGGGCAGCAGGTCGAAGCCGGCCTTCTCGGTGATCTTCTCGTAGACGTGGCGTCGGCCCTCGCGCGTCCCGAGGACGGTCAGCGCGCGGGCGACCTCCTCGCGGGAGGAGCGGTGGACGGGGTTGGAGGCGAGGGTCTCGGTGACATCGGGCGCGGTCACCGAGCCGCGGAGCACGTCCTCCTTGAGGAACCAGGCGACGACGAAGGCGAGGAGGACGACGGGCACCGCGTAGAGGAAGACGTCGGTGATGGAAGAGGCGTACGCGTCGAGCACGCGGGGCCGCAGGTCGGCGGGCAGCCGTTGGATGGCCCGCGGATCGGCCTCCACCAGCGCGGCCGAACCGGGCGGCACAGGCAGCCCGGCGAAGGCGGTGGCGAGCTTGCCGTCGAGCCGGTTCGTGAACACCGTCCCGAAGATCGCGACACCGAAGGAGGCGCCGATGGAGCGGAAGAACGTGGCACCGGACGTGGCGACGCCGAGATCGGCGTAGCTGACGGCGTTCTGCACGACCAGCACCAGCACCTGCATGACCAGACCCAGCCCGGTACCGAAGACGAAGAAGCAGATGCTCATCTCCCAGGTGCCGCTGGTGCGCTGCAGCTGGTGCAGCAGGAGCAGCCCGATCGCCGTCACGGCCGTGCCCGCGATCGGGAAGACCTTCCACCGTCCGGTGCGGCTGACGATCTGGCCGGACGCGGTGGAGGAGATCAGCATGCCGAGCACCATCGGCAGCATGTGGACGCCGGACATCGTGGGCGAGACGCCCTGGACCACCTGGAGGAACGTCGGCAGGTAGACCATCGCCCCGAACATCGCGAACCCGACGACGAAGCTGATCACCGAGCACAGGGTGAACGTGCGGATCCTGAACAGCCCCAGCGGCAGGACGGGTTCGACGGCCCGCCGCTCGACGAGGAGGAAGGCGACGAGCAGCACGGCGCCGACGACGGCCAGGCCGATGATCCGGGCCGACCCCCAGCCCCAGGTGCCGCCGAGGGAGGCGATGAGCACGAGGCAGGTGGCCACGCAGGCGATGAGGAAGGTGCCGAGGTAGTCGATCGTGTGCTTCAGCCGCCGCACGGGGATGTGCAGGACCGCGGCGATGACGACCAGCGCGACGAGACCGATGGGGAGGTTGATGTAGAAGACCCAGCGCCAGGACAGGTTGTCGACGAACAGACCGCCCAGCAGCGGTCCGAGGACGCTGGTCGCGCCGAAGACGGCGCCGAAGAGGCCTTGGTACTTGCCGCGCTCACGGGGCGGGACGATGTCGCCGACGATCGCCATCGACAGCACGATCAGTCCGCCGCCGCCCAGGCCCTGCAGGGCGCGGAACCCGATGAGCTGCGGCATGTCCTGGGCGATCCCGCAGAGCGCCGATCCGATGAGGAAGAGCACGATGGCGCCCTGGAACAGCTTCTTGCGTCCGTACTGGTCGCCGAGCTTGCCCCACAGCGGCGTGGCGGCGGTGGCGGCCAGCATGTACGCGGTGACGACCCAGGACAGGTGCGCCATCCCGCCCAGCTCGCTGACGATCGTCGGCAGGGCCGTGGAGACGATGGTCTGGTCGAGGGCGGCGATGAGCAGGCCGAGCAGCAGGGCTCCGATGGAGACGAAGACCTCGCGGGAGGTGTGTTCGGCGGCAGGGCCGGAGTTCTGCGGGTGGGGAGCGGGGTCCGCGGCATCCGTGGTCACGTCCTGAGCCATCCGTTCCTCCTCGGGCCGGATCAACATGTCCATCCTGAGCGGTGTGGCCGGATATGGCCTCTCGGGCGGGTTGGGCAGGCCCCGGAGGGTCTGCATAATCGCAGGCAATGGCCAGGGAGGGATTCCAGTGAGCGCTGAGCGCTGTCCAGAATGCGGCGCCGTGGGCGTCGGCTGCGGGTGCGCGCCGGGGGCCGGTTTCGAGCCACTGCGCATCCGTCCGTACGTGACGCTTCCCGACCCCGGCCAGTCCGACGACCCGCCGCCCCCGCAGCCGGTGCGGGGCGTGGTGGCCGGCCCCGCAGGCGGGTACGCCCGTCCCGCCGAGGCGCCGCCGGGGGACGACACCCCGGCGTACGGCATACCCGTGGCCTGGCCGGACACGCCGCCACAGGCGCTGTGGCCGGCCGAGACGGTCCAGCTCCGGGCTGCCACCCCGGCGACGGGCACGAGGGGCGGGGGGAGGGGAGGGGGAGGGGGCCCCGAGAAGCGGACCGGTCCGTCCCGCCGACGGCGGCTCCCGACGGTCCTCGCCGGCGCGGGCACGGTGGTCGCCGTCGGCACCGCGGCCCTGGCGCTGGGGATGCTCCCGCGCTCCGGTGACAGCGACACCGTCCTGCTGGACGCCAAGCCGTCCGCGCCCGCCGTGAGCCTGGCTCCGGCCGGCCCGACACAGCCGGCCCCCACGAGCAGCCCGTCCCGCTCGGCCTCGGCTTCACCGTCGTCGAGCGCCTCCAGGTCGGCGTCCCCCTCCGCCTCGCCCACGGCCTCCCGCAGCTCGGCACGCCCGTCCCCGACACCGTCGGCGAGCGCGAGCAGCAGCAAGCCGAGCGTCCCGGCACCACCCCCGCAGGGACCGACGCTGCGGTACGGGGATTCGGGCCCTGAGGTGGAGAAGATGCAGCGGCTCCTGGCGGCACAGGGCTACTACCGCGGGAAGATCAACGGCAAGTTCGACAGCCGCACGGAGGACGCCGTCTCGGATTTCCAGTGGCAGAACTACATCGACGAGGACTGGGGCGTCTACGGTCCGCAGACCCGTCGGGCACTGGAGGGCACGGGCTGATTCCTCGCGGAGTGGCGCGGACCGCCCCAGGTTTTGTATCGTGTGGAAACAAAGTGGTTCCGCCCGCACTCCCTGACCGGTGGGCGGAGCCGCTTGTTCTCTTTCCCGCCCCGTCTGGAGCACCGCCGATGTCGGCCAGCACCACCACCGCACCCGTCGTCCTCACCGCCAAGGCCCTGCTCCTGGACATGGACGGCACCATCGTCAACTCCGACGCGGTGGTCGAGCGCTGCTGGCGCGACTGGGCGGTGTCCCACGGGCTGGATCCGCAGGAGGCCCTCAAGGTGGTCCACGGCCGCCAGGGCTACGCCACGATGGCCATCCTCCTGCCGGAGCGCCCCATGGAGCTCAATTACGCCGAGAACACCGTGATGCTCGCCCGCGAGACCGCCGACACCGACGGTGTGGTCCCGGTCGGCGGAGCCGCGGAGTTCATGGCGGCGATCGACGGCCTGCCGCACGCCCTGGTCACCTCCGCCGACGCGGCCCTGGCCACGGCCCGGATGACCGCCGCGGCCCTGCCGATGCCCGAGGTACGGGTCACTGCCGAGTCGGTCCAGGCCAGCAAGCCCCACCCCGAGGGCTTCCTCAAGGGCGCCGCCGAACTGGGCGTGGACCCCGCCGACTGCATCGTCTTCGAGGACTCCGGAGCAGGCATCGCCGCGGGCCGGGCTGCGGGCATGCGCGTGATCGGCATAGGCCCCCGCGCCGCAGCCCACGCCCCGACGGCCCACGTCCCCGACCTCACGTCGGTCCGCGTGACCACCACCCCGGACGGCTCGATCCACCTGACGCTGACGCCGGCGGCCTGAGCGGCTCGAGGCACCGACTCGGCGACGTTTCGGGGGGCGGTCCGCGTAGGCCGCGCTGAAGGCGGGCCGGGATCTCGAGGGCGGGGCTGCGCATTCGGCGTGGGGAGGGAGGGGCGGGGGCTTCGGGGCGGGGGCGTGCACTCCGCGCAGTACGGACCCTCGGGCCATCCCGGGTCGAGGTCTGCGCACCCGCATCGGAGAGGCTGGCCGGGAGTTCAGGGGCGGGGGCTGTGCTCCGGGCCCGGAAGGCCAGCCGGGAGCTCGGCGGCGGGACCCTGCACTCCGCTTGGGAGAGGTTGGCGGGAGCTCCGCGGCGAGGTCTCCACACTCCGCGCCGGAAACGCCAGACGGAACCTCCGGGGGCGGGGTTCGTGTACTTGGCGTCGGGAGAGTGTCCGGGGGCGTCCCGCCAGTCCACTGTCCTTCCGGTGCGGTCCGGGCCGTCAAGGGCGCTCCTTCGTCGCGTCGCTTCGCGATGTCGCTGCGCTCCACCATTGACCGCCCGGCCCACCCCGGAATGCCAAAGACTGTCGGGAAGCCCCCGAAGGAATGGCCGGGAGGTTCATGTCCAGGCCATGGCCCATCAGCGATGCCGAGCAGGAGCCCCCTGCCATCCGCACCCAGCCCACCAGGACCACCGAGCCAGGCCGGCGACCAGGCCGCGGGGAGAGCACGCCCCCTCAAGGGCCCATAAGTCACAGGTCCCGGGTCCGGGCAGGGTCAACCTGCACCAGACAGCGGCCCAGATGCCCATGTCGGCACGAGTGGGCCCGTGAACGCACCAAATCGCTACGCGCTCCTCTCAGCTTGGCGTCCGCCGGTGATCTGGGGCTGGTCGCAAGCCGCCCATGATCCCCACCTGCTACCGGCGGTCTCGCGGCGCTCAAAAACGAGCACCCAAGGCGAGGAGGCGGCAAGTCGGAGTCTGGTGCCGGTCTTCTCAACCTCACACTCCGGCAGGCGCCCATCCCCCTCCCATCCGGCCACCAAAACGGGATAAACAACCCGCAGCCGCACCGGCAGGGACGTCTCAAGCGATCATGGGCGGCGTATGTTCAGCCCCAGGCGGGGCCAGGACGCCAAGCCGGGCGGAGCGCGTAGCGATCTGGTGCGTCCATGGGCCCGGCTGCACCGGAGCGCCGTCTCATCGCCGTCTGGTGCGGCTTGACCCTGATCAGGTCCGGAAAGGGTGCCACTGGGCCCTCGAGGGGAGCGCGCCCTCCCCGTGGCCCCGGCGCCGGCGGGCTCGGTGCTCCTGGTGGGCTGGGTGCGGATGGACAGGGGCCGTCGGCCAGGATCTCCGATCGGGGCTGGTCGGAATCCGAACCCCCCGGCCATCCTTCGGGGGCGTCCCGGCAGTCTGTTGGCATTCCGGGGCGGGTCGGTCGGTCAAGGGTGGCCGAAGGCCATCGCGAAGCGACGCGACGAAGGAGCGCCCTTGAGGGACCGGCACGACACGGAAGGACAGTGGACTGCCGGGACGCCCCCGGACACACACCGACGCGGAGTGCACAGATCCCGCCCCCCGAAACCCCGGCAGACGTCACCGACACCGCTCGCACAGACCCCGCCCCGGCATCCCGGCAGACGTCACCCGCGCCGAGCACGCAAACCCCGCCGCACCGCCCGCCACCCAACCCCACCGCACCGCACCCCACCACCCCCTACTGCCCCACCCGCCCGTCGATCCGCTCCCGCAGGAAATCGGCATGGCCGTTGTGGCGGGCGTATTCCTCGATCATGTGGACCAGTACCTCGCGGAGCTCCATCGGCTGTCCGCCGTCGTCGCCCACGACGCCCAGGTCCGGGGCCCCGGCCACCAGCTGTTCCGCGAAGGCGACCTCGGCCCGCCACGTGGCCCACGCGTCCGACACGACCGCCGGGTCGGCCACCGCCTCCGTGAAGTCCGCCGCCGGGTCCTCCGCCGAGCGGTAGTGCCGTCGTACGTCCTCGCCCGCCATCACCTGGCGGAACCAGTACTGCTCCACGCCCGCCAGGTGCCGTACGAGCCCCAGCAGGGAGAGGTTCGACGGCTCCACCGAGCGGCGCGCCATCGCCTCGGCGTCGAGTCCGGCGCACTTCAGCTCCAGCGTCAGCCGCTGGTCGCGCAGGTAGCCGGCGAGGATGGCGCGTTCGCCTTGGAAGCCGCCATCGGTGCGGGTGTCCTCGTCGGGGTGGACGAACATGTTGGACCAGCCGAAGCGTCGCCCGGGACCGGGCTCGGGGACGGCGGTGGACGCGGAGTCAGCGCTGTCGGTCATGCCCGCGAGCGTGCCCCGTACGTCCGTCTCCCGCAACGGGGTATCCCGCGCCCCGCCCGCACCCCCGTCAGCCCGCGATGGCCTCGTACAGCGAGAACGCGGCCAGCGCCGCCATCACGCCCGCCGCGACCTTCGTGATCAGGCGCAGCGGCACGTACTTCATGAGGGTCTTCCCGCCCAGGATTCCGATGCCCGCGACCGCCCACAGGGCGAGGACGGCGCCGATGCCGACGGAGACGGGGTTGTCGTAGCGTGCGGCGAGGTTGGCGGTCATGATCTGGGTCAGGTCACCGAATTCGGCCACTAGGATCAGCATGAATCCGGCCCCGGAGACCTTCCAGAAGGACTGGTCGGCGGGTGCCTTGACCTCCTCGTCCCCGTCGCTCTTCTTCAGGAGCAGCATGGCCGCGCCGGCGAGGAAGAGGACTCCGACGACGGCTTGGACGAGCCGGTGCGGGAGGAGGGTGAGCACGCTGCCTGCGGCGATGGCGAGTGCGACGTGTACGGCGAAGGCGGCGGCAACCCCGGCGAAGACGTACGAGGCGCGGTAGCGGGTGCCGAGCATCAGGCCGGCGAGGGCCGTCTTGTCGGGGAGTTCGGCGAGGAAGACGACTCCGAAGGCGATCGCCGTGACGGTGATGCTGAAGGTGCTGCTGAACACGGGGGCGGAACCTCAATCGGTCGGGCAGGACGCCATCGATACCGAGAGACCTGGGGTGTTTCGGGGGTCGCTTCGGCTCGGCGGCGCCCTGACTGCGTCCACGCACCCGTGTGGACGGGTGCAGATGAACAGGTACAGGACACTGCGGCCGAAGGTCTCGCTGGCCGGCCGCTGCGTGCGGCCTGCCTCCGGGCGCCGGCTGGGGTGACCCAGCAGTATGTCGACGGTCCGGCGAAGAGCTACTCCCCTTCTGCTCCCAGCAGGATACGCGACGGCTGCTGCCGCCCGAAATAGGCCGTTGGTCCCGACCCGGGCTCCGAGCTGTTCGCCGCACCCGGTCCACTCGCGCCGCAGCGCACCCGGCTGCACCCGCGCCACCCTCTCCCCGGAGGCACAACTTCCGGTTAATTCCTTCGAGTTCCCCCCTTCCCGCACCTGACGTGCCCATGTCGCAAACCTGTAACCTTGCGCCCGCCGCCACGCAATCTGGCGCCGCCACCATGGCCGCGCCCCTCTCCGGGGCTGACCGGCCACACCCCCCACCCAGGGAGCCCCCTCATGGCCCTCAAGACACTCATATCGACTGTCTACGCGCGTCGAATTGGCGTGCTCGCGTCAGCAGCCACGCTCGCCGCCCTCACCTCCCTCGTGAACGCCCCCGTCGCCCAGGCCTCCCCGCCCACCCCCATCAGCGCGGCGGCCGCCCGCTCGTACCTCGCCACCGTCACCCCGAAGACCGAGGGTTCCCTCAGCGGCTACAGCCGCAGCCTCTTCCCGCACTGGAGCACCGTCTCCGGAACCTGCAACACCCGCGAGACGGTCCTCAAGCGCGACGGCGTCAACGTCGTCACCGACTCGGCCTGCGCCTCCGTGAGCGGCAGCTGGTATTCCGAGTACGACGGCGCCACCTGGACCGCCGCCGCCGACCTCGACATCGACCACGTCGTCCCGCTCGCCGAGGCCTGGCGCTCCGGGGCCAGCTCCTGGACCACCTCCCAGCGCCAGCAGTTCGCCAACGACCTCACCCGCCCGCAGCTCATCGCGGTCACCGACAACGTCAACCAGGCCAAGGGTGACCTCGACCCGGGCAAGTGGCTGCCGCCGCGGACCGCCTACCGCTGCACGTACGCGCGGATGTGGGTCCAGGTCAAGCAGTACTGGGCTCTGAGCATGGACTCCGGTGAGAAGACGGCCCTGGTGAACATCCTCAACGGCTGCTGACACCCGACCGGCTCGCAGAGCGGCCCGGAGGCCGAATCGAAGACCGGCCCGGAGGCCGAACCGGAGGCCGAACCGGAAGGCGAAACCCGAGGCCGGACCGCCCGTCGGCCATTCACCCGGCTTCTCCCCCGCCAGGGGGAGGCCACGCTCCCCCTCCCCGTCGTACCGTGATCGAAGGGGCTACGGAGGAGGGGGAGTTGCATGGCCGGATTGCGTCTGGGGCCGCTGCTTCGCTATGTCGACTGGGACACGGGCGGCTGCGCCACGATATGGGTCGAGGCCGACCGCCCGTGCACGGCCGAGGTGCGCTGCGCCGATGGAGCCGGCGGCAGCGTGCGTACCTTCCAGGTCGCCGGGCACCACTACGCCCTGGTGCCGGTGACCGGCCTGACCCCGGGGAGCACCACCGCGTACGAGGTGCTGCTCGACGGCGTGCAGGTCTGGCCGCCGGCGGGGACGGCCTTCCCGCCGAGCACGATCACGACGCCCGCGGTCACGGCGGCCGGGCGGCCGGTCCCGGGGCTGCGGGTGACGTTCGGGTCGTGCCGGCAGGCGGCGCCGCCGGCCGACCGGCACGGGCCGCACGGTCCGGATGCCTTGGACACCCTCGCGGCGCGGCTGGCCGCCGATCCGGATGAGGTGCGGCCGGATGTGTTGCTCCTGCTGGGTGACCAGGTGTACGCGGATCAGCTGTCCCGGGAGACGAGGCGGTGGATCGCGGCCCGGCGGGATCTGCGGGAGGCTCCCGGCGCTCAGGTCGCGGACTACGAGGAGTACACGCGGCTGTACTACGAGTCCTGGCTCGACCCGGAGATCCGCTGGTTGCTCTCCACCGTCTCCAGCCTGCAGATATTCGACGACCACGATGTCGTGGACGACTGGAACACGAGCGCGGCCTGGCTGGCGGAGATGCGGGCGACGCCGTGGTGGCAGGAGCGGGTGGTCAGCGGGCTGATGTCCTACTGGGTGTACCAGCACCTGGGGAATCTCTCGCCGGCCGAGCTCGCGGCCGACCCGCTGTACGAGGCCGTGCGCAAGTCCCCGGACGGTACGGATGCGCTGCGGGCCTTCGCCGCCGCGGCGGATGCCGATCCGGGCTCGGTGCGCTGGAGCTATCGGCGCGACTTCGGCCGGACGCGGCTGCTGATGGTGGATACGCGGGCGGCGCGGGTGCTGGCCGAAGGCGGGCGGGCGATGCTCGATCCGGCGGAGCAGCAGTGGCTCCGCGACAACGCCCTCGCCGGGCACGGAGGTTACGACCACCTCCTCATCGGTTCGTCGCTGCCGTGGCTGATGCCGCCGCTGATACACGATGCGGAGGCGTGGAATGCCGCGCTGTGCCGTGGTGAGCGGGGGCCGCGGTGGGCGCGGATCGGGGAGGATCTGCGGCGGCGCAGCGATCTGGAGCACTGGGCGGCGTTCCCGGCCTCGTTCGCGGCGCTCAGCGATCTGATCGAGGAAGTCGGGACGGGGCCGCGGGCGCCGGCGACGGTGTGCGTGCTGTCCGGGGATGTGCATCATGCGTACGTGGCCGAGCCCCGAATACCCAGTACGGCGCGGTTGTTCCAGTTGACGTGTTCGCCCGTGCACAACTCGATCCACACGGCGGTGAAGTGGGGCTTCCGGCTGGGCTGGTCGCGGACGGGGCGGTGGCTGGGTCGCGGGTTCTCGCGGCACGGGCGGACGGGTCGCCCGCCGCTGAGCTGGCGTCGTACGGGTGGACCGTGGTTCGGGAACCAGCTGATGACGCTGGCGCTGGCGGGCCGGTCGGCCCGACTGCGGCTGGACCAGGCGCACAAGGCGCGGAAGGGACAGCGGCGGGCCCGGCTGGTGACGGTGCTGGACCGCGAGCTGACGGCGGCTGACTGAGACGAACGGACGGGGCTGACACACTGTGGGCCCGGGAAACCCCCGGGCGTACGGCGCGCGAACGCCAGGCGTACGCTGTATGGCTGTCAGCCGCCCCTGCCGCTCCCCCGCGACGTCGCGGCGCTTCATGCCGAAGCACGTCAATCGGACTGGGGAGTCCCGCTTTGTTTGAGACTCTGGGGTCGCTGACCACGAGCCCATGGATCTACGCCGTGGTAGCGCTGTCCGTCGTGCTCGACGTCTTCCTGCCGGTGCTGCCGAGCGGGGTTCTGGTGATCACCGCTGCGGCGGCTGCGGCAGCCGCCGGGGCGGCCGGGCCGGTGCCGGTTCCGGCGCAGGTGCCGGACATCCTGGCGCTGCTGGTGATTGCCACGACCTCGTCGGTACTGGGTGACATGGCCGCGTTCCGGCTGGCCCGGCGCGGCGGGGCCCGGCTGGACCGCGTCATCGCCCGGTCCCGCCGCCTCACCCGGGCCCAGGAACGCCTGGGCACGGCCCTGGCCCGTGGCGGCGGCGCCCTCGTGGTGATCGCCCGCTTCGCCCCGGCCGGCCGCTCCGTGGTGTCCCTGGGCGCGGGCAAGACCCACCGCAAGGTCATGGAGTTCCTGCCCTGGTCGGTGCTGGCCGGCATGGCCTGGGCCGGGTACAGCGTGGCCCTGGGCTACTTCGGCACCCAGTGGCTCGGCGCGGCCTGGCTCGGCACCGCGGTCTCCGTGATCGCCCTGTTCGCCGCCGGGGCCTTGGCGGCCTTCGTGGTCCGCCGCCCCGTCCCGGCACCGGCGTAGCCCGCCGCCTCGCGCCCGGCGATTCCCCCGGGCGGAGCAACGGCTCACCCGTTCACCCGGCCCCGATCGCCGCCCCGGGCCCGGGCTCCTAGCGTCCACAGCACGGCGCGCAACCGAATCCGCGTCACATCCGTGGCCTGGCCGTGCCGTTTCGAGGAGCCCGAGGAGTTCTCTCCATGCCCGCCACGCCGCTCGCCCAGCTGCCGAACCGCCGCCTCCTGGCAAGGGTCGCGGCTGCGACCCTCGTCCTCGCCGCGTCTCCCCTCACGGTCGCCCACGCCGCCTCCCCCTACGCCACCGTCTCCCCCACCGCCGTCGCCCCAGGCGGCCGGGTCAGCCTGAACGTCACCGGCTGCGGGACCAAGACCGGCCTGGCCTCCTCCAGCGCCTTCGGCGACGTACGGCTGACCCCGGGCAACCTCGAGGCCACGAACCTCTTCGGCAACGCCACCGTCTTCAGCAACGCCAACGCCGGCGCGCACTCCGTCACCTTCGAGTGCGGTGGCGCCGGCGGCCAGCGCGTCACCATCTCCCTCCAGGTCACCAGCGGCGCGGCCCGAGGCGGGCTGGGCGGCAGCATCGGCGCGATGAGCCCCGGCCAGATCGCCCTGGGCGGAACGATGGCCGCAGGCGCACTGGGCACCGGCATCTGGGTCCTACGCCGCCGCTCCCGCATGTCGTAACGCCGGAACGCCCCACTGACCGCCGATCGCCGACCCGGATCCGCGGTGCCCGTCCATCGGCGGCGGTGGCAGTGCACGACGTCCGGCCCGGGACACGAGACGGGGCAGACCTAGGCGCCGGCGGTGACGGTGGCCGCCGCGCCTCTGACCTGCAAGCCGTCCAGCAGGTCCCGCGTCGCCTCGGCGATCGCGTCCACGGCGGCCTCGAAGACCTCCTGATTGTGCGCGGCGGGCGCCCGGAACCCGGACACCTTCCGTACGTACTGCAGCGCGGCGGCGCGGATCTCCTCCTCGGTGGCCTTCTCGGGGATGGCGGGCGGACGCAGGGTCTTAATGGAACGGCACATACCCCCACTATCCCGCTACGGGGGCAGCTCGGCCCCGGAAAGTTTCATGATCAAACCGGCTTGCAGCCGCGCCCGCAGCACGGGATCCGAAACCTCGTCCAGCAACTCGACGGCCTGCTGCATGGCGGCGGTGGCCCGACGGTCCTCGCGCAGGGAGGCGGTCTGATGGGCCATGTGCTTGAGCGCGATGTCGGCCCGCCGGTGAAACAGCTGCCCGATGAGCGCGACGACGACGCCGACCGAGCTCATGACCACGCCGAGGTACAGATCCCCGCTGCTCTCGGCCTTCCACACGGCCAGCGCCACCCCGAGCAGCAGTATGGCGGCGCCGGCCGCGGCGAACCGCTGGCTGGTGGCGAAGCTGCTGCGCGCCTGCGTCAGCCCGTACGCGTAATACTCCACGAGCACGGACGTGAACTCGGCGTCCCCGTGCCCCTCCCGCCCGGCCGGTATCCCCCCGACATCGGCGTACTTCGGATCCCCGACAACCGCCGCCGGCTCCGCAACCCCCGCCAACAACCGCGCCCGCTCGTCATCCCTCCGCCGCTCGAAGCTCCGGGTTTCCCTCCCCCACGCCACCAACACCACGGCGACCATCAGAACCGCCGCCCCACCGACTACGACCCACTCCCCCATCCCCGCCCCATCCCCCACCCAACAGCCCCCAAACCCCGTCGAGTTCGCCAGACGACGGCCGAAGCAGAACGGCGCTCCACGTCCACGTTGCCGTCAGCCCCTGCCGTCACCCGACGCTGCCGGACCCGTCATCGCAGCGGGGACCGCCGGGCGCCCCGTGGACCGCGAAGTGGTAAATGCCGTCCACATCAGGAGCGTTGGGATCGCCATCCAGGGAGCGGCCACCGTCGCGATCGCACGGCCAGGGCACGGCGCCGCGGCGACGGCGGTGAAAGCGGCGCAAGGCAGCAAGCACATCACCTCACGCCCCTGGCCATCGCGCATCGACAGCTCCTCGCACGCCAGCTCGCTGGATCTGGACGAGGAACGCAATAGCCCCCCGGCAACGATCGGCCGGGGTCCTCTCACTGCCGGAACGGGCGGCCCGTCGAGCCGCGGAATGTGTACCGCCCTTTCGCTCGAGTGGCCAAGGACGCCGGTTTGAGGGTGATTCGACTGCACGACGCGCGGCACGGGACCGCGACTTTGCTGACCGCCGCCGGCGTCCCGCCTCGAGTCTTGAAGGAGATCCCCGGGCACTCGCAGATCTCGGTCACCATGAACGTGTACGCGCACGTCGTCCAGGACCGGCAGCGCGAGGCGGTCGGGCACATGGACCGGCTGCTCAGCCGTCGGATGCCGGCCGAGTAGGCGACTGCCGTCAATTGGAACCGTCAAAGGCCCCCAACCGTGATCGGTTGGGGGCCTTTGTGCTGGTGGGCGTGGACGGTTTCGAACCGCCGACATCTGCTTTGTAAGAACCCGTAAACCCTGAGTGAGGCTCAGTGAGTCTCAATGAGGCCTCGTGAGCCTCGATTCGACACCCGCCACCGCCCAATTCCCGGTCTCCGTGAGTCTCGATGAGTCTCAGTGAGGGGGTGTTGTGGCGTCGTTGTGGCGTCGCGTGGCGTCGATGGCTCACGACACCGCCCGCAGCGTCCGGCCGCTGACCAGCGCGGCACGTACTTCCTCGACCAGTTCGGGCCCGGCGTGCTGGTACAGCCACGTCACGCGGCCGCCTCGCTCGTGCCCCATGATGACCTGAACGTCCTTCTCCGGGACGCCAGCATCCTTCAGGCGGGTGGCGAAGGTGTGCCGGAGGTCGTGGACGCGCGGCCAGTACTCGTTGCGGCCGGTCTCCGGGTTTTTGACGATGCGGGCGAGGCCAGCGGCCTTGATGGCGGGGAGCCAGTGGCGCCGGAAGTTCGGCCGCGTCAGCACCGAGTCCAGGTCGGCCGCAACTCCGTTCTTGTTTTTCCGCGTCCGTCCCGCCAGCGGCCCCCGGAAGATCAGCTCCTCGGGGTGCATGCCGTCCTCGATGGAGGACTCCGTCACGGCCGGCTGATGCTTCTCCATCATCGCCTTGACGGCCTCGACCGCGGCCGGGGTGAGCGGCACGGTCCGGAACCCAGCCTTGGACTTGGGCGCCATCTTGCGCCGGATGACGCCCTTGTCGTCGATGAGAACTTCCTTCACCTTCACCGTGCAACGTTGAAGGTCCACGTTGCAGGCCCGAAGGCCGGTGTACTCGCCCCACCGCATCCCGGTCTCTTGGGCGAACACCATGAGGGGATGGTAGTACGCCGTGAGGTGCTCGCGGATCAGATCGCACTGCGCGGCCGTGGGCGGGATCAGATCGTCGGGGTGCTTGGCCGGCGCCGGGGCTACCTCGATGTCCAGGCAGGGGTTGACGCTGATCCGCCGGTCCCGGAGCGCGGCAACCATCATGTGCCGGAGCAGCTCCAGCGCCTTCTTCTGGGTGGCGTGGCCCTTGACCTCGTTGGTGATCCAGTCCTGCACCTGCACCCACGTGATGCTGTTGAGCTTCCGCCGGCCCCACTTCGGCTGGACGTGGACCGTCCACGCGCTGAGCTTCCGGTTCGTCGTCGTGACGGACTTCTTCTTCACCGTGGGCCACCAGATCGCGTACCACTCGTCGATGGTGACCGCGCCCCGCTTCGGGTCCTGGTAGGTGCCCTCGCGGACCTGCGTGCGCACCTTGTCGAGGTGCGCCGCGGCTTCCTTCTGCGTCGGGAACAGGGGGCCGCACTGCTTGCCGTTCGGGTCGCGGTAGCGGGCCTGCCAGTTGCCCGTGCAGTCCCGGCGCGGGACCCGCTCCTTGTACTTGCCCGGGGGGAACTCCGCCAGGCACAACGCGCAGCCGCACGTCTTGCTGCGCATCTGCCTGGGGTTGGTCGCTGGCTTCTTAGGCGCCACGGCGCATCACCTGCTCCTTGCTGGTCCGCTGGACGGGTACGCGGGGCAGGAGTCGGATCACCGCCCCGCAGTGGCAGATTGCACCAGATGGCGGCTGCTCGACGGCCATTCGCTCCAGTACCAGCCGCAGGGCCCACAGGCGGCATGCCTCGGAGAGGTGGGCGGGGAGCGTGATGGTGTTGGTGTCGCCGTCGTAGTGGCGGTAGGTGTTAGTTGGTGCGCTGGTGAAGCGGATGCGGATGCACATGCGTGTGACCCCCCGTAGGCAGGCGGACGGGATGTCAGCCGCGGGGGAGGACGTGGCCGTGTGACCAAAAATCTACCGTGCGTTAGATGAATATGCGACCACTCTGCGTTCGAAACGTGCACGGATTTTCACATGGAGTGAAGGAGTCCATTCGTGTTGGACTCGTGGACGCACCAGAGGGTTGTACGTCGCGGCGTGACTTTCTCACTGCGAGTTGGAGGCCGCCCATGCGCGCATCTGGATCAGCGCCAACTTCTGCTGCTCCGGGGTGAGTTCGGCGAAGGTGTCGCGCAGCTCGGCCTCGACGTCGTCCGACAGGTTGCCGGGCGTCCGACGGCCGGCGGCGGCGAAGATCTCATCCCGGGTGAACCGGGGGTAGGCCTCGGCGAGCTTCTCAAGGAGCGCTCGGCGGGGGCCCTTGGCGCTGCCGCGCTTGCGGTGGACCCAGGCGTTCACGGTGGCTGGGGACGCGTCGATGGCGCGCGCGATTTCGGACTCGTTGACCCCGTAGGTGTCTTTGAGCCGCTGGATCAGCTGCGCGAGATCCTCGCTGGCGGTTTGCCCCTCGTACTCCACGGGGTAAGAGTGCCCGCTGATCTTCTACTTTTGCAAGTGAAAGTAGCAGCAATGGCCAGAATGAGTGCAGCGCGCGACCTCCCCGTCACGCACCGCGCATCTGGCATATGCCAGGGATAATAGAACACCCTTGCGATACCCGTACGGCAGCCCGCCAAACCTGAGTACCCCTCACGGAGACTCACCGAAACTCATTGACAGAGTTCAACTGACACAGTAGAAATGTGTCAACGGCGGCGCACACCGCGCCGCACCGCCCCACTACATACGAGGCGAACGATGACCAACCTGCTCCGCAAGGGCGCCGGCCAGCCAATCCGAGACGCGATGAAGCGCCGGGGGCTGACCGCCGAGACGCTCGCGGGGGCCACCAGGGCGGTCGACGCGACGGGGCGAGGCATCAGCCTCGCGACCGTCAACAAGGTGGCAGGCCGCGGCGAGACCGCCGTAGATGCCTGTCGACCGCGTACCGCGTGGCTCATCACCGTCGCGCTCGACGAGCGGATCCATTCGCTCTTCGACATGCCTGGAGTTTCAACAACCACAGTAGAAAGGTAGCGCCTCATGGCGACGCTCGCCGAGCGAACCGAGACCCTCCGACCGGTCGGCGTGGCCCCGCTGCTGACAACCGACCAGCTCATGGCCCTCTACGGGGTCTCGAACTGGACGGTGAACCAGTGGGTGCAGCGCGGGTGCCCTGTCGAGCCGACCGCGTTCCGCGGCCGCCGCTTCGACCTCGGCGCCGTCCGCGCCTGGATGGCCGGCCAGCAGCCGGCCGCCGCCTGACCCAAGCACAAAGGGGCCGCCCGGACGGCCATCCGGAACGACCCCGGCATTCCTCACCAACACGAGAAACGAGGAACACCATGCACCACCAGCCTACCGACCTTCCCCGCGGAGACCGCCATACGGTCCGCGTCGTCGGTATCACCATCCCGCAGGCCCGCCCGGGCACCGTCGAAGCGGTGCTTCTCGCAGCGGCCAGCGTCATCCAGGTCCGGGGTCTCCACCACGGGGACTACGTGGCCGACCCGTTCAACTGGAACACCGAGACCGGGTTCCCGGCGTGCCTGCGGCCGATGTCCGCGGTCGGTGCGATCCGGTACGCGGCAACGGGCAGCCCGCAGGCGACGTCGCAGCTCGCCGACACGGCGGTGCACTTCCTGGCCCTGTCGCTCGATGGCGGCCCGGTCTGGACGGACCCGTTCAGCCTGGAGCGGCATGTCGAGGACTGGTCGGACGGTCTGTCCGCGGCCGAGGTTGTGGCGGCGCTGGAGCTTACGGCGACGGCCCCGGAGCGTGCGGCATGAACGTGCACCGAGTGAACGCTGCGGCGGGGGTCATCCACGCCGCGATGGAGAAGGGCAAGATCCTGCCGGCCAACGCCGCGTACGCCCTGGAGGCGGCTGGGTTGCTCCAGTCCCCGGAGTCGGCCGCCGAGCTGGCCCAGCTGCGGGAGCAGGCGGCCAGCCTGCGGCAGGAGATCTACGACATCCGTCTGCGTCGAGATGACGCCCGCGCTGGACGCGAGGACGCGGAGCGCGAGGCAGACCGGCTGCGGAAGCGGGTCGCCGAACTGGAGGGCGCAACCGCCTTCGAGGTGCCCCGCCCCGGCAACGCCTTTCCTCTGCTCGTGCAGCGCAGCTACGGCCACACCGACCGCTGGTCCATCTGCGACCGGGAGGGACGGCGCTGGACCCGTCACGTGGGTTGGTGCCCGGAGTTCGGCGGAATCGCTGACGAGCACCTCCGCGACGACGCCCGTTTCACGCTCGCCGAGGCTCTGCCGCTCGCCCGGCGGCTGGCCGCCGAGGACCCGCACGACTCGCTGCTGCACCACACGTACCGGCTCGGCCACGACCTCCCGGAGATGCCCCGTGGCTGACCGCGAAATCACCCCGTACGGCTGCCGCCACTGCGGCGTCCCCCAGGGCGAGCACGGACGCCAGTACCTCCCCAAGGTCGGCGTACACGCCTGGGACGCGCCGACCGACCGCCAGATCCTCGCCCGCATGCAGATCCGCCGCCGCCTCGCCAGGGGGAACCAGTGAGCAACCTGCCCGTGGACGGCCCCCACCGGATCGGCGTCTACCCGCTGCCCGGCGGCGCCCGTATCGACATCAGCCACTACCTGACCAGCGTGATCCTGTCGCTGGCCGAGGCCGCGGCCGAGGACGGCGGCACCCTCCTCGAGGAACTCCGGGAGATCGCCGACGCGCACTCGGCTTCGACCGGCGCCGACTCGCACGCCGCGCACCAGCGGGACCAGCTCGTAACGGACCTTCTCGACGGCCTCGGCCACGAGGGTTCGATGACCGTGTACGGGCCCGGGGTGGAGCGTCTCGCAGATGCGCTACTGCGGGCCGTCCGGCCGCGGCTGGTGCCCGGGCAGCGGGGTGCCGCGTGAGCGCCGCCCGCCTTCAGGCGATCCGCGAGCTGTTCGTGCAGCAGCCGGGCCCGCTCCGTACCGGGCAGGTCTGGCAGTACTGCAAGGCCAACGGCCTGGCGCCGTGCCGTGCGACCGTCCGCCGGGACCTGGAGCAGCTCACCGCTCAGGGGTTGCTGCGGCCGGAGGGGCCGGAGAACGACCGCGTGTACTGGCTGCGCCGCTTCGGCGGTGGCCGATGACCGAGACCGTGCAGGCCGGGGCCCACGCCCCGGCCGCCGGCCGCCGGGTCACCCCGACCGGCCGACTCATCCTCTCCGCCGACGCCGACCGCGCCGACTGGCTCACCGCCCGCCGCTCCGGCATCGGCTCCAGCGACGTCCCTGCCATCCTCGGCCTGATCGACCTCAACCCGCCCATGAAGGTCTACCTCGACAAAACCGGCCACGACGTGGACAACGCAGGTGAGGCCGCCTACTGGGGCACCGTTAACGAGGAACCCGTCGCACGCCGCTGGGCCATGCAGAACCGCAGCAACGTCCGCCGGGTGGGGCTCGTCGCCCACGTCGACCACCCGCACTGGATGACCACCCTCGACCGGCGCGTCCTCAAGTGCCCACTCGCCGAGGACGAGCAGGACGTCTGCGCGCTGGAGGTCAAGACCCGCTCCGCGTTCAAGGCCGCCCAGTGGCACGCCGGCGCCCCAGACGACGTCCTCGCGCAGGTGCTGTGGCAGATCATCGTCTGCGGCTACCGGCACATGCACTACGCCGTCCTGATCGGCGGAAACGAGTACCACCAGGGCACGATCCGCGCGGACCAGTACACGGACGTCATGGCCGACATCACTACGGCCGTGGACCGGTTCTGGTTCGAGCACGTACAGCCTCAGGTGCCGCCGCCGGTGACCGGTGACGGCGAGGCCCTGACTCGGCTGTTCCGCCGCCTGCACCCGACCCGCTCCGGCGAGGTCGACATCGACCGCCACGACGACGCCCTCGACGCCCTCCTCGACTACGGCCGCCACCAGCGCGCCGAGGCCGCGGAGAAGCGGGCGAAGAACGCGGCGAAGGCCCGGATGATCGCCGCCCTCGGCTCGGCGCAGGCCGCGCTGATCGGCGGCGAACGCGCCTACTCCCTGGAGCCGTCCAACGCGGCCCCGAAGGTCGATTTGGAGCAGCTGGCCGAGCGCTGGCCCGACGCCTACGCGGCGTGCGTCGCCCCGAACCCGACCGAACGCATCGACATCGCACCGCAGTACAAGGGGGTCAACTGATGGGTCTGCGCGAGAACGCAGCCGCGGCCGCGCGCCGCACCGTGGCCGAGCAGGAGCAGGCTACCGACGTCCGCGAGGCGCCGAACCTGACCGAACCGGACCTCGGCGACCTCACCAAGGACGCCGCACCCACCACCAGCGCCATCACCGCGTGGTCGCGGGTCATGGGCGAGGTCCGGGCCATCGGGAAGAACGAACGCTTCGACGGCGGCCGGGCCGGAAAGTTCAACTTCCGCGGCATCGAGACCGCGCTGAACTCCTTCGGGCCGGCCTGCCGCAAGCACGGTGTCCTCGTAATTCAGCACCGGGTGGAGACCGAGTACCGGGACATCACCACCAGCGGCGGCAGCAAGATGCGCGAGTGCACCGCTCTGGTGACCTTTCGCATCTACGGGCCCGATGGGTCGTACTTCGACTCGCAGGCCGCCGGCGAGGCGTCCGACTCCGGCGGGCGGTCCACGCCGAAGGCCCAGTCGATCGCACTGCGCACGCTGCTGATCAACAACGGATTGGTCCCGACGGAGGACCGCGACGCGGACGCCGTGCACTTCGAGCGGGCGGAGAGCCCCGTCCGTCCCGCCGTCTCGTACCTGGACGAGATCTGCGACCCGCGCACCAGCGCCGGGCGCCTGCGGCAGATCCATCACGAGTTGAACACCACGCGGCAGCTCGGCGCGCTCGTCACCAACGAGGTCGGCGACGAGGAGCGGATCGGCGAGATGGTCGTGCGCATCGGCAAGGAGCGCGCCGCGGGGGGTGCTTCGTGAGCTGGCACCTGGGCCGCATGTGCGGCTTCGACCTGGAGACCACCGGCATCGACGTCGAGCAGGACCGCATCGTCACCGCCTGCGTCGTCCAGTGCGGCGGCGGCCAGCCCACCGACTCCGCGTCGTGGCTCGCCGACCCCGGCATCGACATTCCGCAGCAGGCCGCCGACGTCCACGGCATCACCACCGAACGGGCCCGCGCCGAGGGCAAGCCGGCCGCCGAGGTCGTCTCCGACGTCCTGGCGGCGCTCGGCCAGGTCATCGCCGCCGGGGTTCCGGTCGTCGCGATGAACGCCGCCTACGACCTGACCCTGTTGGACCGCGAGGCCCGCAGGTACGGGCTGCCGCCGCTCCCTGCTGGGCCGGTCATCGACCCGTACGTCCTCGACAGGCACATCGACCGCTACCGCAAGGGCGGCCGCAAGCTCGTCGACCTGTGCGCCCACTACGGGGTGCCGATCGGTGACGCGCACACCGCGGACGCCGACGCGATCGCCGCGTGCCGGGTCGCCTGGCGGATCGGCAGCACCCGGCCCGACATGGCCGCGCTGCCCCTGGCGACGCTCCACGGCCAACAGGCCGCGTGGGCCGCCGAGCAGGCCGCGTCGCTTCAGGAGTACTTCCGCCGCAAGGACCCGAACGCCGTGGTCCGCGGCGAGTGGCCGCTCATCCCCCACCAGCAGGACGGAGACCAGTGATGCCCATTTCCGGACGCCGCCACCGTGCACTCGTCGAAGACAACGGCCGGCTCCTCGCCGAAAACGCCGAGCTCCTGAAGCAACTGACCGCCGTCACCGCGGAACGGGACGCCCGCGACGACATCATCCTCGAACTGTCCTTCCGCCCGAAGGCCACCCAGGTCGAACCGCTGGGCTCCGGATGGGTCCCGGCGTCCTACGCCCGGGCCTCCGAGTCGGCCCGCGCGCTCCTCGCCGACCGGGTGGAACTGCTCCAGCAGGCCAACATGTCGCTGCCGGGGGTGGCCGCGTGAGCCTCACCGTGACCCCCGCGACCGGGATGCCTCAGCGGCTCCCGGCCGCGGGCACCACCCCCCGCAGCCTCGTCGTCGGCCTGGACCTGTCCCTCACCTCCACCGGCATCGCCGGAAACGGCTGGACCGCCAACGTCCGCACCAAGACCCGCGGTGACGCCCGCCTGCGGATCCTCCAGATCGCCATCGCCGACTACATCAAGCAGGCCGACCTCGTCGTGATGGAGGGCCCGTCCTACGGGCACGCCCACCTCGCCGGCCACGAGGACCTCGCCGGGCTGCGGGTCCTGGTCCGGCAGTACTGCTACCGGCACCACATCCCCTACGCGGTGATGCCGCCGTCGTCGCTGAAGGTCTACGCGACGGGCAACGGCCGGGCCTCGAAGGACGGTGTTCGGGCCGCGATCACCGACCGGTACGGCTACCTGACCGAAGGCGCCGCCCGCTACGACGAGGCCGACGCCTACGCCGCGATGGCCGCGGGCTACGACTGGCTCGGCCAGCCCCTCAAGTCCGTCCCCGAGTCCCACCGGCGCGCTCTGGACGGCTGCGCCTGGCCCGAGTTCCTCACCGGAGGTGCCCTGTGAAGCCGACCCTGTCCCTGCCCGAGTGGATGACGCAGGGGCTGTGCGCTCAGACCGACCCGGACCAGTTCTTCCCCGAGAAGGGCGGCTCCGCCGTCGAAGCCAAGAAGGTCTGCATGGCCTGCGAGGTCCGCGCCGACTGCTTGAGCTACGCCCTCTCCAACGACGAGCGGTTCGGCGTTTGGGGCGGCCTGTCCGAGCGTGAGCGCCGCCGCCTGCGGTCCGGTTCCCGCGAGCCGCGGACCCCGCACGAGCCGGCGGAGTGCGGCACCGAGGCGGCCTACCGGCGCCACCAGCGGCTCGGCGAGGAAATCGACGAGGACTGTGAGGAGGCCTACCGGGCCGCCTACATCGCCCGGAACGCCGCGCGGGCCGCTGCTCGGGCGGCGCAGCGAGCAGTCGCGGCATGACCGGCCGCCCGTGCGACGTCCCTGGCGCTGACCACGACGGCACAGCCCGCCTGTACCCCTGCGGGTGGCGCTGCACCGCCCACGCCCCGCAGGCCCGCACTACCCCCGCCGAGACCCCGCCCACCCCGGCCGCCGCCCCCACGCGGCGGGCAGCCCGGCCCGCCGAGGACCCGTACCGGATCACCAGCGCCCTCCTCATCGACTGCGGCACCGGCATCGAGATCAAGGACGGCGACCGCGCCGGCCAGATCTGGTGGAAGGCCAACCCGCGCGCCCGCTACGAGTGCGTCGCCTGCCAGTGGCGTTCCGAGATCGTCACCGGCCCGATCGCAGTCCAGACGTTCGTCTCCCACATCCGCGACACCCACCGGGCCACCTGCACGGGAGCCCCTACCGAAGGAGCACAAGCCGCATGAGCACCCCGATCCGCGTTGACGCCACCGTCAAGTTCGACACCAAGGTCCTCGCCGACCCGGCCGAAGCCCTCGAACCGTTCTCCTCCGAGATGTTCAAGCAGCGCCGCGGCCGCTGGATGGCAATCGTCGAGCTCGCCCACGTCGAGCGCACCGAGCCCGGCCCCGACGAGGACAAGGACCCCACGGTCAAGATCCGCGTCACCCAGATCGAGGTCGCCGCGGACGCCGTCACCGACGAGCACCTGCGCCACCTCCTCCGCGACTTCTACACCCGGCGCACCAGCGACGGCACCCTCGACGAGCACGCGGCCTGATGAGCCGGCCTGGCAGCGCGGGAGCCGACGACTCCCGGTGCCCGCGCTGCCGGGCCCCCATCCTCCGCCAACTCGTCGGCCGGATCGCCGCCCTGACCGTCACCGCGGACCTCACCCCGCTGACCCCGAGCCAGCAGGCCGAGCTACGCGAACCCAACCGGCTGATCTGGTGCCTCAGAGGCGGCGACCACACGACCCGCCGCCTCGCCTGGACCGGCCGCGACCACCCCGCCAACTGCCCCCACCCGCACGTCACCGAACACCGCTGCACCACCGAACCCGACACCCTGTTCTGAGGAGCACCGCCTGTGGAGAACGTCCGCCCCTTCCCGCACCAGGCGGACCACGGCCTCACCAGCAGCGTCCCCCGGGACGACGAGGCCGAGGCCCTCGTCATCAGCGCGATCATGTTCGATGCCGACGCCTACCGCGCCGCCGCCGAACGCCTCGACAGCAGCGACCTGTTCAAGCCCGGCCACCGACTCATCTGGGACACCGTCGCCGGCCTCGTCGCCCTCGGAACCCCGCCGCACCCCGTGTTGGTCAGGGCCGAGATCGAACGACAGGGCCGCCTCCGCGAGGTGGACGGCGGGCAGCTCATCACCTGGCTCAGCTCCGACCACCTGCACGCCACCCTCGTCCCGCACGTCGCCGACGAGGTGTACGAAGCCGCCCGCAAGCGCCGCTACGACGCCCACGCCAACGCGCTCAAGGCCGCCGTCATCGCCGGGGCCAGCGCCGAGGACCTTGAAAAGCTCGTCGACGTCTTCCACCAGGGCGAGCAGCTCCGCGAGTCCACCGGCCACGGGCCTGCCCACCTCACCAGTGCGCTCCTCGACTGGAACGACTTCTTCACCACCGATTTCGGGGCCGTGCAGCTGCTCCTCGGCAAGCTCATGGGCCCCGGCCAGCAGATCGCCCTGGTCGGCGACGGCAAGGCCGGCAAGTCCCTGTTCTGCCAGGAGTGGATGTGGCGCATGGCCACGGGCCAGCCGTTCCTCGACGACCCCGCGGCCGAGCCGGTACGCATCCTGTACCTCGACGCGGAGAACGGGCAGGAGCAGGTCCAGGAGCGGTTCCTGTCGTTCGGCGGCGGTATCGGCCGCATGGGCGAGCTGCGGTACGCGAGCTTCCCGCCCGTACGCCCCCTGGACACCCCCGGCGGCGGCGCCGACGTCCTCGCCCTGGTGAAGGCCACGAACGCCGAGTTGGTCGTCATCGACACCGTGTCCCGGTTCATCAGCGGACCCGAGAACGACGCCGACACCTGGCTGTCGCTGTACCGGCACACCCTCCTGCCGCTGAAGCGCGACCGCATCGGCTCCGTACGCCTCGACCACTTCGGGAAGGACAAGGAGCGCGGCGGCCGCGGCTCCTCCGCCAAGACCCAAGACGTAGACCACGTATGGGAGTTGTCCTCACAGGGCGGCGGCGCGCTGTCCCTGAAGCGGACCCACACCCGCACCGGAATCGGTCCGGACCAGTTCTCCCTCGTGCGCCAGGCACGCCGTGACGGCGACAACTGGGCGATCGGCGGGACCCGTCACATCGTCATGACCTGGGACCTGGAGCAGGAGTTCCCCGAGGGGTCCGTCGAGTGGCTGATTCAGCAGATCGACGCTCTCGGAGTGCCGGAGGACGCCGGCAATCCGCAGACCATCGCGGCACTCGGGAAGGCCCGGATCCCGGCCGCGAAGGACAAGATTGCGGCCGCCGTTCGGATTCGGAAAAACCGGGACAACTTGGGTTCCCGGAATACCTTCCCGGAGCCCCTTCCTGAGGGGGTTCCCGGGGAACGTTCCCCGGGAACTTCAAAGGGATCGCAAAAACCCCAGGTCAGGCATTCCCCGGGAACCTCGGGGGAACCCTCGGGAACGCCTAGTTCCCCCCCTTCCCCCCCTCTGAAAGAGGGGAAGGGGGAGGAAGGCCCCGGATCGGAAGATCCACAACTCCCCCTCTGCACCATCTGCGGACGCTCCCTCACCACCGACTGGGCCGCACGCGGATACAACACCCACCTCGGCTGCGACCCCCGCACCGGCAGCCACCCCGACGCCGCCTGAAAGGCACCCCATGCCCCTCGCCCTCGACCTCTACAGCTGCGCCGGCGGCGCCGCCCGCGGCTACCACAACGCCGGCTTCAACATCCACGGCGTCGACATCATCGACCGCTCCGCCCGCTACCCGTACCGCTTCGAGCAGGGCGACGCCCTCGACATCCTCGACCGACTCATCCAAACCGGAGAGATCGAGCAGTACACGCTCATCCACGCCTCCCCGCCCTGCCAGTCCAAGTGCGCACTCACCGTCGGCACCAACACCTCCCGCGGCTGGGGTCGAGAGCACGTCGACCTCGTCGCCCCCACCCGGGAACTGCTGGAGAAGTCCGGCCGCCCCTACGTCATCGAACAACCCGACGGACAAGCCGACGTCCGCAAAGACGTCACCCTGTGCGGCGAAATGTTCGGCCTCGGCGTGCTCCGCCACCGGAACTTCGAACTCGGCGGCTGGACAGCAGCCCAACCCAAGCACCTCAAGCACCGCGGCCGAGTACGCGGCTGGCGCCACGGCAAATACCACGACGGCCCATACGTCGCCGCCTACGGCAAAGGCGGCGGCAAAGCCACCGTCCCCGAGATGCAGCAGGCCATGGGCATCGACTGGACCGACAACCACGAAGAACTCACCGAAGCCATCCCGCCGGCCTACGCGGAATGGCTCGGCCGCGCCTTCCTCACCCAGCACAACGCCACGTGAAAGGCCCCCATGACCGACCACCACACCGGCAACCACATCGGCCGCTCCTGGGCCGGACACGAACTCGAAGACGCCTGCCCCTGCCCCAAGGCCCCATGTGGCCTCGTCGTTCAGGACGGCATCACAGAGAACTGCGACGAGCACCACTGGACCGCCGCCAAGACCACACGCCAGTCACACCCAGCCGACACCTGCCCGGCCGCGTGACGGCCGTCACTCGGTTCCCCGAAACCCGCGCACAAGGAGCCCTCATGAACGAGCCCACCACCCTGATCGACTTCCGGACCGCCCCGCCCAAGCTCACCGTCACCGCCACCGCCTGGCAGGCCTGGTGGGAGGACGTCGAGATGTGGGACGGCTTCGTGCAGTACGCCGACCTCGACACCGCCAAGCACTGCGCCGCCGTCGCCTACGTCGAGGAGGAGTACGGCTGGGGACCCGAGGACGACCCGAGGGAAGGCGAGCCGCGCGAACCCGCGCCGGACACGCAGCTCACCTGGGTGTTCGAGCACAACCGTTGGTTCTTGATCGACGGCGGCAGGGGCACCGGCGTCCAGCTGTACCAGAGCAACACCTACGCCGCCGCCCAGTCCTGACCCGCCCCAACCCCGCAGGAGAGCCCTGATGAGCCACTTCGAGTACCGCGACGAGGACGGCGGCCACTTCACCGCGAAGCCGCTGCCCGGCGTCCCGTACATCCTGCTAACGACCGACCCCGACGGCTGCGCCGTGTCACTGGACCGGCTCGAGGAGGTCATCGCAGGGCAGCGCGACATGGCCCGCCAGGCCGGCGGCGCGCCCCCCTTCCGCCGCCGCCTCACCGAGCTGGAGCACACCGCAGCCTGGCACGCCATCGAGAGCACCGCCGGGGAGGACGGCGCCGACCCCGGGACTGTCCTGGCTGCTGTTCTGCGGGCGCTCGGCATCGACCCGCCCGGACAGGTCGCCCGCGACTGCCCTTCCTGCGAGGTCGGCATCGAGCACGACGCGCACTGCCCGACCCCCGAGACGCACAACTGGGGCTGCGGCTGCCCCACGGACGAACGGACCGCCCCGCCGCTGACCGCCATCGCTGGCACGCACCCGCCGGCCGGTGACCGAGGCTGCCAGTGCGTAGGGGACCTCACCTGCAACCCGTGCCTGCGCGCGCCGGTCGCCAAAGGGGCCGGAGCATGAGCCAGCAGCCCGCACCCGCTGTGCCCGACTTCCTCGTCGGCTACCTCGCCCAGCAGGACGCCTACCGCTTCACCGCGGTCAACGAGATGCTCCGCGGCTGCACCGAGCGCGAGGTACTCCTCATGAAGGAGGCCGCCGTCATGGGCTGGGTCCAAGGCCGCATGCACGCGGACCAGAAGATCCCGGGCGACCGGCAGATCCTGTTCACCGTGGCTGACGCCTGCCGTGCCTACGCCGACCTCTACCCGACGATCACCGGCTGGACCCCGGCCGACGACGAGGAAGACGAGGAGTAGGCCGTGCTGACCCTGCTCCTCGCCGCTGGCACCCTCACCGTCATCGCCGCCGCCGCGGTCGTCATGAGCCTCGCTCTCCGCCACGGCGAGGAGCAGGACCGGCAGACCCGCCACAGCAGCCCGCACGCCGCGTACTGGGGTACCGAGCGCCCGTACCCCGCCCGGCCGCTCCGGGCCCGCCACGCAGCCCCCCGCACGCCCTCCCGGGCCCGCACCGACCGACACGGAGACCACCCATGACCGATCCCACCGCCTACGAGCGGCTCCAGCAGGCAGCAGACAAGGCCAACGAGGGAGCGCACCTCCTCGCCATGACTGTCCTCCGAGACGTCCACCGCGAGTGCGCTGCCCTCGAAGACGTCTGGGCCGACCAGCGGTGCGCTGGCGCCGAGCACGTGCGCATGGTGCTCGCCCGGATCCGCGCAAAGCTCGCCCCGGCGACGGGCTCCGGGCCGCCCGTCGAGGACCAGGCGGCCCGGCTCGTGCGCCACCTGTTCGGCGACCAGCCTGACAGGAGCCAGCCGTGAGCGAGCCCGTAGCCCCCATCGACTGGGCACGCCACTACGCCGCGAGGCGCGAGCAGCAGCCCGCCCGGAAGCTCCTCGACCAGATGAGCGACGCCGAACTCGCCCACCTGTACGGCGAACGCGACCTCGCCGTCAGCCTCCTCGCCAGGGTGAGGGAGACGAGCGCGCGCCTCATCAACGAAGCCAACGCCCGCGCCGAGCAGGCCGAGGCCGCCATCGAACGCGTCCAAGAGACCGCCGCGTGCTGGGAGCAGATGCCCAGCGACCGCCACGTCTACATCCACGAGGCCGCCCGTACTCTCCGTGCTGCTCTCACCGAGCCCAAGGAGCCCCGACCGTGAGCACCTTCACCAGCCGCACCGTCACCACCACCCGCCGCGAATGGATCGTGCCTACAGGCCCGCGAGGCGCGGCACTCGGCGACATGCAGGCCGCCGTGCTCGTCGCAACCCAGGACTACCGGCACTACCACCTCGTCGAGGACCACGTGCAGCTGCCGGACGACGCGCTGGTGTTCACCACCACCGACGAGGCGATCGTCATCAGCTACACCGTCGAGCAGCCCGCCTGACAACGCGCGAGGGGCGCGCCTCACGTCTCCCCAGACAGGCGCGCCCCACAGGTGCCCCCAGCCTAGCCCGCACCAGCCACGGGAGCACCCATGCACACCACCAGCACCCACCTCCGCGACATCGCCCTCCGCTGGACCGACCTCCGCGACGCACTCGGCACACCCACCCAACTCGCCGCATTCGGCCTCGGACTCCGCAGCTACCTCGCCGCCCTCGACCACCACGACGCCGAGCAGGCCGCCTACGACCGAGCCCACGCCGCCCACCGCCGCAGCCAGGAACGCAACCCTGCACAGATCGGCCAGCGGCCCGTACCCGTCAGCCTCCGCGTCTACGACACCATGCGCGCCATCGAAGCCGCCCTCGCCGCATGCGCCGACGCCGTGGCCGCCGCCGTACAGATCGAGCCCGTACCGTTCGCCGGCCGCGACTGGCCCGCCGACGACCGCGCCCGCCGCAACGCCCGGGCCCGCGCCGACCTCGCCGACCCGCGCCGCTGGCGGTTCCGCGGCACCACCCCCTCCGCCCCGCACACCGCGCTGTGGCTGCTCGCCCGCATCGAGCACCGGCCCGGACCGTTCCGGGCGCTGACCGAGCAGCACCGCCGGCACATCGGCGCCGTTGCCCGGGGCGCCGCCGAGCGCATCGAGTCCGTGCTCGACCTCGCGGACGGCAGCCGACGGCTTGGCGCAGAGCACACGTGCCAGTGTGGCGGGACGATCGAGGTGTACGGCGGGGCCGGCGCCACACCGTGCGCACGCTGCAAGGGCTGCGGGGCGTTGTGGACCGAGGCCGGAGTCATCGCCGCGTAGGCAGCACGGAGCCCCCGATCCGCCAGGGACCGGGGGCTCCGTCACGCGCGGCTACTCGGCGGCCGGGGGCTTCAAGTCGGTGCGCTCGCCCGGGCGCACCTTGCGGGCACGGAAGTACGGCAGGGCGAGCCGGTAGTCGACCGCCTTCGAGCTGCCGACGGGCACGACCGGCGGGAAGTCCGGATCGGTCGCCGCGATCTTCGACAGCCGCTGATGGCTCATGGTCGGGACGATCCCGTCCTCGACCAGCCGGCGCGCCAGCGCTCTGAACGACACCATGTCAGGCCCTCCTTCGGGCTCGGTCATGGGCACCATCTTCCCTGACCTTGTTGCCACGTGGCAACAAGGTCGCTACGTTGGTTCCAGCACAACAGAACGGCCCCGGTCGGTGTGTGAGAGCCCGACCGGGGCCAGCCATCCACCTGCACGAACAGGGGACAGCCATGACCAACCGTATCCGCCCGCTCGGCCGCCGCGACAGTGCCCGCGCCCTCCTCGCCCGCCGCGCCCGCCGCGCCCTCGGACTGCCCGGGACCCTCGACATTCACCCCGAGCACGGCGAGACCCCGCTCCGCATCAGCCTCTGGTCCGTCCGCGAGCTCCAGGACGCCTACACCCACGTCGGCGGCGGCGCGGTGACCGCCCAGCAGGTCGAGCGGGCGGTCGACAACATCTCGTACACCGCCATCGAGATCACCCTCACCACGCGGATCCCCGGACTCGGCACGGTGCAGGCGTTCACCGAGTGGACCCCGGCCAGCGAGGCCTACGCGCTCACCCTGCCCGTCATCCAGGCACTCGGCGCCCCGGCTGGTCTGCGATGAGCGCCCGCCCGAACCAGACCGATGCGCCCACCGAGACGTGCCGCCGGCTCCTCCTCGACATCGCCAAGTACCTCCGCGTGTCGCGCCCCGCCGACGTCATGATCGAGGCGTCCCGCCTCTACCTCGCCTCCAGCCACGCCAACCGCTGGTACGGCCAGGACACCGCGACTGGCGCCGCCCATACCCGGCAGGTCCTCCAGCACGCGCCCGTGCCGCGACCCGGCCAGACGCGCGGCGAGTACGCGCTCATCCTGATCGACATCGCGCAGGCTGGCCGATGACCAGCCCGGCCGAGGTGACCGCCCGGCGCATCCCCGTGTTCCAGATGAGCCAGGCTGGCTCATCCCACCGCGAGATTGCCCGCCAACTGGAGCTCTCCCGAGCCACCGTGGCTCGCATCCTCGCCACGCCCCCGACCCAGCGGGAACGCCTGGCGCTCAGGGTGGCTCAGGCTGAAACCGCAGTGGCTCAGGCCGTTGCCGCAGCTCAGGCCGTTGAGGCAGCCAGGCCGGCCTACACCATGGCCGACGACGAGACAGCCCGGCGCTGGGGCGACGCCCTCCGAGCCGCCGCGGCTCAGCTAGTGAGCCAGGCTGGCGCATTCGCCGACTACTACCCGGCCACACTGGCCGACCATGCGTCACGAGGAGCGTCGTGATCACTCCCACCCTCGGGGCCGTTCTCTTCGGCCTGATCTTCCTCGTCTGGGAGATCGCCGTCTGGTACCCCGGCATCAAGGCGCTCCAGTCACAGCCGCTTCCCCAGCTCGGCGAGCTCCTTCCCTTCCTCCTCTGCTGGGGCATCGGCGCTCTCACCGTCATGGTCGTAGGCGGCATCGTCGGCTTCCTTGGCGACTTCGCCCTCTGGGGTCTTGGTGCCTTCGGTGACGGGCTCCTCATCTACGGCGTTGGCGCCCAGAGCGGCACAGCCCCCGGCTCCACCAGCGCCCCGCTCACCGAGGGCGGCCTGTTCATGACCGTGCTCGTCCTCGCCGGTTTCATCGCCCGCCGCCGACGCGGCGCCACCGGGTCAAAGTGGCGCGGCTGGCTCTCCGGCATCGGTCTCGGCCTGACCGGGAGCATCGCCAGGTACGCGGCCGTCCCGCTCGCTTCCGCCGCGAACCTGACCGGGGTCTGGCTCACCGGGATGATCTCGTGACCCCCGCCGAGCAGCCCCCGGCCGAGGGCGGTAGCCGGGCCGCGGGCGGCTGCGTCCTCGCCGTCGCCCTCACCGGCGCCGGATGCGTGGCCTACGCCGTACCGGAGACCGCCTATTACGTCACCGGGCTCCTTACCGCGGCCGGCATACGCAAGGCCCGCACATGGGTTGCCGCACGCCGGAACGGCGAGCAGCCGGACGACAAGCCCGTCAACATCGTCGCCGTGCTCCAGGACCTCGCCGCGGGAGGGGAACACGTCCGCCTCACCCAGCTTCAGCAAGCGGCCGGGCTCCCCGATACCAAGGCCGTCCGCGCCCTGCTCGCCGCCGTCGGGATCCCGATCCGCACGGGGGTACGCGCGGGCGGCCGCAATGGGCCCGGGGTTCATCACGCCGATGTGCCGCCCCTTCCCGGAGCCAGGAGCGGCACCCCTTCTGAGGGTTGTTTGTGCAGCTCAACGGCCAACGCCAACGCCGACAACGGTCAGCCGGAAGGGGTCGGGGAGGGGTTGCGTGTAGAAGCCATCGGCCACGCCGGAGCCGTCGTCCGCGTCCCGTCCGAGCTCCGCACGTACACCGTCACCAAGACCCCGTAGGAGACCCGCCATGGGCGTGTTCAAGACCGCCATTTCGATCAGCGAGCTCCGGCAGCGCAACGAACAGACGCAGCAGCAGGCCGCGACGCAGAAGCAGCCAGAGCAGCCCAAGCCCGCGCCGAAGAAGGGATGATGGGCGGCATGACGACGCAGCAGGGCTCACACTTCTGGATCATGGTCATGATGATCCCTGGCGGCCGCGCTGGGTCGTACCAGGGCACGATCACCCCACGGCCCAGCGCAACACGGTTCGACATGTTCAACCAGGTTCGCGAGGAGATCAGGCAGCGCGCCCCGGAGACTGCCACTGGGGTCGTGGTCTCCTTCGACATCCAGCCCAACAAGCTGTGATTCAGCCACGCACGGGGGTGTTGTTCCAGCCATCCCGGGCGTAGCGTGAGCCATCGCTGATGGTGGGGCCACCCACTGAAGAGCCCCGCCCGTGCTCCGACACCGGCGGGGCTCTTCTGCACCCAGTTGCAAAACCGGCCACAGTGCCCCATCATGGGCCGCAGATCCGGCATGCCCGGACACCGAAGCCCCGCCAACGAGCGGGGCATTCGCATGTCACGGGTACGTCACTCCCCCCGCCACCGCGCCGCCCGGAGCCCACCATGGCCTGATGCACAGACACCACCTCGCCGCCGCGCTCGCCGCCGCCGCCCTGCTCACCCTCACCGGCTGCTCCAGCGACTCCAAGCCCGCCGCCGACAAGCCGGCCGACGCCCCCGCACCGGCCACCTCGCCCTCACCGCGCATCGACCCCGAACGCGCCGCCCTCGACAAGGCCGTGCGCGCCTACTCCGCGGCGTACTTCCAGCCCGACGGCAAGGCTGCATACGCGCTGCTCTCGAAGCGCTGCCAAACCAAGGCGGGCGACGAGGACGTGTTCGCCATCGTCGTCGACACCGCGGCCAAGGGGTACGGCAGGCAGGAACTCCAGACCCTCACTATCGACCAGCTCGCCGGCGACATGGCCCGAGTCAGCTACACCTACCTGGTGCCCAAGCTCAACCAGAGCCAGCAGCCCTGGACCCGCGAGGCCGGCGCCTGGCACTACGACGGCTGCTAACCCCACCAACCCCGCCGCCCGGCGGTCTCCCGCGGACGAGGGCCCGCGGTCGAGCCCCCGGGCGGCGGCATGTTCCCCCGGAGGTGACCCCATGGCCGCAGTCGGCGCCAACCAGAACACCGGCGGCCAGCTCACCCCCGAGGAACTCGACACCCTTCGGCGGTTGCACGGCGAGGGCCTCGGCCGCAACGAGATCGCGCGCCGCATGGACCGCGGGACTCGCACCATCAGCGTCTACGCCGCCCGCATGCACCTGTCGTTCGAGCGGTCCCAGACCGAAGAAGCCACGCGCGCCCGCAAAGCCGACCTGGAAGAGAAGAGGGTCATCCTCGCCGACGCCCTCACCGACGACGCGCTACGCCTCTCCGCGCAGGTCTGGGAGCCGACGAGGATCCACTCCTTCGGCGGCAAGGACCACACCTACAACTCCCGGGACATCGACGAACCGCTCGCCGCCGACAAGCGGGCCCTCATGGCCGCCGCCGCGACCGCCGCCGCACAGTCCGTCCGGCTGGTCCCGCCTGCCGAGGACTCCGGCGCAGCCGACGCCCGCTCGATGCTCGGCCGGCTGTTCAAGGGCCTCGCCGAAGTGGCCAAGGAGGCGGAGCCATACAGCGGCGAGGAGGCGGAAGGTGGAGATCCCGGATGACCTGCCGCTGTCCCGTAAGCAGCTCCTGTCCATCGTCCAGAGCACGGCCCGCATCAACTTGTGGGAGGGCTCGGTCCGCTCCGGGAAGACGATTGCCAGCCTGATCCGCTGGCTCTGCTACGTCGCAGACGCGCCGACCGGCGGTGAACTCGTCATGGTCGGCCGAACCCGCGACAGCCTGTACCGCAACATCATCGCCCCGCTCATGAACCCCGACCTGTTCGGCGAGCTGGCCCAGCAGGTCAAGTACACCAACGGCGCGGCCATCGCATACATTCTCGGCCGGGCCGTGCACGTCCTCGGCGCGAACGACGCCAAGGCCGAGCCGAAGATCCGCGGCATGACCTGCGCCGGCGGCTACGCCGACGAGCTGACCACCCTGCCGAAGCCCTTCTTCGACCAGCTCGTCGCCCGCTGCTCCGTCCCCGGCGCCCAGATCTTCGCCACCACCAACCCCGACAACCCGGGGCACTGGGTGAAGCGGGACTACCTCCGCCGCGCCGCCGAGACCCGGCTGCGGACGTGGCATTTCCGCCTTGATGACAACCCGTTCCTGGACCCGGCCTACGTCTCGGCCCTGAAGAGCACGTACACCGGCCTGTTCTACCGGCGGAACATCCTCGGCCACTGGGTCCAGGCCGAGGGCGCGATTTACGACAGCTTCGACGAGGCCCGCCACGTCGTCACCGACGTTCCGCACATCACCCGCTGGCTGTGCGACGCCATCGACTACGGCACCACCAACCCCTACTCCGACCTCCTGATCGGCCTCGGCACCGACAACCGCCTGTACGTGGTCTCCGAGTACCGGTGGGACTCCCGCGCCGAGCGCCGGAAGAAGACCGACGCGGAGTACAGCGCAGCCCGCCGGGCCTGGCTCCAGGGCGTACCGCACCCGCAGACCAACGTCCTCGGCGTCCGCCCCGAATGGACCGTCGTGGACCCCTCCGCCGCCTCGTACATCGAGCAGCTGCACCGCGACGGTGTCTCCGGCGTCACCCCGGCCGACAACGCTGTGCTGGACGGGATCCGCACGGTGGGCTCGCTGTTCGCTGGGGACCGGCTCCGGATCCACGCATCCGCGCGCGGCCTGATCGAGGAGATCCCGGGCTACTCCTGGGACGACGACAAGGCCGAGAAGGGCGAGGACGCCCCGATCAAGCTGGACGACCACTCCTGTGACGCGCTCCGCTACGGCGTCCGCACGACCGAGGCCCTGTGGCGGCCGCACATTCCGACCCTGCTGGAGGTGGCGTGATGGCTCTGCCCTCGGGTGGCCCGTGGCCGCCGGCCGAGCTCGACGCGGTACGCGACAAGACCGCAGTGTGGGACGCCTGGTACTGCGGCGACCCGGACGTCCTGTCCTCCATCTACGGCGGGCAGGTCGGCACCGACCCCGGCGGCACCGGGTTTTACGCCTCCGAACGGGGCGGGCTCCGCGGTCGCGTCGGTCGCGCGGTGTCCCGCTGGTTCTGGGGCTCGTCGACGCCTCCCGGCGAGCGCCGGTCCAAGCTGCACGTCCCGCTCGCCTCGGACATCGCCACCACCGGGTCAGCGCTGCTGTTCTCCGAGCCGCCCACCGTGAGCAGCGAGGACAAGGCCACGAACGACCGCCTCGACGACCTCGTCGACGACGGCCTGCACGGCACTCTCCTGGAGGCGGCCGAACTGGCCTGCGCGCTCGGCGGTGTGTACCTGCGGACCGTGTGGGACCGCACCCTGTACCCGGCGCCCTGGCTCGACGTGCACCCCGCCAGTCACGCCGTCCCCGAGTGGCAGTGGGGACGGCTGGCGGCGGTCACGTTCTGGCGGATCCTGGAGGCCGACGGCGACCACGTCGTCCGGCACCTGGAGCGGCATGAGCCCGGGTTCATCCTGCACGGCCTCTACCAGGGCACCCGCGACGAGCTCGGCGTACGCATCCCGCTGACCGACCAGCCGGCCACAGCCGGGCTGGCCGCCGTCCTGGGGCCGGACGGTGACGCGATCCCCACCGGGATCAAGCAGCTCACGGCCACCTACGTGCCGAACATGCGGCCCAACCGAATCTGGCGCGGCATCCCCGCCGCCGCTCACCTCGGCCGCCCGGACATCGCGGGCGCCGAGCCGCTGCTCGATGCGCTCGACGAGGTGTACTCGTCGTGGATGCGGGACGTCCACCTCGGCAAGGCCCGCATCATCGTGCCGAGGGCGTACCTGGAGTCGGCCGGCCCCGGCCAGGGCTCCACCTTCGACGCGGACCGCCAAATCTACTCCGACCTGAACCTGCTGCCCCGCTCCGGCGACTCCGCGATGATCACCCCGGTGCAGTTCGCGATCCGAGTGGCCGAGCACCGCGACACCGCGCAGGACCTGGTCGAGCAGATCCTCCGCACGGCCGGCTACAGCGCGCAGTCCTTCGGCGAGCAGGGCCAGACCGCGGTCACCGCGACCGAGGTCGTCGCCCGCGAGCGGCAGTCGTTCACGACCCGCAACCGGAAGATCGTGTACTGGCGGCCGGCGCTGGCCGAGGCCATCGAGACACTCCTGGCCATCGACAAGGCGGTGTTCGGCTCCACAGTGACCCCGCAGCGCCCCGAGATCGAGTTCGGAGACAGCGTCTCGGAGGACCCGCAGACCATCGCGACCACGGTGGAGCTGCTGCGCCGCGGCGAAGCGGCGTCCACCGAGACCCTGGTGCGCATGCAGCATCCGGACTGGGAGGACGCGCAGATCACCGCCGAGGCGGACAAGATCCTGGCGGAGTCCGGTCGGATGCTGTCCGACCCGGTGGCGACTGGCGCCGAAGGGCCAGGCGCGCCCGGATTTGGTGGTGGGGGGGCGGCCTGATGCCCGTCTCCCCCGCCATGGCCGAGGACCTCGCCGCAGCGATCACCATGCTGTACGAGGACGCCGAGCTGGCCCTGATCACCAAGCTCCGCGAAGCCCTCGCCGAGGGCATCGACAGCCCCCGCTGGGCCGAGATCAAGCTGAGGTCGATCGGGGACCTGCGGCAAGCTGTCGAGACGGTCGCGCGCGCACTTCAGCGTGACGCCAACGGGCGCGTCGCCGAGGCCCTCGCGACCGCCTACGGGCGGGGCCGACAGGCCGCGGTGGCCGAGCTCGGCGCGCTCGACATCGGCCGCGAACTCCATGCCCGCCGGGTCCTGCCCAATGCGCCGGCCGTGGACCGGCTGGCCGCGTCGTACGCCGACGACACCCGCCCGCTGTACCAGCGCATCACCCGCGCCGTCCTCGACGTCTTCCGGGGCGTCTCCTCCCGCGCCGCCGGAACGCAGCTGCTGACCGGCATCACCCGCCGCGAGGCCAGCCAGCGGGCCCTCGACGAGTTCGCACGCCGCGGAGTCACCGGGTTCGTCGACTCCGCCGGCCGACCCTGGGAGATGGCCGCCTACGCCGAGATGGCCGTCCGCTCCGTCACCGCGCGGGCCGCGATCGAGGGCCACATCGACGCCATGGCCGAAGTCGGCCAGGGGCTCGTCATCGTCTCGGATGCCCCGCTGGAGTGCCCGCTCTGCGCGCAGTGGGAGGGCGAAGTCCTGTCCCTGCAAGGCCCGCCCGGCCCCCGCACAGTGCGCACCGAGCACGCCGTCCAGCCGAGCGGACTGCGCGGCCTGCTCCGGCCCCCGGAGACCGTCGCCGTGCACATCGCGGGCAGCCTGCCGGAAGCGCGCGCGGCGGGCCTGTTCCACCCCAACTGCCGGCACTCCCTGTCCCTGTACCTGCCTGGCGTGACGACCCGGCCGCCGCACCACGCGACCCCGGGCACCAGCTACGCCGACACGCAGCGCCAGCGTGCCATCGAGCGGCACATCCGCCGCTGGAAGCGGGCGCAGGCCGCCGCGATAGACGACGTGGCCCGCCGCAAGGCCGCCGCGAAGGTCCGCGAGTGGCAGGCCGCCGCCCGGGCCCACGTCGCAGCGCACGAGCACATCGACCGCAAGTCGGCGCGCGAGCAGATCGGCCGCGCGCGCTGAACACCCCATGGCCCGCCCGGTGCGGGCCCCCACCGCCCCAGGAGGGCACCCCATGCGCATCCGCACCCTCGCCCGTACGCCCGCGCCCGGCTGGACGCACCCCTACGGCCGCACCCCTTTCTCCCCGGTCTTCTATGCCGACGGAGGGGACGGCGCCGGCTCCGGATCTGCCAGCGGCGGCGACGGCGGGACCGGTGACGGCGCCCCGGCCGGCGACGGAGGCGGAGGCACGCCGCCCGCCGGGGACCAGCCACGGATGTACGACGCCGCGTACGTCGACAACCTCCGCAAGGAGAACGCGTCCTGGCGGACCAAGCTCCGTGAGTCCGAGCAGGCCCAGGACGCCCGCTACACCGGCCTCCTCGACCAGCTGAAGGCCGCCGGTATCCAGCTCGGCGACAAGCCCGACGCGGACGCCCTCCAGGCCAGCTTGACCGCCGCGCAGACCGAGCGCCGCGACGCCCTCGTCCGCGCCGCCCTCTACGAGACCGCAGCCGAGCACGGCGCCAACCCCGCCGCGCTCCGCGACTCGATGTCCTTCCTCCAGTCCGTCAAGGACATCGACCCCACAGACTCCGCAGCCCTGGTGGCCGCGGCCAAGGCGGCCGTCGCCGCCAACCCGATCCTCTCCGCGACCCCGGCCGGACCGGCACGCGGTGGCGCTGACCTCTCCGGTGGAGGCGGCTCCGACCCTCGGCAGCTGACCGAGGACGACCTCTCCCGCATGACCGCCGAGCAGATCGTAGAAGCCCAGGACAAGGGGCTCCTGCGGAACCTGCTGGGCGGCTAACTCCCAAGGAGGGCCCCCGTGGCCATCGTTCGTTTCCGCCCGGAGATCTGGTCCGCCAGGCTCCTCGTGGCCCTGCGCAAGTCCCTGGTCTACGCAGGCCCCGGCATCGTGAACCGCGACTACGAAGGCGAGATCAGCGAGGCCGGAGATACGGTCCGCATCACCTCGATCTCCCGGCCGACGATCGGCACCTACGTGCCGAACTCGACCACCATCACCCCCGAAGAGCTGACCGACGCGCAGCGCACCCTGACCATCGACCAGGCGAAGTACTTCGCGTTCAAGGTCGATGACGTCGACGCCCGGCAGGCCCGCGGCAACGTCATGACCCAGGGCATGAGCGAGGCCGCCTACGCCCTCGCCGACGTCGTGGACCAGTACGTCGCCGGCCTTTACACGCAGGCACAGTCCGCGAACCAGCTCGGCACCGTCGCGGTCACGACCGCCAGCCCGACCTCGTTCTATGACAGCATCCTCGTACCGCTGAAGGTGAAGCTCGACGAGGCCAACGTGCCCGCCGCGGGCCGCTACTGCGTCATCCCGCCCTGGCTGCACGGCCGCGCGCTCCGCGACGACCGGTTCATCCGTGTCGACGCCTCCGGCACCAGCGAGGGCCTGCGCAACGGCATGGTCGGCCGCGCCGCTGGCTTCGACATCGTCGTCTCGAACAACGCCCCCAACCCCACCGGCGACGACTACGTCGTGCAGGCCGGCAACAGCACCGCGATCAGCTTCGCGGAGCAGATCAACAAGACCGAGGCCTACCGCCCGGAGAACAGTTTCTCCGACGCCATCAAGGGCCTGACCCTGTACGGCGCCAAGGTCGTCCGCCCCGACGCCATCGCCACCGCGCTGGCCTCGCAGACCTGATCGGAGAACTGACCATGGCACGCACCGCTGTCGCGTACAGCACCCTCGTCTCCAACTCCAACCTCTCCGACCCGGCCGGCACGGCCGTATCGTCGGGCGCCGGCAACGGCGGGCAGGTGTCCGCAGCCCGGCCGGAGCTGACCCTTCTGCGTCTGTCCAACGCGTCCGGCGGCTCCGGCACGGCCACCGTGCTCGCGGGCACGCAGCCGCTGGCCATCGCGTCCGGCCAGGGCAACCTGGCTGTGACCGTCGCCAACAGCGGCACGCAGTGGATCGGCCCGTTCGAGTCCGGCCGGTTCCTCCAGTCCGACGGGTCCCTGATCGTCGAGACGTCCGTCGCGATGACCATGACCGCGTTCCGAGTGCCGAGGAACACCTGACATGGCCGAGACGATCCACATTCTCGGGGAGGGCGGCGGGATCCACGCGATGGACCTGCCGCTCCCCGAGGGCATCGCGGAGCGGCTGGCCAAGGGCCACCTGCGCCGCGTCAACGAAGACGGCAGCCCGTACGAGGAGGGCGGCCCGGAAACGGTCGCCCCTCCGGTCGAGCAGCCGCCCCAGTCCGCAGCCAAGGCCCTGTGGGTGGGCTGGGCCATCGCGAACGGCGCCGATGCCGACGAGGCCGAGGCCATGACCAAGCAGGACCTGATCGACGCCTACGGAGGTGAGTCCTGATGGCTCTGACCAGCACGATCGGCGTCACAGTCGATGGGATCTACACCAAGACCGCCGACCTCTCGACCGCGGCGGACAACCTGTCCAAGCGGTACGGCGCGTATCTCGCGTCGGGGACCGGCGCCGGCAAGGCCGACCTCAGGTTCGCCGACACCCGTACGCTCGCCGCGTCCGCGACGGAGGATATCGACCTTGCGGGCAGCCTCGTGGACATCTACGGGGCGACGCTGACGTTCGCGAAGATCAAGGCGATCGTCATCTCGGCGGCCGCGGCGAACACCAACAACGTAGTGGTCGGGGCGGGTACGAACCCGTGGATCACGGCGCTCAACGCGACCGGGACCATCACGCTCCGCCCGGGCGCCGGCCTGGCGCTGTTCGCGGGCGCGGCGGACGCCACGACGTATGCGGTCACTGCGGGCACCGGCGACATCCTGAAGATCGCCAACAGCGCGGGCAGCACGTCGGTGACGTACGACATCGTGATCATCGGCTCCAGCGCGTAGGAGGTGGCCACGTGGCCCGCATCTACGCCACCGCCGACCAGTACGAGACGTACACCGGCGCCACCGCCCCGCCCGACATCGACTACCGGCTCGCCCGGGCCTCGCAGTTCCTCGACGCGCAGGTGTTCCGGCTGTGCGCGTACACCGTGTCCGACGCCGGGCTCCCCACCGACACGGTGGTTGCCGCGGCGTTCGCTGACGCGGTGTGCGCGCAGGCTCAATGGGGCATCGAGGTCGGCGACATCACCGGGGCGGCCGGCGTCGGATACGGCTCCGTACAGATCGGCTCGGTCACCCTGAGCCGGTCCGTGACCGCGGTGTCCGGCGACGACTCCCCGGCCCGGCAGATCGCCCCCGCAGTGTGGGACGCGCTCCGGGCCCCGGACCTCACCCCGGACCGCATCCAGATCGGGGCGGTGGCCTGGTGAGCACGATTCCGGGCTGGCTGCTCCGGCACACGGTCACCATCGAGGCGTACATCGGGGACTCCGCCTACAGCCCGCTGTACGCGGCCCCGGTCACCGCGCGGGCCTTCGTCGAGGAGAAGGTACGCACAGTCCGGAACCGGGACGGCGAGGAGGTCGTGTCCAGCACGACCGTCTACCTGCTCCCCACCCAGGACTGCCCTCCTGAAAGCAGGGTGACGACCCACACCGGCCGGACGGCATCCGTCATCACCTCCGCACTGCATGACGGCGGCGGGCTGCCGACCCCGGACCACCGGGAGGTGACCCTCACGTGAGCCAGTACGTACGGATGCGGTGGGAGGGCGGCCGCCTCGGCGCCACCACCCGCGGTCGCGCGGCAGCGGAGGAGGGCCTCCAAAAAGCTCTGGAGCACCTCCTCGCCGAGTCCCGCAAGCTGGTCCCGCTCGATGAGGGGACGCTCGAACGGTCCGGGAGGGTCGTCCGGGCCGGGATGAACGGCTTCGTGACCTACGACACGGTGTACGCCCGCCGGCAGCATGAAGAGCTGACCTGGAAGCACAAGCCGGGCCGGAGCGCGAAGTACCTGGAGATCCCCTACAACCGGGACAAGGACATCATGCTCGCGCTGATGGCGGTGTCCCTGCGGAGGTGGCTGCGTGGCTGACCTCCTTGACGGCCTCGCCCGGTATCTGGCCGGGCAGGGCCTCGGCGTGTACGACCCGACCGGAACCGCCGGCGACCTGTTCCTCGAGGCTCTGCCGTCCACCCCGGACGTCTGCGTCGTCCTGACGATTTACGACGACGGCGCCGAGGCCGACAGTCAGATCGGCTACGACGACGTCCCGGTGCAGGTGCGGGTCCGCGGCACCACTGACCCGCGGGTGTCGCGGCAGCGCTGCGAGGCGATCCGCTCCGAGCTGCACGGCCTCGGCGAGACCACCCTCCCCGACGGCACCTATCTGCTGCTCGCGCGCGCGAATGCCGCTGTCGCGAGCATCGGCACCGACGAGAACCGGCGCCACGAGCACGTCTGCAACCTGCGGATGCAGGTCCGCAGCGTGACCGCGCACCGCGTCTGACCCACCCCACCCTTTCAGCCCGCCGGCGCTGCCGAGCGGGCTCCTCGCCATGCCCGGAGGAGAACGCCATGGCAGTGCAGAAGTACAACGCGCGCGACGTGCGCTTCCAGATCGAGGACTACACCGCGCCCGGAACGTGGGTCGACATCGCGATCGGCGGCATCAATACCTTCACCAAGTCGGAGGAGGAGGAGACCACCGATACGACCACGTTCGGCAGCGCAGGCAACGCCGAGAGCTACAAGATGCAGATCGGCAAGACCTTGACGATCGAGGGGTTCCGGCTGCGGGACCCGGTCAGCTTCGCCCTCGACCCTGGTCAGACGATCGTCGAGGGGATGAACGAGCGCCTCGGCCCCGACTCGCTGACCGGGTTCCGGTACGCCCACGTCACCGACACCACGTGGGTGGTGTGGACGCAGGCCCGTGTTTCGCTCGGTGACCAGGGCGGCGGCAACAACGACGAGGTCAGCTGGTCGGCGACCTTCACCCGCTCCGGCGCGTCCACCACGGCGGTCAAGTCGTGACGGCTCCCCGCGCCGGCAAGGCGCAGTCCTGGGAGGACTTCAAGCGGACCGTTCGCGGCCGCCGCATGGAGACCATCGCCGGTGTCGAAGTGCCCGTCCCTACCGACCCCCCGCTCCTATTCGAGGAGATGGCCGCCAACCTCAGCGAGGAGTCGGAAGAGGCCGACTTCGCGGAGGTGGTCGACCTCCTGTTCGGGCAGGGCGTGTTCGCCCAGTGGAAGGCCAACGGTATGGGCGCCGTCGACCTGATGACTGCCCTTACCTGGGGTGTCGCGCAGTCCCACGGGCGGGACATGTCGTTCTCGGAGGCGTACGAGGTCGTCACCAGCGACGACCCGGGAAAAGCGCTGGCCCCGCCCGCGAACCGAGCCGCGCGGAGGCAGCGGTCCGCCGCTTCTGGTGGGCCGTCGAAGCCGACTTCGCGCGCGAGTACGGGCTCGGCCCGCAAGACCTCGCGCTGATCGGCCACCGCCGCTTCTGGAACCTCCTCGCTGGCCTGAGCGGCGAGGCCATCTTCCGGAAAGTGGCGGGCGACGAGCTCACCATCATCGACGACCCCGACGAGATCCGGGCCGCCCTCCACCGCTGACCACAAAGGGGGCACCCCGCCATGGCTATGACCATTGGTGAGCTCGTCGCGGTGATCCGCGCCGACGAATCGGACCTGACGCGCGGCTTGGCCAGGGCGCAGCTCCAGACCGAGGGGTTCGCGGTTGACGCGGGCGGCCGGCTGCGTGACCTGGCTGGTCGGTTCGTGACCGGGTCCGCGGTGATGAACCGGGCTCTGTCCTCGACGGCCGAGGCTGTCGAGGAGGTCGCCGAGGAGACGACCGAGACCGCGGCGGTTGTCGAGGTCGAGACCCGCACCATGGCGATGCGTTTCCGGGCGCTGGCCCGGGCCGCAGACGACATGAGCGACAGCCTCGGCGCGCGGCTCGGCCGGGCCGTGACCAACCTCCGCAGCCTGAACATCGACACCGACCGGCTCGGCTCGATGGCGGGCCGGATCGGCGGCGTCGCCATGGGGTTTGCGAAGGTCGGCGCCGCGATCGGCGCGGCGGTACCGCTGGCGGCCGGTCTGGCGGCCACGGTGGCGCAGATCGCCCCGGCGGCCGGTGTCGCAGCGACGGGCATCTTTGCGGTGGTCCTGGCCACGCAGGCTCTCAAGCTGGGCATGAAGGGTGTCGGCGACGCGATCGGCGCGGCGATGGACCCGTCCGACCCGGAGAAGTTCGCCGAGTCGATCAAGGGCCTCGCGCCCTCCGCGCAGGCCTTCGCGAAGGAAGTCCGGACGCTCCAGCCGCAGTTCAAGGCGATGCAGCAGGGCATCCAGCAGAACCTGTTCGCAGGCTTCGACGGAATCCTGAAGGAAATGGGCACTAGTACCCTGCCCGTCCTCAAGAACGGACTGCTCAACACGTCCGGCGCCCTGAATCTGATGGGCAAGAACATCGGCAACACGGCCATCGGGATGAGCAAGTCGGGGGTGCTCGGCCAGGCCATTTCTGGCGCGAACACTGGCTTGTACAACTTGGCGCGGATCCCGAGTCAGATCGTGCTCGGCCTCACGCAGGTAGGCGCGGCGGCGGCACCCGCGTTCGGTCGGCTCACCGCGGCAGCGGGCGCCGGCGCAGACAAGCTCTCGGAAAAGCTCTCAAAGGCCTTCGAGTCGGGTGGCATGGAGCGGGCGATCGATCACGCGATTGCGCTGATCAAGCAGCTCGGGAGCATCCTCGGCAACGTCGGCAGCATCATCAAGTCGGTGTTCGGTGCGGCGGAGGCGTCCGGCGGCGGGTTCCTGGGGACCCTCCAGAAGATCACGGGCTCCCTGGCAACCGCGTTCGCGCGGCCGGAGGTTCAGGCCGGGCTGCGAGCCATTTTTCAGACCATGTCCGTGCTGGCCAGCACCGTAGGCCCGCTGCTCGTCACCGCGCTACAGGCCGTCGCGCCCGTCTTCACCGCGCTCGGCACTCCTGTGCAACATCTGATCTCTGCCCTCGGCGCCGGGCTACAGCCGATCATCAAGGCCCTCGGCCCGGTGCTGACGCTCGCCGCGGTCGCGGTCGGCGCCTTGATCGACGCGGTGGCCCCACTGCTCCCGATCATCGGGAACCTGATCGCGCAGCTCCTTCCCGTGCTGTCACCGCTCCTGGTCCTGGTAGCGAGCGTCTTCCGACAGCTCGCCCCCCTGGTAGCCCAGGTGGCCGCTGCCCTGGCATCCGCCCTTACGCCGATCCTCGCAGCACTGCTGCCCGTGATTCAGCCGATCGTGGACGCGCTCGGCACGCTGGTACAGGCCGTGCTACCTGTCCTGATCGCGCTGACGGCCGCGGTCACGCCCATCTTCACGCAGCTGGCGGGTACGCTCGCGCAGCTGCTGGTGGCGCTGGCACCGGTTATCGCGCAGCTGATCCTGCTGGCCGCGGACGTCCTGGTCCGGCTCACGCCGATGCTGATCACCACGGCGCAGCTCGTAGGCAAGTTGGCCTCCGTCCTGGGCGGCGAACTCGCGCTCGTCGTGCAGAGCGTCGTCGTCCCCGCGCTGCGGGCGGTGGCCGCGCTCCTTGCTGGCGACTTCAGCGGGGCGTGGGCGGCCGCGAAGACGATGGTGGCCGGTGCGGTCGCGTACTTCGTGCGGCTGCTCGTCGAGCTGCCGGGGAAGGCTGGGGCTGCGCTTGCCGGTCTGGCGGGTGTCCTGTGGGGGCGGATCGTCGAGGCCGGAAATCAGATGATCTCCGGCGCGAAGGACCGGATCGGCGTGCTGATCGGGCACATCCGGTCCATCCGCGACATGGCCCGCGACGCGCTCGGCTCCCTCGGTTCGGTGCTGTGGTCGGCGGGCGCGAGCCTGATCGGGGGCCTGATCGACGGCGTCAAGTCGAAGATCAGCTCCCTGAAGTCCACCTTGGGCGGGATCACGTCCAGCCTGCCCGACTGGAAGGGCCCGGCACCGGTCGACGCACGGATCCTGCGGCCCTCCGGCCGCCTGATCATGCAGGGCCTCCAGCAGGGCATCACCGACGGCACCCGAGCCCTGCAACAGCAACTCGGCGGGCTCACCGGCTCGCTGCCGGGAATGGCACTCGGCTCGATGGGCGCGGGCGGCATGGGGTACGGCGCGGGACCCACGCGGGTCATCGTGCAGCTCGAAGGGCCGCACGAAATCAAGAGGCTGATCAGGGACATTGTGGCCGTCGATGGCGCCGGCAGCGTTCAGCGCGCATTCGGATAAGGGGGATACATGACGGTGCCCGATGCTCGGGTCGAGCTGAAGATCGGCGGGGTGTGGACCGACGCCACTAACGTCCTGTCCCAGAAGGACGCACTCCGCTACGCGTGGGGGCGGCGCGCGGAGGGGTCCCGCACGGACCCCGCCGCCGCGGCGATAGTCCTGCGGGACCCCGACGGCATCTACTCCGGCCGCAACCCCCGCAGCCCGTACTACGGGCAACTCGGCCGCAACACCCCCGTGCGGATCTCGCACGGGGGCGCGTCCGTTGCCCTCGTGATCCCTCCCGACGTGCAGGGCCGGGCCACCACGACCGACACGGCCGCCCTGGACATCACTGGCGACATCGACGTCCGCGCCGACCTCACCCCCTCCCAGTGGGGCGGTATCACCGAGCTTGGTGCGTGGGAGGTGATGGGCAAGTACGGCGGCATCAGCCAGGTTTCATGGGGGCTTTTCGTCCTCGATGACGGGCAGGTGTCGCTGCGCTGGTCCGCCGACGGCATCGCGGTCCTCTCCAGGTCCTCGACGCTGCCCGTCCCCTTCGCACCGGGCCAGCGCGGCGCCATCCGCGCCACCCTCGACGTGAACAACGGAGCAGCGGGCCACACGGTTGTCTTCTACACCTCGGACACTCTCTCGGGAACGTGGACGCAGCTCGGCGACCCGGTGGTCACCGCTGGCACCACGTCCATCTTCAACTCGACGGCATCGCTCGAGGTCGGCGATATCTCCGCCCTCGGCTTCGCCGACATCAGCCGCGAGATCCACGCCATCGAGGTCCGCAACGGCATCGCAGGCAGCGCGGTTGCCAACCCCAACTTTGCGGCGCAGGCCAGCGGGACCACCAGCTTCGCCGATGCCGCGGGCCGCACCTGGTCCCTGGCGGGCGGTGTCCAGATCACCAGCCGCCGCACCCGCGCGGTCCTTGAGGCCTCCTCATGGGTGCCTCGCTGGGGCGCGAGCGGCGTGGACGTGACCACCCCGGTCACAGCGGCCGGTGTGCTGCGTCGTCTCGGGCGGGGCGCCAAGCCTCTCGCGAGCGCGCTGCGCCGCCGGCTGCCGACGGGTGACCCGATCGCGTACTGGCCGCTGGAGGACGGGCGCGACGCCACGCAGGGCGCCAGCCCGATTGCTGGGTGCCCGCCGCTGCGGGTCGCCGGCTTCTCCTTCGGGCAGGACGCCTCTTGTCCCGGCTCGGCCGCCCTGCCGACCGTCAGTGCCGGTGCGACGATGCAGGCCCGCGTGCCGAGCGCCACCACCAGTTCCGGCTGGACGATCTCGATGGTGTACCAGCTGGACACGGCGCCGGCTGTGGTGGCTGCTGCCGGTTTCTTGGCGTTCACGGCGACGGGGACGGCCGCACACGGCATCGTGGTGGGCTTCACCAGCCCCAACGTGATCGTGGACTTCTACGATCCGCTGGGCAACCTGCTCACGAGCACCAGCTTCAGCAATGCGGGTCTGATCGGGCCGGACCGGTGGATTCGCATGGATTTCACCGCAGAATACATTGGCCCCCACACGAATTTCACGGCTGTTTTCGTGGCCACGGACGGCTCCCAGCAGGCCCTTTCAACGACGGCGCTGGCCGGTACGCCAGGCATCGTTGAGGACGTCGCGTCGGTGATCGGCGTCGGCTTGTCCGACATGGCGATCGGGCACCTGACCGTCTTCGATACCCCGGCTGTCAGCATCTGGGACGGCTCCGAGTCGGGCTACGACAGCGAGACCGCCGGGGCCCGGCTGGTCCGTCTCGGCGACGAGGAGGGCGTACCGGTCGCGGTCGCCGACTCTGTGGGTACCGATACGGCCATGGGTCCGCAGCGGCCCGCGACGCTCCTCGACCTCGTTGGCGCCTGCGAGGCCGCCGACGGGGGGATCCTGTACGAGGACCGTGAGCGAGCGGGGCTGGTGTACCGCACCCGCAGTACCCTCTGCAACCAGACTCCCCGGGTCACGATCCCGTACGCGCAGCTTGCGCCGCCTCTGGAGCCGACCGATGACGACAAGCTGATCCGCAACGACCGGACGGTGTCCAGGGACCGCGGGTCATCGGCACGGGCAGTCCTCACGACCGGTGCCCTGTCAACAGCCTTGCCGCCGGACGGTGTCGGGGTGTACGACGACTCGCAGACCCTCACCGTGCACTCAGACGACCAGCTTCCGGACATCGCGTCCTGGCTGCTGCACCTAGGCACGTGGGACGAGGCCAGGTATCCGAAAGTGCGGATCTACCTGCACAAGTACCCGGCTTTGATCCCTGCGGTGTGCTCGCTTCGGCCGGGCGACGTCATTCGGATTACGGGGCTGCCGGACTGGCTGCCGCCGGGGCCGTTGGACCTGATGGTTGAGGGCGCGGAGGAGGAGTGGAAAACCTTCGAGTGGACAATCGATCTGTCCTGCTCGCCAGCGGGCATGTGGTCGGTGGGCGTCCTCGATGACGCGACGCTGGGCCGTCTGGACACGGACGGGTCGCAGCTGGCGTCAGGGGTCACGTCGACGGCGACAAGCCTGTCGGTGACGACGACTGCGGGCCAGATCTGGACGACGGATTCCGCGGACCGGCCCTTCGATATTCGGGTCGGCGGCGAGGTCATGACCGTCACCAATGTCGTCGGCGCCTCGTCGCCGCAGACGTTCACGGTCACTCGCAGCGTCAACGGCATCGTCAAGGCTCACTCGTCGGGTGCGTCCGTCGCCCTGGCTACCCCGACCATCCTCGCCCTGTAAGGAGCCCCAGCACCATGGCCTACCCGACGTTCTATGCAGGGCAGCGGCTGACTGCGTCCCTGATGGCCTCCACGCTGCCGCTGACGGTCATCAAGGCGGCCGACGAGAGCATTACCAGCAGCACCACCATTCAGGACGACAACCACCTCACGCTGGCTGTCGCGGCGAATGCCACGTACCTGCTGGAGGGGACGCTTTTCTACGACGGTGCTTTCAACGCGGGCCATTTGAAGGCGACGTTTTCCCTCCCGGCAGGCGCCACGATCTTTTGGGCGATCAATGCCCCTGCGACTGGCGGTACGGCCGCGTACGCGTCCGACGCGAACACCACCGGGAACTTGGTGGCGGGTACGTACGGTACGGGCGGCGCGAAGACGACCGCGTCGATTCTCGGCACGGTCACGACGGCCGGCACCGCGGGGAATCTGCTGCTGCGGTGGGCGCAGAACGCCTCGAATGCCACGGCTACGACGATCTACGCGAAGTCGTGGCTGCGGCTCCTGCGAACCGCCTGACCTGCCCGCTTCCCTCGCCCCGCGCCTGCTGGCCGGGGCCTTTTTGATGCCCTGGAGGTGTCATGGCGTGGTACCCCGGAGCGATCCGGATGGAGCTCCAGCCCGAGTCGGACAATCAGCCCGCGATCATCCCGACGCAGCTCATCTACCACTCGATCGCGGCGCCGTGGACGCCGAAGAGAACGTACGAGTACTGGCGCGACAGCACCAACTTGGAGAGCCACTTCGGTCTCGGCTATGACGGCAGTCTCGCGCAGTTCATCGGCACGCAAACCCGGGCTGACGCCAACTACCGGGCGAACCTGCGGCCCGACGGCACCGGCGCGATCTCGCTGGAGTCCGCGTCGAACGACGACCACAGCGACCCGTGGACCGGCGAGCAGGTCGAAACGATGATCGAGCTCGGCGTGTGGGCGCACCGCACGCATGGCATCCCGCTGCGCGTCTGTCGGACCGCTGACGATCCGGGGTTCGGTTATCACGCGCTGCATGCCGCGTGGGCGGTCAGCGGGACCGCATGCCCGGGCGCGGCACGCATCCAGCAGTTCAAGAAAGTGATCTTCCCGGGCATCGTCGCCCGGGCCACCGGCCAGTCCCAGGAGGACGACATGCCCACCCCCGCAGACCTGTGGTCCTACCAGCTCGAAATCCCGGACGGCCGCAAGGTCTCCGCGGCCGACGTCCTGGCCTGGACCGACAACCGGCACAACGTGACCTTCAAGGAGCTGGGGGCGATCAAGGCCCAGCTCGCCGAGCTGACCGCCGCCGTGAAGGCCCTCGCCCCCGCGCCCGCGCCCGCGCCCGCCAAGACCACCACCAAGGAGGCCTGACATGGCCACACCGTTCGAACTCCCCAACGCGCAGACCGTCGTCAAGACCGTCGGCACGTACGGCCGTGACCTCGTCGAGCGCGTCCTGTCGACGTTCCTCCAGGCGTTCATTGCCGGTGTGGTGGTGACGCAGCCGCTGGACCTGGGCATGTGGCACGCCGCGTTGATGGGCGGTGTCGGCGCCGCGCTGGCCCTCGTGAAGGGCCTCGTGGCCCGCTGGCGGGACGTGACCAACTCGGCCTCCCTGGCCAAGGGCGTCTGATGACGGCCCCCGACCCTGGCGTCTACATCTCGCCCGCTCAGATGTATCAGGAGGTGAGGGGGCTGTCAGAGACCGTTTCCCGCATCGAGACCAAGCTCGACGGGATCCTCGACGACGCGAAAGACCTCCGGAAGGACTTCTCCGACCACGAGACCCGGATCCGGACGCTGGAGCGCTCCCGCTGGCCCCTGCCCACCATCGGCGTCCTCGCCGGCGTGGGCGGGGCCGTGACCGGGGCGCTCGCCCTGCTGGCCCGGTAGGAGGACCGCCATGCCCCGACGTACCGTCACCGGGCGCGTAGACGATCTGTTCACCGATGCTGCGGCCGCCGGCGTCACCGTCACGCTGTCCGCGATGCCCCGCCGCTGGACCGACGAGGCCGGGGACCGGGTGCTGACGGCCCCGGACCATCCGGTGACCGTGGTGGACGGCTCGTGGTCCGCTTCGCTCCTCCCTACGGATGAGCCTGGGATCGAACCGACGACGGGCCGCTACTACCGGCTGACGGAGTCGGTCAACGGGGTGCCGGTCCGGCGCCGCACCTTCGAGGTACCCACCGGTGACCTGTCCCCGGTCGACATCACGGACTTGGTCGTCGCGGATCCGGCGCTGCCGGGCTACGTCCGCGGCGCGACGGGGGCAACTGGCCCGGCCGGCCCCGCGGGAGCGACCGGCGCAACGGGCGCCACCGGTCCAGCCGGGGCGACGGGTCCAGCTGGAGATACCGGCGCGACCGGCGCCACGGGGCCGACAGGGGCCACGGGCGCAACCGGCCCGCAGGGCGCGATGGGCGCGTCCGGGACAGTCGTCACGGTGGCGCAGGCCCGGATCACGGATGGCGCGGTCGCTGACCTGACGTCGTCTACTCCGTGGATCATCGCCACGACGAGCGTGGGGACGCCGCTCCAGTGCTCCATCGCGGCGGCCGCCGGGGACCGCATCCGGGTCCACCTCAGCATGATGTACGTGGGCGGCCACTTCCTCGACCTGGCGCTCCTCACCGGGGCGGGCGCGATCTCCGAGTATGGGGCGTCCGGCACGGGCACACCGCTGGCCGAGGGCGCCCCGGAGTTCTACCCATCCGTGAGCTTCTCGAAGGCTGCGAGCGCGGGCATGTTCACGGTCGGCTCCGGCCACATCAGCGGCGGCATGGCTACGGTGGCGCTCGTCCACTCCGGGACCAGCTCGGGCAAGGTGTACGCGAACAGCGTCTACCCCTTCCGGATGCTGCTGGAGAACCTCGGCCCCGTCGGCGGGTCGGCGGCCGGTTCGTGGCTGCCGCGCCCGTCCGAACAGGGCCTGATCACGTGGACGGGCGACCCGAACGACGCGGGGCACGTGACCGCGCAGTCGTCCGCTGGTGTCGCGGGCCGGATCACACTGGTGAAGATCCCGATTCGCGAGCAGGTCACCATCTCGAACATCTGGCTCGGGCTGTCCGGGATCGACGCGGGCGCGAGTCTCTCGAACTGCTACCTCGGCCTGTACGACGCCGCCGGCAACCGGGTGGGTGTCACGGCGGACATCTCCTCGTCGCTGATGACCGGCGCGACCGCCAAGGCCCTACCGCTGGTGACTCCGGTCGTCGCGGCGCCCGGCCAGTACTTCATTGCGATGCTGCTCGGCGCCGCCTCGACATGGACGACGAACAGCCTCACGTTCAAGGCGACCGGGGCCGGGATCTCCGTGAACGCCAACCTGAGCGCCCCCAACCTGCGGTACAGCACGATCGGCACCGCTCAGACGTCGCTACCTGCGAGCCTCACCCTGGCCAGCCAGGGGACGAGCACCATCAACACGGGCTGGGGCTCGCAGTGGTACGCCCTGTCCTGACCCCGGCAGCACAACGCCCCCTCTCTGGCCTACGGGCCGGGGAGGGGGCGCTTTCGTGCGTCCGTGGCAGGCGTTCCTTGACCGCTACGCGCGTCACAGGCAACCATGACCAGTGGACCAGTCCACTAGTCATGGGGTTTTCGATGGCCTTGCCCAAGTACGACCAGATCGCAACCGACCTCCGAGGCCGCATCGTCCGCGGCGAACTCGAGCCCGGAGCCACGCTCCCATCCGAGCGCGAGCTCACCGAGCGCTGGGCCGTATCCCGTTCCACCGTGGTGAAGGCGCTCGATGTGCTGCGCCAGGAAGGCCTCGTGGAGACGCGTCAGGGCACCGGATCCACCGTCCGCGAGCGAGTCCAGCTCGCCCGGACCGCCGGCGAGCGCTACGCGACCGCGCTGGCCACCGGGCACATCTACACGGCCGGTGAGCACGCCGAGATCGTTGCCGCCGAGAGCGTCCCGGCCCCCGAGGACGTCGCCGCGGGGCTCGGCATCAGCGTGGGCGATCAGGTGGTGCGCCGCGACCGGGTGACGTACGAGGGTGAGCGGCCCGTCGCCATGTCGAGCAGCTGGTTCACGGCCGAGGTTGCGGAGCAGGCGCCGCGGCTGCTGGCGCGGGAGCGCGTACGGGAGGGGACGACTCGGTACGTCGAGATGCAGACCGGTCGGGCGCCTCACACGGGCCGGGACTGGTGGACGGCGCGTCTCGCCACGGACGCGGAGTTGGAGCAGTTGCGACTGGAGGGCCCGGCCGCCGTGTCCGAGGTGCGGCATGTCGCCTACGACGCTGACGGGCTGCCGTTGGCGTACGAGGTGGGCGTGAATCCGTCGGGCCGCTGGGCGCGCACCGAGGAGTACTCGATGGGTGCATGACTGGACGTCATCGAGGTTGGCCCCCGGCTGAGTTGGTCGGGGGCCTTTTCGTGCCCTCTACTTGACTTGACTGGTCCACCGGTGGACCATTCCAGTACGCCCCGTTGAGGGGGTGCCACCGTATGTCACCACGGTAGGGGAGCCTCGGCATGGAAGTTCGCGAGCACGGCCCTGGCCTGGGCTTCAACCACGTGCCTCACTGGCTGCTCCGCAAGCAGGTCCGTGACATCGCGTCCGGCTCCGAGGGCGTGCTGATGGCCGTGGTCTACGAGAACGTGGCGGTCACGCACTGGGTGCACCTGGCGTACATCCGCCTCCCCTCTGGCCGTGAGATCTCGACGGCCGTCGACAACATCGAGGCCGTCTGATGACCGGCGCAGGGATCCCGCGCCTGCCAGTCCCGCCGGACTCCTGCGCCGAGTGCGCCCGGCACGTGTCCGCCCGCTTCCAGGCCCAGGTGGACCGTGACCGGGCGCGCATTACCGCTCTGAACGTCCTGATCATGCGGCACCACCCCGAGCTGCGGGCCCGACGGTGAGCGCCCGTGCCCGTCAGGTCGTGTACTGGGTCATCCTCGCCGCGGCCGGCGTGATCCTCGTCGTGGGTGTCTCGTGCACCTGAAACGACCCGCTCGTGTGGGCCATTCGAGTGCACGCGCACCCCCGAACGGCCCTGGACCGCGTACCCTGCGCCCGAGATGACCACCGAATTCGCAGACGAGGCCCGCACCCGTGTTGCCCGCCTCCTACGCATGGCGGCCACCGCCGACGAACGCCTACGGGCCCGAATCGTCGAGTACGCCGCCAGTACGCCCGACCCGCCCCCGTACGGCCCGGACGGCATCCGCACCACGGGGTGCCCGCGGTGCGCCCAAACCATGTGGATGCAGCGTGACGTTTGGGTCTGCTCCTCCTGCGGCCACGTGAGGGATGACCGAGTGACCTGCCACCGCTGCGGTACGCCGATGTATCAGCTCGACGGCTACCCGGAGAAGTGGTGGTGTCGCTGCGGGGCCTGGCGCCTCGATAGCGAGTCGCTGGTGGACATCAAGGCCCGTGAGGTGGAGACCGATCGCGTCATGGCCATGCTCGACGCGGTGATCGAGGGGCGGGGCGCCGAGGATCAGCGCCACATCGACCGTCAGACAACCGAGCAGATGGAGGCCGACATGGGCCAGACGATTCAGACCAAGGGTTGTAACACCTGCGGCGGCACGATGTACCGCACCGTCGATGTCGATGAGAACCAGCAGCCGATCGGCATGGGCCCGTACGTGTGCAACAACTGCGGAGCCATGGAGGGCTAGCAGCCCGGCAGCCCCGGCCGGGTTCCTTCCGGTCGGGGCTATTCCCTGACCAGGTCCGCGAGGGGTACGCCGATCGCGTCGGCGATCAGGATGAGCGTGTCGAGGAGCGGTGAGGCCTGGCCCTGCTCGATGCGGACGTAGTTCGGCCGTTCCATGCCGACCCGTAACGCCACCGCTTCTTGCGTCAGGTTGCGTGCGAGGCGGGTGGCTCGGATCTGTTCGCCGATGCGCCGCCGGCGGGCAAGAACGTGATCGGGGGCGTCGGGGCGGGGCACCCGTCAACGCTGTCGTGATCATGAACCAATGTATGTATCGTGCACGACACATTGTGTGATCTTGAAGCGTTGGGGCATGTGCACTACGACCCCCGCGAGCTCGCCCCCGCGCCCCGCGCGACCCGGGCGAGCGAGGCGACCGGCCCGGTGTCCGTACATCCGCCGGGCCGGTCCGTCCTCGTGTCTGCTTTCGGTCAAGCCGACCCGCCCTGCCGCCGTATCGGGGCGGGGCGGTTTACCGTGTACGGAAGAACCCCCCGGCGTAACGCGCCGGGGGGTTCTCTGCCTAAGGGACGAGCCTCCCCGCCCGCACTCCTCAGGATGTCGAGCGGCGTACATCTGGCGCGCGGTGGGAGTCACGCCGGCCCCGCTCGTACTGCACTGTAACCCGATGATCTGCCAGTTGTGACCCCCCGAATGGGTGATGACATGGACCAGGTTCGGTGGCGATGTGGCGTCGATGTGGCGTCCGGCACGGCAACGGCCCCTCAGTCGAACGCGACTGAGGGGCCGTCTAGCAGGCCTGACCTGCTATTTCCTACTGGTGGGCGTGGACGGTTTCGAACCGCCGACATCTGCTTTGTAAGAGCAGCGCTCTACCCCTGAGCTACACACCCGTGGATGAGTGGACAGCCTACATGGCAGGCGCACCCCCCACGCAAACCCGCATCCGTGGGAGAGAATGGACCGGGGCATGGCGGAGGCGGTACGGGAGAGGGATTGTGACGACGGCATCCCGGCGGTGGTTCGGCGGGCGGGACGAGAGTCGGCGGGCGGATGCGCAGGCGGCGAAAGATGCCGCCGCGGCCGCGTTCTACGAGCTGGACACCGCGCAGCGGGATCTGCGGATCTCCATGGAGACCATCGCGGCGGCCGACGGGTCGCCCGCGGCGCGGCAGGCCGGGGAGGGGTTCGCCGCGCTCGGGCAGCGCATCGACCAGGTCAGCCACGTGTACATCGAGGCCGTCGATGCGCACGACCTCGACCGCGCCGACCTGGAGGGGTCCGTCGCCGCGCGGGCGCGGGAGCAGTTGACCCGGGCGCGGGACGAGCTCGTACGGGTCAAGGGCGAGCTCGACCGGTTCGCGCAGGGGCTGCAGCCGCTGCTGGACAAGGCCGAGACGCAGCTGGCGCGGGTGGCGCCCGCCCGGGAGCGGGCCCGGGCGGCGCTGCTCGCGGCGAGCACGGCGCTGGACGACGTACGCGGCAAGGGGATGCGGGCCGACGAGTTCGCGGCGCGGCTGGCCGCGCTCGGGCCGGAGCTGACCCTGCTGAACCAGGGCGCAGCGCAGCACGGGGTGCAGGAGACCGTGCAGCGCGCGGACCGGATCCTGCGTGACGCGGAGGCGATACGGGCCGAGGTGGCACGGCTCCCGGAGCGGGCGGCGGAGATCGACCGGCGGCTGGTGAGCCTGCGGACCCGGGCGCAGGCGCTGCGCAATCGGGCGGACCGGGTGGATCCGGTGCTCAGTGAGCTGCGCCGGCGGTTCAGCGCGGCGTGCTGGCAGGACCTGCAGCAGGTGCCGGACCAGGCCGTACGGGACGTCGCGCGGGCCGAGGAGCAGCTGAAGGAGGCCGCTCGGGCGCGGGAGGAGCAGCGCTGGGCGGACGTCGGGGCGCTGGTCGAGTCGGTCCGCGGTGCGCTGGATGCGACCGACGAGGCGGTGTCGGCCGCGCAGGACCGGCTGTCGCGGCTGGAGGCGGTGGCCCGGGACCCGCAGGCGGAGGTGCAGCGGACCCGGTTCGCGATCCGGGATGCGCAGCGGCTGGCGATGGAGGGCCGCAGTGTGCCCGATCCGCGGCATGCGCGGCCGCTGGACGAGGCGGTGGCCCGGATGGAGCGGGCGCTCACCGGGCTGGAGGAGCGGCATCCCGACTACTGGCATTTCCTTCAGGAGATGGAGCAGGTGCGGGGAGACGTGGGCCGGGTCGTCTCCGACATCCGCGGGCGGCGCGGGAGCGGCTGAGGCCGCGCTTGTCGCGGAGGGGGCATCGGCGGATGCTGGGAGGTGGCTGGAACAGAGCCCTAGGAGGGCGTGATGGCTGCCCATACCTCGCATTCCTCGCACACCTCTCGTGCGCCGGACACGGCCCGCGCGAGCGCACCCCGCGCGAGCGCATCCCCCGCGACCGGGCCGCATGCGACCGCGCCGCACGCGGCCTACGGGTGTCACGAGCCCCATGAGCATTACGCGCCGTACGTGGCCCATGCGCCGATCGAGCTCCCCGCACCGCACGTCCCCTACCTGGTGCGGCGCATCGCGCATCCCGTCAATGCCCGGCTGGACGAGCACCTGCCCTCCGACCACAAGCTGAGCAAGGTGTACCGGGTGGGCGCGGGCCTGACGGGTCTGCTGCTGGTCGCTTTCGGGATCCTCGGGCTCATCGACCAGATCGGGTTCTTCGACACCGGCGGCGACCGGGTGCTCGCGCTGAACACCAACGGCGCGCTGAGCGTCCTGTCGATCTGCATCGGGCTGCTGCTCTTCGTCGGGATGGTGATCGGCGGGAACTTCGCCTCGACCCTCAACATCGTGCTGGGGCTGGCCTTCATCGCCAGCGGGTTCGTGAACCTGGCCCTGCTGGACACCGGCCTGAACTTCCTGGCCTTCAAGATCCAGAACGTGCTGTTCAGCTTCGTCGTCGGCGTGATGCTGATGTGGTTCGGGATGTACGGGCGGGTGGGCAGCGCCCTCCCGCACGACAATCCGTACTGGCGCGCCCGCAATCCCCAGCAGGCCGCACGCGAGGACCGGGCCCGCGCCGCCGCCCTTCACGGGCTCTGAGGCTGTGGCGGGGCCGTCCCGCTCTGTAGCCTTGGGCCATGCCTCGTTACGAATTCCGCTGCCGGACCTGCGACGACACCTTTGAGGTCAGCCGCCCCATGGCCGAGTCGTCCGCTCCCGCCGACTGCCCGGCCGGGCACGCCGACACCGTCAAGCTGCTGTCCGCCGTCGCCGTGGGCGGGACCAGCAGCGCCCCCGCACCCGTCGGCGGCGGGGGCTGCTGCGGTGGCGGGGGCTGCTGCTGACCCGGCCGTTCCCCGCCGGCGTCAGCGTCAGCGTTCAGCGCTTGCGCGACAGGGTGATGCCGTCCGAGATCGCCAGCAGCACCGACTCCATGCGGGAGTCGGCCGCGACGTGGTCGTTGTAGGCGCGCACCCCGGCAGCCGAGCCCGTGGCGGACTCGTCCAGGACCGTGCCGTGGAACAGCGTGTTGTCCGTGACGATCAGCCCGCCCGGGCGCAGCCGCGGGACGAGCTCCTCCCAGTACGCGATCTGGCTCTCCTTGTCCGCGTCCACGTAGGCCATGTCGATGTGCGGCTCCTGCGGCATGGCGCGCAGGGTGTCCAGCGCCGGGGCGATCCGCAGGTCGATCCGGTCGGCGACGCCCGCCGCCTTCCAGGCCTCGCGGCCGTAGGCGGTCCACTCCTCCGAGACGTCGCAGGCGACGAGCGTGCCGTCCACAGGCAGGGCCTGCGCCATCGACAAGGTGGAGAAACCGGTGAAGGTGCCGATCTCGACGATGTGGCGGGCGCCCGTCAGCCGGACCAGGAAGGCCAGCAGCGGGCCCTGCTCCTCGGCCGACTGCATCCCGGCCACGTCCGGGAACTTCTCGTACGTCGTCGCCACCAGCCCCCGCTGGATCTCGTCCAGCGGGGGGTTGTGGTCGAGCATGTAGCGGTACAGCTCGTCAGTGATCTTGGTGCTGTTGCCCTTGGTCATGCGCCCAGTGTGCCGACTGCACCGCCCGGCCGGACACCCTCTACGGCGACCGCGCGGGCGAAAGCGCGCACGATTTCCTCGCCGGCCAGGACACCGGCCGCGGCCAGGGGCGTGACCGTCGGCGCGCTCCAGCCCGCGTCGGCCAGCTCGCCGTGGCCCGGGCGCCAGGCCGCGTCCGCCGCCAGCAGCAGGTCCGCGTCCAGCAGGGAGTCGCCGGCGGCGAGCGTCGTGGTCGCGCCGGTACGGCGGGCCACCTCGTGCATGGCCGCGCTCTTCGTCAGCGGGCGCGGCACGGCGTAGATCTTGCGGCCCTGGAGGGAGACCGTCCAGCCACGGCCGTCGGCCCATTCCGTGAGCGCCTTGACCCACTCGTCCGGGACCAGGGCGCGTTCGACGACCAGGTATGCGAACAGGTCCTCCGCGACCCGCGCCTTGCGCAGCCACGCCGGGTCCGCCGTGGCCAGCAGGTGCCCGTGGACCTCCTCCAGCGGCGCGCACTCCTCGGCCAGCCGTGCCGCCACCCGGCGCCGCCAGTCCCGGTCCGGGACGCCGTCGACGAGCAGCTGCCCGCCGTTGGCGCAGATCGCGTACGGCGCCGGGCGCCCGGGGAAGCGGATGCGCTGGTACTGCTTGCGCGTACGGGTCGTGGTCGGGACGAAGACGACCGCGGGATCGGCGCTCAGCTCGGCCAGTAGCGCCGCGGCCGTCTCCGTCATGAACGACAGGGGCTTGCTCTCGTGCACCTCGACGCACAGCAGCCGCGGGGCCGCCGGGTCGGGCATGGTCAGGCCGAGGGCGGCCGCCGAGTAGATGAGCGTGCGGTCGAGATCACTGGCTACCAGGACAGTCACTTGGAGGTCACGGCCTTTCCGTCGGCGCCCGTGGCGCCGCGCGTGAAGCGGGGGTGGATGAGTCCTACGCACGTGTAGGGGAGCCCGTCGACCTCTTCCACCGGCACGCCCCGCTGCTCGGCGAGCAGCCGTACGTGGTCCAGGTCGGCCCCGGCGCCGCGCTGCGCCAGGATCTTCCACGGCACGCGCCGCAGCAGCACCCGCGTCGTCTCGCCGACGCCGGGCTTGACCAGGTTCACGTCGTGGATGCCGTACTCCTCGCTGATCCGCTCGACCGCCGCCCAGCCCTCCCAGGTGGGTGTGCGGTCGGTGGCGAGGAGCTCCTTGACCTCGGCGTCGACGGCCTCGGCCACCTCGTCGAAGCGGGCGGCGACGGTGTCGATGAAGCCGGTGGAGACATCGGCTCCGGCGAGCTCGCGGTAGAACTTCGCGCCGTGGAAGTCGGCGGGCCCGACCAGGTCGGACCTGAGCACCGTACGCGAGATCAGTCCGGAGACGGTGGAATTGAGGCAGGCGGAGGGGATCAGGAAGTCTTCGCGGGTGCCGTACGTGCGCACGCAGGAGCCGGGGTCGGCGAGGACCACGATCTCCGGATCGAAGCCCGGGCCCCCCGCCTCCTGACTGGCCCGAAGGGCCGCGGCCAGCTCGCGGGTGATGGCGCCCTTGCCCGTCCAGCCGTCCACGAAGACCACGTCGGCGGGGTCGTGGTGGGTGGCCAGCCAGCGCAGCGCGTTGGGGTCGATGCCGCGGCCGCGCACGATGGAGACGGCGTAGTGCGGCAGGTCCAGGCCGTGCCGGGCCTGGGCCCAGCGGCGCATGAGGACGCCGACGGGGGTGCCGGCGCGGGCGAGCGAGACGAGGACCGGGGAGGGGGACCGCTCGGCGAGGACCGTCTCGGTGACCGTGCCGACGGCCCGGGCTATGCGCGCGGCGGACGCGGCCAGCGCGCTGCGGTACAGCTCCTGGTACTGGGGGGACGGCTGGTACTCGACGGGCAGCGACTCGGCGTAGTGCGCGCCGCCCGCCTGGATGGCCTCCTCGCGCTCCTCGGTGGGGGCCTCGAGCGCCACGTCGGAGAGGTCCTGGAGCAGCCAGCCGCAGTCCTGCGGGGCGTACGAGGAGAAGGCGGGGCCGCGCAGGGGCTCGGGCAGGACCGGCTCGGGCATGATCGGCTCCCGCCGCTCGGAGGAAACGCCGGAGGAGACGTCGGAGAAGACGTCGGAGGAGACGCCGGAGAAGACGTCGGGGGAAACGGAGGGGACGTACGAGGGGACCACCGCGAGCAGGACCCGCCCGGCGTGCGGGGCCAGGCAGGCGAGGAGCCCGTCGGGAGCGTCCAGCGCACCGGTGTCCCCGTGGCTGTCGACAACGGCAACGACGGTGTCGAACCCGGCGCCGGCGACGTTGTAGGCGTACCGGTCGCCGGGCCCGTCGGCCGGAGTGTCGTGCGCGGGGAAGACGAGCCGGGTGCGGATGGCGTAGCCGGGGTCGTCGACGGCGAGCACGGGCGAGCGGGTGGTGGTCGAGAACCGGACCTCGGCCGCGGCGCCCGACTCCTCCAGGGCCCGCGCGAGGCGCAGCGGCGCGTACATCAGCTCCTCGTTGCCGAGTACGAGGACCCTTCCGGGCTCGGCTCCGAGCGCATCGGCGAGCTGCCGGGCCAGCGCGGGCAGGGCCGCCTCGAGCCGGGTGCGGTGCTCGGGGGTGAACCCGTGCCGGCCGCCGTCGGGGACCCCGGCGGGCCACTCCAGCACGAGCCGCCCGGCGGGGGCCCCGGAAGCCGGAGCCGGGGCCGGAGCCGGGGCCACCGCCCCCGCGCCCTGCCGCTCGTACTCCTCGACCAGCGCCTGTCCCTTGGCCAGGACCCCCTCGGGCAGGTGCACCGTGCCGGAGGCCAGGGCGATCAGGTCCACCCGCGCGCCGAGCTCGGCGGCGAAGGCGGTGAGCCGGTCGCGGTCGGCCGGGGAGCGCATGTCGACGAGGGCGACGACCACGTAGTGCGCCCGGGGGTGGCGGGCGTGCAGGTCGCGGATGGTGTTCAGGACCGTGTTGCCGGTGGAGAACTCGTCGTCGACGAGGACCAGCGGCCCGGTGCCGGCCAGCAGCTTCGGGTCCTCCGGCAGCAGCAGGTGCGAGGTGGCGTGCGAGTGGGCCTCCTCGAACCCGCCGGCGGGCTCCACGCCCGGCACGGGGCGGCGGGTGGAGTGCAGGTAGGGGGCGCCGCCGAGGCCGTCGGCCACGCAGTGGCCCAGCCCGGTCGCGGTCTCGGCGTACCCGAGGACCACCGCGGAGGCGGCCTCGTCGCCCAGCAGGGCGCGGACCCGCTCGCCGAGCCCGTGTCCGGCGGCGTAGACGGCCTCCGGGGACTGCGGGACGTGCTTGCCCAGCAACTGCGAGACCAGCAGGTGGGCGCGCTTCGGGTTGCGCCGCAGCGCCAGTCCGAGCAGCTCGTCCAGCCGTGGCGATCCCGGCGCGCCGGCCTCCTCCAGGCGTACGCCCAGCCGGTCCGCGACCCAGGTTCCCGACCACACCGCGTCGATCGTCTTGCCTCTCTCCGTGTCCGAGGGGTTCAAGGGCGGGCTCACACCTGGAGCCCGGCCGTGAGCAGGTCGACGAAGCCGACCTCCTCCTTCGCCACACCGAAGACCTCGGCGCGCAGCATGGTGCGCTCGGCCCAGGCCCGGTGGGGCTTCACTTCGTTCATCTTGTTCGTGTAGGCGGAGCGCATGACTCCGCCGCCGCCGCGCTCGGGGCGCAGGATGTCCTGGGCGTCGCTGAACTCCTCGTGGGAGACCACCGACAGTGCGTGGACGGGCGTGACGTGGGCGGGGTGGATGCAGGTCTTGCCGAGGAGTCCGTTGGCCCGGTCGAGCTCGATCTCGCGCAGCAGCCCGTCGAGGTCGTGCTCGATGAGGGTGGTGCGCAGTTCCTCGGCGCCTTCCTGGAGGAAGGGGCTGCGGCGCAGCTGGGGCTTGAAGAGGCGCTGCTGGCTGCGGAAGTACTCCCAGACGGGTCCGGTCACGGTGAAACCGGTGCCGTCGGCGCGGCTGAGCACGTTCACCACGTCGGCGATCACTCCGGCGACGATCTGGACGTCGTAGGCGGTCATGTCCGGGGTGCGGCGCAGTCCGTAGACCGAGCAGAAGTCGGTGACGCCGAGGCGCAGGGCCAGGACGCGGTCGCGGTACCGGTTGACGGTGCGGGAGATGCCCGCGAGTGCTTCGACGCGGGTTTCGAGGTGGAGGAGGTCGGGGGTCTCCAGGACGGGCATCGCGTACAGCGGGTGCTGTCCGCTGTCGGCCTCGGCCTGGGCCACGGCGTCGAGGAAGGCGGTTCCGCGGTTCTCGGTGAACTTGGGGAGTACGAATCCGGCCAGTCTTCGTGCGGAGCCGCCGAGGCGGCGCACGAGGTCGGGTATCTGCTCGGGGGTGCGGACCCGGATGAAGAGGAGGGGGAGCTCCCCGCCCTCGGCGTCGAGGGCGGCGAACTGCCGGACGAGGTTGTCCTCGGCGCCCGCGACCTCGGCGTCGCTGATGGAATCCTCCAGGCAGAGGACCATGGAGACGACTCCGCGGCCGGCCTGCTTGTGGACGTCCCCGGCGAGGTGGGGGCGGGTGGCGGGGCTGTAGAGGGTGGCTCCGAGGGCGGCGGCGAGGATGCGGGCGGGCGAGGCGGCGGTGAACTCGGCCGGCTCTTGGTGGAAGAGGTCCTTACGGACGGTGGGCGATACGTGCCCAAAGTGACGCATGTGCTTCCCCCGTACTGCCTCGGCGGCCCAACTGGCATGGCCGGTAATAGTACGTACGAATATGAGTCAAGAGTTCCTCAAGCACATGAAGTTCAGGTAACCCTCTTGCACCATGCCCAGGACTTTCGTCCGGGACAAGGCCCTGCGGGGGGCCGCGTTGTTCCGCGCCGCCCCGGGAGGGCAGGATGACGGGCATGACGCACGCGATGCAGAAGGGCTCGAACATCCCGGTGACCGCCGTGGCGGTCCGGGCGGTGCTGCGCTGGACCGGCGGCCCGGAGGTGCCGGACGTCGATGCCTCGGCGCTGCTCGTGGGCCCGGACGGGCGGGTGCGCTCGGACGAGGACTTCGTGTTCTACAACCAGCCCCGGCACCCCTCGGGGTCCGTCTGGCGGCTCGGCAAGAAGCAGCTCGGCGACGGGATCACCGATGCCGTGCAGGCGGACCTGCGCGCGGTGCCGCCGGTCGTGGACCGGGTCCTGGTGGTGGCCTCGGCCGAGGACGTGCCGTTCGAGCGGGTCCGGGACCTGCGGATCCTGCTGTACGACGCCACGGCGACCGGTGGCTCCGAGCCGCTGGCCTACTTCGACGTACGGCCCGAGACCGGCGCCGAGACGGCTCTGATCTGCGGGGAGCTGTACCGACGGGGCGACGGGTGGAAGTTCCGCGCGCTGGGCGAGGGCTACTCGAACGGGCTCGTCGGGCTGGCGACCGACCACGGGATCTCCGTGGACGAGAACGCCGCCGAGGGCTCGTCCGGGTCCGCGCCCGCCGCCGGGCCGACCGCCGAGCAGACGGCCGCGATGCGCCCGCCGACCCCGCCGGCGCCACTGACGCAGGCCCCGCCGGCCGCGCAGCCGGCGTACGGGTACCCGCAGCCGGTGTCCCCGGCCCCGGTACCGGTGCCGGGCGGCGACCCGACCTTCCGGCTGCCGGTGCAGGGCCCGCAGTTCATCCGCCGCTGACGCCCGCCTGAGGGGCCCGCGCCGGGGGCCCCGGTCGGGGCCCCCGGTGGGGTCCCGTGGGGGTCCCGGGTCCAGGCCCGGGCCCCGGTCACGCCCCGCTCATGCCCCCGCTCAGGCCTTGGTGCTCTTGTAGCCCCGCCCCCACTGCAGGCCCCACCCGTACAGCCGGTCCAGCTCGGCCTGGAACCCGTACACGAACTTCACCTCGCGCCGCACGATCAGCTCGCCCTTGACGTGCTCCAGGGTGAGCACCGCGCAGGAGCGGGCCTGCGGTTGCCGCTCCTCCAGCGGGATCTCGATCCGCGGCCCGGTGATCGGGTACAGGGTGACCATGGCGTGCGTCCGGTCGAAGGCCGGGGTCTGGTCGTAGATGTAGACGAACACCAGCAGCCGCTTGATCTCGTCGGCGTGGTCGAGGTTGACGAAGACCGTCTCCCCGGAGGGCGCCCCGAACCGGTCGTCGCCGCTGAGCTTCACGTACGGCGGGCTGTTGATGTCGCCGTGGAGGTTGCCCAGGGGCTGTACGACGCCCCGGGTGCCGTCGGCCAGCTCGTAGAGGCAGCCGAGGTCCAGGTCGACGTTGACCATGCCCTGGGTGTGCGCCTGCACCATGTCGGGCTTGAACAGCTTGAACGGGTGGCGCAGGAGCCGGCCGCCCTCGCCTCCGCCGCGGCCGCCGATGTCCGAGCTGCGCATGCGCCAGGACAGGTTGACCCGGAGGTTGCCGTGGACCGCCCCCTGTTTGGTGAGCGACACCGTCGGATGCCGCTTCGTCAGCTCGATCGCCGCCGAGGCGCCGCCCGAGTCGAACTGCAGGGCCCGGCTGCCCCTGATCCCGTCGAAGAATCCCATTCCCCTACCCCCCTCTTGCTGTGCGGACAGCGCTTTGCGGACAGCGCGGCCTGTACGCGGAAGGGGCGGCCGGGAAGGTCCGCAGACCAGCCCGGCCGCCCCGCAGATGGAGCGTTCCGCATTACCGCCGTGATCATGCCTCGGCGGCGGAACCCTCCAGTTCCAACCGCTTGTTGCGGCGCACCGAGGACCAGAAGGACCAGGCGATGAGCAGCACGCCGACGAGTCCGGTGATGACCTCGTGGATCTCGTACTGGATGGTGACGAGCAGGATCACGGCGAGCGCGCCGATGGCGTAGTGCGCGCCGTGCTCCAGGTAGACGTAGTCGTCGAGGGTGCCCTGGCGGACCAGGTAGACCGTGAGCGACCGGACGTACATGGCACCGATGCCGAGGCCGAGGGCCATCAGCACGATGTCGTTGGTGATGGCGAAGGCGCCGATGACCCCGTCGAAGGAGAAGGAGGCGTCGAGGACTTCGAGGTAGAGGAACATGAAGAAGGCGGCCTTGCCGGCCATGGCGACGGCCGAGACGGGCTTGCCGCTCTTCTTGGCCGCCTCCTCCGCTTCGTGCTCGGCCTCTTCCTCTTCCTCGAGGCGGTTCTCGAAGTAGCCCGAGAGCCCGCCGACGATCATGTAGGTGATCAGACCGGCGATGCCGGAGACCAGGACGGTCTGCGCCTTGTCCACGTGGGCCCCGCCGTGCTGGTGGGCGTGGGCGGCAAAGGTCATGGACGTGATCAGCAGGGCGATCAGAGCGATGCACGCCGACAGCATGTCGATCTTGCCGAGCTTGGCGAGCGGGCGTTCGAGCCACGCGAGCCACTTGATGTCCCGGTCCTCGAAGATGAAGTCAAGGAAGATCATCAGCAGGAACATGCCGCCGAAGGCCGCGATCGCCGGGTGGGCGTCCGTGACCAGCTGCTGGTACATGTCCTTGTCGTTCAGCGCCAGGTCGACGGCCTCGATGGGGCCGATGCCTGCGGTGATCGCGACGATCACGACGGGGAAGACCAGGCGCATGCCGAACACGGCGATGAGCACGCCGACCGTGAGGAAGATCTTCTGCCAGAAGGCATTCATCTTCTTCAGGATTCCGGCGTTGACCACCGCATTGTCGAAGGACAGCGAGATCTCAAGGATGGACAGGATCGCGACGATCCCGAATCCGGTCCACCCCCCGTAGAACACCGCTGCGACCAGACCGAGCGCAGTGACTGCGAACGACCAGCCGAAGGTTTTGAGAACCACTGGCACCCCATCGTCTTGTACGGCTTTACGAAACGTTGACCCCGAAGTCTAGAGCGATGCCCCGGAGCCCCGACGCGTACCCCTGCCCCACTGCGCGGAACTTCCATTCGCCGCCGTACCGGTAGACCTCGCCGAAGATCATTGCGGTCTCGCTCGAGGCGTCCTCGGTGAGGTCGTAGCGGGCCAGTTCCTGGCCGTCCGATTCGTTCACCACGCGAATGAAGGCATTGCTGACCTGGCCGAAGCTCTGGCGGCGGGCCTCCGCCTCGTGGATCGAGACCGGAAAGACGATCTTGTCGACCTCGACCGGCACCTTCGTCAGGTCGATGATGATCGACTCGTCGTCGCCCTCACCCTCGCCGGTGAGGTTGTCCCCCGTGTGTTCGACGGAGCCCTCGGGGCTCTTCAGGTTGTTGTAGAAGACGAAGTACGCGTCCCCCAGGACCCGGCCGTCGCGGCACAGCAGCGCGCTGGCGTCGAGGTCGAAATCGGCCCCCGTGGTCGAGCGCGCGTCCCAACCGAGACCGACCAGGACCCGGGTGAGGTTCGGTGCGGCCTTGGAGAGGGAGACGTTGCCCCCCTTGGCGAGTGTGACGCCCATGTTGTGGTCCTCCCCGGACGACGTGGTGATCGCGGCGCGCCCGCATGGCGGGCCGGCGGTGAATCCCGGCCCGTGAGCCCGGCCGGTGGATCGTTGCAAAGCACGTCCGGCGCCGTACACACAGTGCACGGCGCCGGACGGGTGACTGCTGGCAGGCTCAGACGTTGACGCCGAAGTCCTGGGCGATGCCGCGCAGGCCGGAGGCGTAGCCCTGGCCGATGGCGCGGAACTTCCACTCCGCACCGTTGCGGTACAGCTCGCCGAAGACCATGGCGGTCTCGGTCGAGGCGTCCTCGGAGAGGTCGTAACGGGCGAGCTCCGAGTTGTCGGCCTGGTTCACCACGCGGATGTACGCGTTGCGGACCTGGCCGAAGCTCTGCTGGCGGCTCTCGGCCTCGTAGATCGAGACCGGGAAGACGATCTTGGCGACATCGGCCGGGACGCCGGCCAGGTTCACCTTGATGGCCTCGTCGTCGCCCTCGCCCTCACCGGTGGTGTTGTCACCGGTGTGCTCGACCGAGCCGTCCGGGCTCTTCAGGTTGTTGAAGAACACGAAGTTCGAGTCGTTGGCGACCTTGCCCTGGTCGTTGGTCAGGATCGCGCTGGCGTCGAGGTCGAAGTCGACGCCGGTGGTGGTGCGAGCGTCCCAGCCCAGACCGACGATGACCGCCGTCAGATTCGGCGCGGCCTTGGTCAGCGAGACGTTTCCGCCCTTGCTGAGGCTGACTCCCACGGGTCCTCCATTGGGTTCATGTGTGGGGCGGTGCCCCGTCGTGCGGTTTCTACCGGGATCAACGTTTCGATCCTAGTGACGGGTTCCCGCCTGCCGGCGTCTTTCCCGGTGAACAGTTCCCGGAACCCGCTGGAAGTGCACCAAGTGCCCGGGGGCCCCGTCGGGGCCCCGACGGGGCCCCGAGCCCGGCCCGAGGCCGGCTCAGAGGCTGTCGAGGGCCTTGATGTACTCGTTCAGGTCACGCGCGTCGGGCAGGCCGTTGACGACGGTCCAGCGCACGATGCCGTCCTTGTCGATGATGAAGGTGCCGCGGACCGCGCAGCCCTTCTCCTCGTCGAAGACGCCGTACGCGCGGGAGGTCTCGCCGTGCGGCCAGAAGTCCGACAGCAGCGGGTAGTCCAGGTTCTCCTGCTCGCCGAAGACCCGCAGGGTCGGCACGGAGTCGTTGGAGACCGCGAGGAGCTGGACGTCGTCGTTCTGGAACCGCGGCAGCTGGTCGCGCAGCTCGCACAGCTCGCCGGTGCAGACCCCCGTGAAGGCGAACGGGTAGAAGAGCAGCACCACGGCCTTCTCCCCCCGGAAGTCGGAGAGCCGCACGGTCGCGCCGTGGTTGTCCTTGAGCTCGAAGTCCGGGGCCTTGCTGCCGACCTCGATCGCCATCTCTCGCATCCCTTCGTTCCTGCATCCCTGCATTGGGCTGTTCGGGTGGGTCCAGCCTATGGGGATCAGGGGCCCGGAACGCACGCACCCCGCCGACCGGATGGGAATCCGGCCGACGGGGTGCGTGTCCGCTTGGCTGCGGGGCGCGGCTCAGCGCTTGGACTTGGCGGCCTTCGGCGTCACCAGCTTGGTGGAGGTCCACTCCTTGCCGACGGGCAGGCCCTTGGCAAGCGAGAGGCCGGCGGTCGTGGCGGCCTCGCTGATGTCGCTGGCCTCGACGAAGCCGTCACGGCCCGTCTTGGGGGTCAGCAGCAGGATCAGTGCGCCTTCCTCGACCAGCTCGGTCGCGTCGACCAGGGTGTCCGTCAGATCGCCGTCCTCGTCGCGGAACCACAGCAACACCGCGTCGGCGACGTCGTCGTAGTCCTCGTCGGCGAGCTCGCTGACGAGCTTCTCGACGGTGTCACGGAAATCCTGATCGACGTCCTCGTCGTAGCCGATCTCCTGGACCACCTGTTCGGACTGGAAACCCAGCCGGGCGGCCAGGCTCTCCGCGTGGTCCGCGGTCGCGCTCACGGGGTGCCTCCTGCTCATGTTCGGTGAATGTCTTCGGCGGCGCGCGTACGCGCAGCATTGGGCGTAGTCCACACGGGCGCGGCGGATCGCGCAAGTACCCGGCCGCCGAGACCGTCGAAACGGTGACGATTACGGCCGTCTCGCCGCAACTTTCAGCCTTCCCGCGCGCACGTCTGGTGATTCATCCCACACCATTCCAGGTCATTCGGCATCATCGGCGACTCCGGACGGCTTTCCTACCTGTTTGAGGGACGAACGGGCTTCCGAACCAGCTGATCATCTTGAGCGTAAGGTTGCGATTTGGCCGGACCGGCCGCCGACGGCGCCCCGAATCGCCGCGACTCCGGTGATTACCCAGCGGTACAGGTGACGATTCCGACCGAGAGTAAGACGATGGGAGGCGGCGAAACCCCATGGCACGACTCCCCTGACAGCGAAGGAACAGCGTGGCTTCCGCATCCGATCGCAATCCGATCATCATTGGCGGCCTGCCGAGCCAGGTCCCGGACTTCGATCCGGAGGAGACGCAGGAGTGGCTCGACTCCCTGGACGCCGCCGTCGACGAGCGGGGCCGTGAGCGCGCCCGCTACCTGATGCTGCGGCTGATCGAGCGGGCCCGCGAGAAGCGCGTGGCCGTACCCGAGATGCGCAGCTCGGACTACGTCAACACGATCGCCACCAAGGACGAGCCCTTCTTCCCCGGCAACGAGGAGATCGAGCGCAAGGTCCTGAACGCCACCCGGTGGAACGCGGCCGTCATGGTCTCGCGCGCCCAGCGTCCCGGGATCGGCGTCGGCGGCCACATCGCCACGTTCGCCTCCTCCGCCTCCCTCTACGACGTGGGCTTCAACCACTTCTTCCGGGGCAAGGACGAGGGCGACGGCGGCGACCAGATCTTCTTCCAGGGCCACGCCTCGCCCGGCATCTACGCGCGCGCCTACCTCCTGGACCGGCTCTCCGAGCAGCAGCTCGACGCGTTCCGGCAGGAGAAGTCGAAGGCCCCGTACGGCCTGTCCAGCTACCCGCACCCGCGGCTGATGCCGGACTTCTGGGAGTTCCCGACCGTCTCGATGGGCCTCGGCCCGCTCGGCGCGATCTACCAGGCCCGGATGAACCGGTACATGGAGGCGCGCGGGATCGCCGACACCTCGAAGTCACACGTTTGGGCGTACCTCGGCGACGGCGAGATGGACGAGCCGGAGTCGCTCGGCCAGCTGTCGATCGCTGCGCGCGAGGGCCTGGACAACCTGACCTTCGTCGTGAACTGCAACCTGCAGCGGCTCGACGGCCCGGTCCGCGGCAACGGCAAGATCATCCAGGAGCTGGAGTCGCAGTTCCGCGGTGCCGGCTGGAACGTCATCAAGCTGATCTGGGACCGCTCCTGGGACCCGCTGCTCGCGCAGGACCGCGACGGCATCCTCGTCAACAAGATGAACTCGACGCCGGACGGGCAGTTCCAGACGTACGCGACCGAGACCGGCGCGTACATCCGCGACCACTTCTTCGGCGACGACCAGCGGCTGCGGGCGATGGTCGAGAACATGAGCGACCAGCAGCTGCTGCACCTGGGCCGCGGCGGCCACGACCACAAGAAGATCTACGCGGCGTACGCGGCGGCCAAGGCCCACAAGGGCCAGCCGACGGTGATCCTGGCGCAGACGGTCAAGGGCTGGACGCTCGGCCCGAACTTCGAGGGCCGCAACGCGACGCACCAGATGAAGAAGCTGACGGTCGACGACCTCAAGCGCTTCCGCGACCGCCTGCACATCCCGATCACGGACGCACAGCTGGAGGACGGCGCGCCGCCGTACTACCACCCGGGACGCAATTCGCCGGAGATCCAGTACATGCACGACCGCCGCAGCTCGCTGGGCGGCTACGTGCCGACCCGTGTGGTGCGCGCGAAGCCGCTGCAGCTGCCGGACGACAAGGCGTACGCGGCGGCCAAGAAGGGCTCGGGCCAGCAGTCGATCGCCACGACCATGGCGTTCGTGCGCATCCTGAAGGACCTGATGCGGGACAAGGAGATCGGCAGGCGCTTCGTGCTGATCGCCCCGGACGAGTACCGCACGTTCGGCATGGACGCGTTCTTCCCGAGCGCCAAGATCTACAACCCGCTGGGCCAGCAGTACGAGGCGGTCGACCGCGACCTCCTGCTCGCGTACAAGGAGTCGCCGACCGGCCAGATGCTGCACGACGGCATCTCGGAGGCGGGCTGCACGGCCTCGCTGATCGCCGCGGGTTCGGCCTACGCGACGCACGGCGAGCCGCTGATCCCGGTCTACGTCTTCTACTCGATGTTCGGTTTCCAGCGCACGGGTGACCAGTTCTGGCAGATGGCCGATCAGCTGGCGCGCGGTTTCGTCCTGGGTGCGACCGCCGGCCGGACCACCCTGACGGGTGAGGGCCTGCAGCACGCCGACGGTCACTCCCAGCTGCTGGCGTCGACGAACCCGGGCTGTGTGGCGTACGACCCGGCGTACGGGTACGAGATCGCGCACATCGTCCAGGACGGCCTGCGCCGCATGTACGGGCCCGAGGCCGAGGACGTCTTCTACTACCTGACCGTCTACAACGAGCCGATCCAGCACCCGGCCGAGCCGGCCGGTGTCGACGTGGAGGGGATCCTCAAGGGCATCCACCGGGTGTCCACGGGCTCGGCGGGCTCCATCGGGGCGCAGATCATGGCCTCGGGCGTGGCGGTGCCGTGGGCGCTGGAGGCCCAGCGGATCCTGGCGGAGGAGTGGAACGTCCGGGCGGACGTCTGGTCGGCGACCTCCTGGAACGAGCTACGCCGCGACGCCGTGGAGGTGGAGGAGCACAACCTGCTCCACCCGGAGGAGGAGCAGCGCGTCCCGTACGTGACGCGGAAGCTGTCGGGTGCGGAGGGGCCGTTCGTGGCGGTCTCGGACTGGATGCGGTCCGTCCCGGACCAGATCTCGCGGTGGGTGCCCGGCGCGTACACCTCGCTGGGTGCGGACGGCTTCGGCTTCGCGGACACGCGGGGCGCGGCCCGGCGCTTCTTCCACATCGACGCGCAGTCGGTGGTGCTGGCGGTGCTGACCGAGCTGGCCAAGGAGGGCAAGATCGACCGTTCCGCGCTGAAGCAGGCCGTGGACCGGTACCGGCTGCTGGACGTCTCGGCGGCCGACCCGGGTGCGGCGGGCGGCGACGCGTAGCGCTGCGCGGATCGAACAGGTGACAGCGGCGGCGGGCCGGGGCGCGGGAGTGCGCCCCGGCCCGCCGCCGTTGCCCCGGTCACTGCGGCACTGCGCGGGTCCGTGCAGCCCGTGAGGCTTTACCCGTTCCTTACGATGCTCTGTATGAAGCAAACCTCCCGCCAGCTGCGGTGGGAGCGGCGGAGCCAGACCCCGCTGCTCGTGCTGGCCATCGCTTTCGCCGTCGCGTACGCCGTCCCGATCGTGGTCCCCGACGCGGACCAGCGGGTGCACCGGGCGTGCACGCTCACCGAGTGGGTGGTGTGGGGGGCGTTCGCCGCGGACTACCTGATGCGGCTGGGCCTGTCGACGGCGAAGAAGGCGTTCGTCCGGACCCACTGGCTGGACCTGGTCGCGGTGCTGCTGCCGATGCTCCAGCCGCTGCGGCTGCTGCGGCTGGTGTCCACGCTGCTGCTGGTGGGCCGGCGGGCCCGGATGGCCCCGCAGATCCGGCTGACCACGTACGTGGCGGGGGCGGTGGTCGGGCTGCTGATGTTCGGCTCGCTCGCCGTGCTGAGCGTGGAGCGGGACGCGCCCGACGGCAACATCAAGAACCTGGGCGATGCCGTGTGGTGGAGCTTCACCACCATGACGACCGTCGGGTACGGGGACCACTCCCCCACCACCGGGCTCGGCCGGGTGCTCGCGGTGGGGCTGATGCTGTCGGGGATCGCCCTGCTCGGTGTGGTCACCGCCAACATCGCGGCCTGGTTCATCTCCCGCTTCGAGCGCGACGACCGGGTGGAGCGGGCGCAGACCGCCGCGATCTCCGAACTGGCCGCGGAGGTACGGGCGCTGCGCGCCGAGATCGGCCGCCTCGGCGGAGCGGCCGCCCCGGGCGCGGGGACCATTCCGGGCACGGGGGCCGCTCCGGGCGGGGGGGCCGCTCCGGGCACGGGGGCCGACGTACCGGCCCATGTGCCCGAAGCGGCCCCGGCGGCGGGCGGCTAGCGTTCCCACACCTTGAAGGCCCGGACGAGGTAGAGCGATTGGGGCAGCTGGACCCCGTCGCCCGGGTAGGTCTGGAACTCGCCGGTCTCGGCGCACTCGGCCGACTGGTAGGTGGTCACCGGCCGTCCGGTGCGGTTGACCAGCGACTGGGCGCTGGTCCCGGCGGGCAGTGCCGTGCAGCTGTTGATGTCCATGGTGCTCAGCTCGTGGGCATGGCGGGTGCCCTTGAAGTCCGGCTTCGCCCACAGGCACAGCTGCCCTGTGGCGCAGGCGGGGGCCTTGCCCGGCGGCGGGCCGGCGGCGTGTGCGGTGCCTGCCGTGCTCGGGACGAACGCGGCGAGGGCCAGGAAGGCCGCGGCGAGGACGGTGGTGGACCGTGCGGGTGAACTCGTACGCATGACAGGTCAACTCCTTGTGGACCAGGGCTCCCCGGACCGGTTCCGGGGCGCCTCGGACCCCACGCTGACCTGCGAGGACGGCCGGGCGGAAGGGGCGGTGGGCGGGTCCACCCTGATAGGCGACGGCCCCGCCGCAGCCGTCCCGCGGGGCTCTCGTGCGCACCTGGTTGACGCCGGTGCGGTGAGCTGCGGCGTGCGGGAGGGCTCTGGCTGCTGCCGGTTGTCCCCGATCGGACTGCCGGCCGGGACGGCGGTGGGGGCCACGGCCCTCACCAACGGGTTAACGGGACAGTGGCCGCCGGGTCCGTCACGGGTAACCTGACCGCTCACTCGGCGTCGGATTCGCCATGCGCAGCATGCGGGAAGGACACCTCCGGTGATGACCGACGAGCGGCCGGTCCCGGCGCCCGGGCTGCGCGAACGCAAGAAGCGGCGCACCCGGGACGCGCTGCTGCGCGCCGCCCTCCTCCTCTTCGTCGCGCAGGGGTACGAGCGCACCACCGTCGACGAGATCACGGAGGTCGTGGAGGTCTCCCAGCGGACCTTCTTCCGGTACTTCGCCAACAAGGAGGAGGCGGCCTTCGCCGTCCAGGACCTGGTCGAGTCGCACTTCGTCGCCGCGCTGCGCTCCCGGCCGCCCGCCGAGGGCCCCCTCGAGGCGCTGCGGGGCGCCGTGCTCGGCGCCTGGGACACCCTCGACGAGGCGCTCTGCGGTGTGGTCCCGGTCGACCTCTACATGCGGACGTACCGGCTCATCGAGTCGACCCCGGCGCTGCTCGCCGTGCACCTGCGCCGCTCGACCGGGCTGGAGGAGCGCATCGCCCGGCTGATCGCCGAGCGCGAGGGTCTGGACGTGGACGCCGACCCGCGGCCCCGGCTGGCGGTCGCCGCGTTCTACGGAGTGATGAGGGTCACCGGCCGCCTGTGGGGGCGGGGAGAGGACGCCAGCGTGGCCTCGATCCGGCGGATGACCGAGGCCTGCCTTGACCAGATCGGCCCGGCGCTCGCCGCCGACTGGCGCTGAACCTCCGTAGGGGGTCCCACGGTCGGCCGTGAACCCGGTCACCCTGGGCGCCGTGCCCGGATCCGGTCTCCTACGCTGGTCCCAGTGAACCTGCCCGGCCTCGCCCACTCCACCGCCTTCGGCGCCGACCCGCGCCCCGCCGCCCTGCGCACCCTGCTCGCGCTCGCGGTGGTCTTCATCATGCTGGCGACCACCGGCTGGACCGCCGTGCACCGGCCCGACGCGGGGACCTCCCTGCGCGCCGCCGCCCTCGCCTCCTGGTCCACGGCCCGCATCGACGGCCGGCCGGTGCCGCCCGCCGACGCCCCCGTACGGACGGTCGCCCGGTTCTTCGCCGAGCTCGACGGCTCCCAGCGGGCCCGGCTCGCCGAGGGGTACCCCCTGGTCGTCGGCAACCTCGACGGGGCGCCCGCCGCGCTGCGCTACCGGGCCAACCTGCGCGGCCTGGAGCAGGCCGCGCGCGTGGACGAGGCCCGCAGCCGGGACGTCAGCCTGACCCCGGCCGACCGCGCCACGGCCGGCCGGCGCTCCCACCGCTTCGCCTCGCTGGCCGAGCCGGGCCGGCAGATCCTCGCCTTCGACCCCACCGGCGGCGGCCGCGTCGCAGAGGTGTTCGGCGACCTCGACCGGGCCGGCCGGATCTCGGTGGTCGTCCCCGGAGTGGACACCGACGTGCTCACCTTCGAGCGCACGCAGCGCCGTCTCACCGCGCCCGTCGGCATGGCGCAGTCGCTGTACGAGGCCCAGCGCGCGGCGGCTCCCGACAGCCGGACCGCGGTCATCGCCTGGGCCGGCTACACCGCGCCCACCGGGGTCGGCATGGACGCGGCGACCGGCCGGATGGCGGTGGACGGGGCCGTACGGCTGGAGTCGCTGGCCGCTGCGCTGCCCGGCGACGCGAGCGTGGCGCTGTTCTGCCACAGCTACGGCTCGGTGGTGTGCGGGGTCGCCGCGCGCGCCCTGCCGGAGCGGGTGACGGACGTGGTGGTGGCGGGCAGTCCCGGGATGCGCGCGGGCTCGGTGGCCGAACTGCACACGTCGGCGCGGGTGTGGGCGACGCGGGACGCCGGGGACTGGATCGCGGACGTACCGCACCTGGAGGTCGGCGGGGTCGGCCACGGGGCGGACCCGGTGTCGCCGGACTTCGGATCGCGGCTGCTGTCGTCGGCCGGGGCGAAGCTCCACACCGGCTATTTCGAGCCAGGTACCGGATCCCTGGACAACTTCGCCAAAATCGGAACCGGTGCGTTCGCTTCCGTTGTGTGCGCGACCGGCGACGATGCGTGCCGCCGCGGAATTTCCGGGACAGACGGGGACTGACACGTGTAGAGCCTCGGAAAACGGGCTCTGCATCGAGGGGGACGCACGGGGGTACGTCCCCTTACGATGTGCCGCATGGGTGACGTACTGGCCGGAAACCATGCCGTCTGGGAGTTCGACTCGGACTCGGTGCTCATCCGCTTCGCACGGGGGATAAGAACGCCGAGGACTCCGAGACTCCTTCATGCCCTCGGGGCGCGGCGGATCCCCTTCGAGGCGTTGTCGGGGGTGACCGTGAACACGACCGGGTCCGGGGGGAAACGGGACGCGGTGGTCCTGCACGCCGTGCCGCGGACGGGCGCGGATCCGCTGATGGAGGCCGCCGCGGGGCAGTTGCGGGCGGTCTGCGACCCGTACCGGCTGGTACTGCCGGCGGACCGGGCCGCGCAGGCGGCCGAGTTCGCGGACGCCGTACGGGCCCGGCTGGGGCCGGATGCGGCCGATCCGGCGGAACGTTTCCTTGTCCCGGTGCCGCAGCCGCCGCTGCAGCTGAAGGCGTACGACGCGCGGCTGGGCTTCGACGGCTCGGCCGTCACGTTCCACTGGTCGCGCACCGGCGCCACGAGCACCAAGTGGAAGGCGGGCGACCAGCGTTACCCGCTGTCCGCGCTGACCGGCGTCGAGTGGAGCTCGCCGGAGAAGCCGGGCGGCCACCTGCGGCTGGTCCTGCGGGACAGCACCGCGGACCCGAGGCCCGACCACGACCTGGCGGCCGCGGTGTTCGGCGTCGGGTACGGGGCGGTGCACGAGTCGCTGCCGTTCGCGGCGGCCGTCCTCGCCGCCCTGCGCGGCCGCACCCCGGTGGCCTCGGTCCCGGCGGCCCGCACGGACGAACGCCTGCACCACCTGGGCGAGCTGTACAGCGCGGGCCTGCTGACGGACGCGGAGTACGCGGCCCTGCGCGACCGCTTCGCCGCCGACGCCTGACCTCCGCCGGGCCACCGCGCCGGTTGCCCCGGCGCGGGGACCCGGCGCGGTCGACACCCCCTAGGCCTCGCGGGCCGCCGAGGTCGAGCTCATGTCCGGGTAGCGGTCGCCCGCGACCTGGGCGGCGATCGGCTCCAGCAGGGCCAGCTCCGCCTGCGTCAGGGTGATCCGGGTCGCCGCGGTGTTCTCCGCGAGGCGGCCCGGCTTGCGGGTGCCGGGGATCGGGACCACCGTCAGCCCGTGCACCTGCGCCTGCTGGTGCACCCAGGCCAGCGCGATCTGCGCCGGGGTCGCCCCGTGCGCCTGCGCGATCTGGCGCACCGGCTCCAGCAGCGCCGCATTGGCCTTGGCGTTGTCGCCGGTGAAGCGGGGCTGGGAGGCCCGGAAGTCGCCGGCCGACAGCTCCGCCGCGTCCGCGAACGCCCCGGTCAGGAAGCCGCGCCCGAGCGGCGAGTACGGCACGAAGGCCACGCCCAGCTCCGCCGCCGCACCCACCGCGCTGCGCTCCACGTCCCGGCTGAACAGCGACCACTCCGACTGGAGCGCCGCGATCGGGTGCACGGCGTACGCCTCGCGCAGCTCGGCGCCGGTGACCTCGCTGAGCCCCAGGTGGCGCACCTTCCCCTCCTGCACCAGCTCGGCCATCGCGCCCACCGACTCGGCGAACGGCACGGCCGGGTCGCGCCGGTGCATGTAGTAGAGGTCGATCACCTCGGTCCCCAGCCGCCGCAGGCTGTCCTCCACGGCCCGGCGGATGTACGCGCGGTCGTTGCGGATGCCGCGGTACTGCGGGTCGTCGGTGCGCTCGATGGCGAACTTGGTGGCGAGGGTGATCCCGTCCCGGTGCGCGGCCACGAACGGCGCGAGGAACTCCTCGTTGCGGCCGCGGCCGTAGACGTCCGCGGTGTCGAAGAGGGTGACCCCGGCGGCCAGGGCCGCGTCCAGGGTCTCGCGGGCCGCCGTCTCGTCGGTGTCCCCGTAGAACTCGCTCATGCCCATGCAGCCGAGGCCCTGGACACCGACCCGCGGGCCGCCCTTGCCGAGTTCGACCTGCTCGATGGTGTGGTTCTGCGTCATTGCTCGTTCGCCTTCCCCGCGGTCGTGACCGTGCCTGCGGCCGTGGAATACATGCCGATCTTGAAGTCCAGTACGGCGAGCGCGTCGGTCAGTTCCGTGATGCGCGTGCGCACCTCGCGCCGCGTCTGCTCCAGCAGTTCGCGGCGCCGGTCGACGGTGTGCTCGCCCTCGCGCACGAGTTCCGCGTAGCGGACCATGTCGGCCACCGACATCCCGGTGGCGCGCAGCTTGCCCACGAAGGCCAGCCAGTGGAGGTCCTTGTCGGTGAACCGGCGCTGTCCCGAGTGGGAGCGGTCCACGTGCGGCATCAGGCCGATCCGCTCGTACCAGCGCAGGGTGTGCTGGGTCAGACCGGTCCGGGCCTCTACCTCGCTGATCGTGTACCGCGTCTGCGTCAGGCTCATGGCGACCACGCTAAAACCTTGGAGTGCACTCCAAGCAAGTAGGCTCGGCCGCATGGAGAGCGTGGAAACCCTGCAGAGTCTGCGGATCATCGAGAACTGGCCGGTTCCGACCGCCGCGGCGGCCGTCGTACGCGCCGACGGGAGCCTGGCCGGCGCGCACGGGCCCGTCGACCACCGCTTCGCGCTGGCCTCGGTGACCAAGCCGCTCGCCGCGTACGCCGCACTCGTCGCGTACGAGGAGGGGGCGATCGAGCTGGACGAGCCGGCCGGGCCCGAGGGCTCGACGGTCCGTCACCTGCTCGCGCACACCAGCGGGCTGGCCTTCGACGAGCACCGCGCGATGGCCGCGCCCGGCACGCGCCGGCTGTACTCGAACGCCGGTTTCGAGGTGCTCGGCGACCACATCACCAAGGCCACCGGCATCCCCTTCGCGGAGTACGTGCACCAGGCGGTGTTCGAGCCGCTCGGCATGGCGTCGACGACGCTGGAGGGCTCGCCCGCCAAGGACGGCGTCTCGACCGTCTCCGACCTGGTCCGCTTCGCCGCTGAGCTCCAGGCGCCCCGGCTGCTCGACGTCCGTACGGTCGCCGAGGCCACCTCCGTGGTCCACCCGGGCCTCAAGGGCGTGCTCCCGGGGTACGGGATCCAGTCCCCCAACGACTGGGGGCTCGGCCTGGAGATCCGGGACGGCAAGGCCCCGCACTGGACGGGCGCCTCGTCCTCGCCGCGCACGTTCGGCCACTTCGGGCAGGCCGGCACCTTCCTGTGGGTGGACCCCGACGCGCGCGCCGCGTGTGTGGCGCTGGCCGACCGCGCGTTCGGCCCGTGGGCCGTGGAGGCCTGGCCCCCGTTCACCGACACGGTCCTCGCCGAGCTCGCCGGCCGGTAGGGCAAGACGCTACGGAAGCTCCCAGATCAGCAGCTCGCCCGGGGACCCGGCGACGATCTCCAGGCCCTCTTCGCCGGTGATCCGCGCCGCGTCCCCGGGCCCGAGCTCTTCCCCGTCCAGGCGCAGGTCCCCGCGGACCACGTGCAGGTAGACCCGCTCCGCCGCCGGCACGGTGACCCGCTCGCCCGCGCCGGGCCTGCGCACGTGCAGGACGGCGCCGGCCGCGGGGACCTCGTACGGGGTGTCGTCGCAGATCCCGCGGACGAGCGTGTACGAGGGCTCCCCGCCGGAGGCGAGGGGCGCGAGCCACATCTGCACGAAGCGCAGCGACACCGCGCCGTCGTTGCGCTCGATGTGCCGGGCGCCGGTTCCGGCGCGGAGGTGCTGCACGTCGCCGGGCCGGACCAGGGTGCTCTCGCCGGTGCTGCCCTTGTGCGTGAGCTCGCCCTGGACGACCCAGGTCACGATCTCGGTGTGGCTGTGCGGGTGCTCGTCGAAGCCGGCACCCGGGGCGAGGGTCTCCTCGTTGCAGGCCAGGACCGGGCCGAAGCGCACGTTGTCCGGATCGTAGAACCGGCCGAAGGAGAAGGCGTGCAAGGTGGTGATCCCGCTGTCCGGATCCCCGCCCCCGTACCGGTCGGCCCCGCGGCGTACGTCAATCATGGGGTCACGGTAGCCCCCCGGCGGAAGGCAGCCGTGGGACCGGACTCCGCGCCGCCGTCCCGATAAGGCAGTCTTGTCCCGTGCCCCAAGCCGAACGTGAGCATTCCCCCGCGCATCCCGCTCCCGCCCATCCGCACGCCGCGACGCTGCGCCGACTGGAGAAGTCCTCCGGCCGGCTCGCCGCCAACGCGATCGCCCGTATGGACGAGACCCTGCCGTGGTACCGGGCGATGCCCCCGGAGAACCGGTCCTGGATCGGCCTGGTCGCCCAGGCCGGCATCGCCGCGTTCACGGAGTGGTTCCGGCACCCGGAGACCCCGCAGGCGATCTCGACGGACGTCTTCGGGACGGCTCCGCGCGAGCTGACCCGGGCGATCACGCTGCGCCAGACCGTGGAGATGGTCCGTACGACGATCGAGGTCATGGAGGCGGCGATCGAGGAGGTCGCGGCCCCGGGCGACGAGTCGATCCTGCGCGAGGCGCTGCTGGTGTACGCCCGGGAGATCGCGTTCGCGACGGCCCAGGTGTACGCGCAGGCCGCCGAGGCGCGGGGGGCGTGGGACGCCCGCCTGGAGTCCCTCGTCGTGAACGCGGTGCTGTCCGGCGAGGCCGACGAGGGTGCGCTGTCGCGGGCTGCGGCGCTCGGCTGGAACTCCCCCGAGCACGTGTGCGTGGTGCTGGGCACCGCTCCGGAGGGCGACAGCGAGCTGACGGTCGAGGCGATCCGGCGCGCGGCCCGGCACCACAAGCTGCAGGTCCTCACCGGTGTGCTCGGTGACCGCCTGGTCGTGATCGCGGGCGGCAGCGACAACCCGATCCAGGTGGCGAAGTCGCTGATCGGGCCGTTCGCGGCGGGTCCGGTGGTGGCCGGTCCGGTGGTTCCGGACCTGCTGAACGCCACCAAGTCGGCGCAGGCCGCGGCGGCCGGGCTGAAGGCGTGCACGGCCTGGCAGGACGCCCCTCGGCCGGTGCTCGCGGACGATCTCCTGCCCGAGCGAGCGATCGCGTCGGATCCCTCCGCCCGGGAGCAGTTGGTGGAGGAGATCTACAGACCGCTGGAAGAGGCGGGGTCGGCGCTGCTGGAGACGCTGAGCGTGTATCTGGAACAGGCGAGCAGCCTGGAAGGGGCGGCACGGATGTTGTTCGTACACCCGAACACGGTGCGCTACCGGCTCCGACGTGTGACCGACGTCACCGGCTGGTCGCCGTCCGATGTCCGCTCCGCGTTCACGCTGCGGATCGCCTTGATCCTCGGGCGTCTGGCCGACGGCGATCAGCAGTCCTAGACTTTTGTCGGACATCAACAATTACCCCGACGGTTCTTCGTCCCTGTCCCCACGGGCGGGCGAGACCATCCACAAGAGAGAGTGTGAGGGTGCTCGTACTCGTCGCTCCCGGCCAAGGCGCACAGACGCCCGGCTTCCTGACTCCCTGGCTCGACCTTCCCGGCGCCGCTGACCGCGTCGCCGAGTGGTCCGACGCCATCGGGCTCGACCTTGCCCATTACGGCACGAAGGCCGACGCGGACGAGATCCGCGACACGGCGGTGGCCCAGCCCCTGCTGGTGGCCGCCGGTCTCCTGTCCGCTTCCGCGCTCGGCGCCCGTACGGCCTTCGGCGCCGTCGCGGGCCACAGCGTCGGCGAGATCACCGCCGCCGCGTACGCCGGTGTGCTGTCCGAGGTGGACGCGCTGTCGTTCGTACGGACCCGCGGTCTGGCCATGGCCGAGGCCGCAGCCGTCACCGAGACGGGCATGGCCGCGGTGCTCGGCGGCGACCAGGACGTGGTCGTCGCGCACCTGGAGAAGCTGGGGCTGACCCCGGCCAACATCAACGGTGCCGGCCAGATCGCGGCCGCGGGCACGGTGGAGCAGATCGAGGCCCTGGTGGCCGACAAGCCCGAGGGCTCCATGAAGGTCGTCGCCCTCAAGGTCGCGGGCGCCTTCCACACGCACCACATGGCTCCTGCGGTCGCCACGCTGGAGAAGGCCGCGCAGGCCCTCACCCCGGCCGACCCGGAGCTGACGTACGTCTCGAACAAGGACGGCCACGTCGTCACCACGGGCGCCGACGTCGTCGCCCGCCTGGTCGGTCAGGTCGCGAACCCGGTCCGCTGGGACCTGTGCATGGAGCGGTTCCGCGAGCTGGGCGTCACCGGGATCATCGAGCTCAGCCCGGGTGGCACTCTGACGGGTCTGGCCAAGCGCGCGCTCAAGGGCGTGCCGAACGTGGCCCTGAAGACGCCGGACGATCTCGAGAAGGCCGCGGCCCTCGTCGCCGAGCACGCGGCCTGAGAGAAGGAGCCCACACAGCATGTCGAAGATCAAGCCTGCCAAGGGCTCCCCGTACGCCCGCATCCTCGGCGTCGGTGGCTACCGCCCGACCCGCGTGGTCTCCAACGAGGTCATCCTCGAGACGATCGACTCGTCGGACGAGTGGATCCGCTCCCGCTCCGGCATCGCGACCCGGCACTGGGCCTCGCCCCAGGAGACGGTCGCCGCGATGTCGGTGGAGGCCTCCGGCAAGGCACTGGCCGATGCGGGCGTCTCGCCGGAGCAGATCGGTGCCGTGATCGTCTCGACGGTCTCGCACTTCAAGCAGACCCCGGCCGTGGCGACCGAGATCGCGCACCGGGTCGGAGCGGTCAAGCCCGCCGCGTTCGACATCTCCGCGGGCTGCGCCGGCTTCGGGTACGGACTGACGCTCGCCAAGGGCCTCGTGGTGGAAGGTTCCGCCCAGTACGTCCTCGTCATCGGCGTGGAGCGGCTGTCGGACCTGACCGACCTGGAGGACCGCGCGACGGCCTTCCTGTTCGGCGACGGCGCCGGCGCCGTGGTCGTCGGCCCCTCGGACGAGCCGGCCATAGGCCCCACGGTGTGGGGTTCGGAGGGCGACAAGTCCGAGACCATCAAGCAGACCGTGCCGTGGGACGAATACCTCGGCAAGGACGGCGGCGAGAAGTTCCCGGCCATCACGCAGGAGGGCCAGGCGGTCTTCCGCTGGGCCGTCTTCGAGATGGCCAAGGTGGCCCAGCAGGCGCTCGACGCGGCCGGGATCACCGCGGAGGACCTGGACGTCTTCATCCCGCACCAGGCAAACATGCGGATCATCGACTCGATGGTGAAGACTCTGAAGCTGCCGGAGCACGTCACGGTCGCCCGTGACGTGGAGACCACCGGCAACACGTCGGCCGCCTCGATCCCGCTCGCTATGGAGCGGCTCCTGGCGACCGGAGCGGCGAAGAGCGGCGACACCGCGCTCGTCATCGGCTTCGGGGCGGGACTCGTCTACGCCGCGACGGTCGTTACCCTCCCCTAGGGCCCGGGATCCACATCCCGACCCTGCTTCACCCCAGTTAGCTATAGAAGGAGCGCCACATGGCCGCCACGCAGGAAGAGATCATCGAGGGTCTCGCGGAGATCGTCAACGAGATCGCCGGCATCCCCGTCGAGGACGTCGAGTCCGAGAAGTCCTTCACCGACGACCTGGACGTCGACTCGCTCTCCATGGTCGAGGTCGTCGTCGCCGCCGAAGAGCGCTTCGACGTCAAGATCCCGGACGAGGACGTCAAGAACCTCAAGACGGTCGGCGACGCCGCGGACTACATCCTGAAGCACCAGGCCTGAGCCTGACGAGCGTTTGTCGCCACCCGGCGGTGGCGCCGTGACAATTCAGCACCCCCTGAGACGTGGAGAAAGAATTCCTGTGAGCCCGACCAATCGCACCGTGGTCGTCACCGGTATCGGCGCAACCACTCCGCTGGGTGGCGACAGCGCTTCGACCTGGGAAGGTCTGCTCGCCGGTCGTTCCGGCGTCAAGCCCCTCGAGGGCGAGCGCTTCGCCGAACTCCCGGTCCGTATCGCCGCCCCGGTCGCCGTGGACCCGAGCGAGGTCCTGCCGCGCCCGCTGGCCCGCAAGCTGGACCGGTCGGCCCAGTTCGCCGTCATCGCCGCCCGTGAGGCCTGGGCGGATGCCGGCTACACCGCCCCGGCGGGCGAGGACGCGGCCATCGCGCCCGAGCGCCTGGGCACCGTGATCGCCTCCGGTATCGGCGGCGTCACCACCCTGCTCGACCAGTACGACGTACTGAAGGAAAAGGGTGTGCGCCGGGTCTCCCCGCACACCGTCCCCATGCTCATGCCGAACGGCCCGTCGGCCAACGTCGGCCTGGAGGTCAACGCCCAGGCGGGCGTGCACACTCCGGTCAGCGCGTGCGCCTCGGGCGCCGAGGCCATCGGCTACGCCGTCGAGATGATCCGTACCGGCCGCGCCGACGTGGTCGTCGCGGGCGGCACCGAGGCGGCGATCCACCCGCTGCCGATCGCCGCGTTCGCCAACATGATGGCGATGTCCAAGAACAACGAGAACCCCCAGCAGGCCTCCCGCCCGTACGACAAGGCCCGCGACGGCTTCGTCCTCGGCGAGGGCGCGGGCGTCGTCGTCCTGGAGTCCGCCGAGCACGCCGCCGCGCGCGGCGCCCGGGTCTACTGCGAGGTGCTGGGCCAGGGCCTGTCCGCGGACAGCCACCACATCGCGCAGCCGGAGCCGACCGGCCGCGGTGTCGCGGCCGCGGTGCAGAACCTGCTCGACAACACGGGTCTCGACCCGGCCGAGCTGGTCCACGTCAACGCGCACGCCACGTCCACCCCGCAGGGTGACACGGCCGAGCTGAAGGCCCTGCGCAAGGTCCTGGGCGACGACCTCGACCACATCGCGATCTCCGCGACCAAGTCGATGACCGGTCACCTGCTGGGCGGCGCCGGCGGTATCGAGACCGTCGCGACCGTGCTCGCGCTGTACCACCGGATCGCCCCGGCGACCATCAACGTCGACGAGCTCGACGAGGGCATCGACGCGGACATCGTCGTGGGCGAGCCGCGCAAGCTGCCGGCCGACGGCCCGATCTCCGCGATCAACAACTCGTTCGGCTTCGGCGGCCACAACGTGACGCTCGCGTTCCGTACTGTTTAGACGGTTGCGGTGTTCGTCGTTTCGAACACCGCAACCGCCGCAGCGCCATGACGAAGGCCCACCCGGGATCCCGGGTGGGCCTTCGTCGTATCCGTCAGACACCCCCTAGACCACCTGGTGGAGCCAGCGGACCGGGGCGCCCTCGCCCGCGTAGCGGAAGGGCTCCAGCTCGTCGTCCCAGGGCTTGCCGAGCAGTTTGGCGATCTCCGCTTCCAGGTCGGTCTCGCCGCGCGCGGACCGGGCGAGGGCGGCGCGCAGCCGGTCCTCGGGGATCAGGATGTCGCCGTGCATGCCGGTGACGGCGTGGAAGATGCCGAGCTCCGGGGTGGAGCTGTAGCGCTCGCCCTCGGCGGTCGGGCAGGGTTCCGCGGTCACCTCGAAGCGCAGCAGGTGCCAGCCGCGCAGCGCGGAGGCGAGCTTCGACGCGGTGCCCGCTTCGGCCTGCCAGGAGAACTCGGCTCTCCAGGTGCCGGGGGAGGCGGGCTGCCTGATCCAGTCGAGGTTCACCCGCACCCCGAGCACGCCCGCAACAGCCCATTCCACGTGCGGGCAGAGCGCGCGCGGTGCGGAATGCACGTACAGAACTCCACGTGTCGTCACCGGGACCTCCAGTGTGGGACGAGGTCGGGAATAAACTCCAGAAAACGGACAGTTTGTGACGTGATGTAATGTAACGGAAATTATTTGACAATGCGCCACGGGACCTGCGGCCGAAACGCCACGGGAAAAAGCTACCGTGCGCCAGGGGTCATGGTGTGACGTACGGTCGGTCCGAGGCCGCCAAACCCAGAGCATTCACTCAGCAGGACGCCCCCGGAGGACGAGGGGCGACGAGAAGGGGACCACCCGATGTGCACCACCGCCCTGCGCCGCCGCGCGCGCCGGACTCTCGCGGGCGCGGGCACGGCGACGGTCCTCCTGGCCGCGGCGCTGACCGGGTGTCAGTCGGGCGGGTCGGCCACGGAGGGTGAGCGGGGAGCGCAGGCCGGTCCGCGCTGGAACACCGCGCCCGCATCGATCGCCGCCGTCGGCGACTCCATCACCAGGGGTTTCGACGCCTGTTCGGTGCTGGCTGACTGCCCGGAGGTCTCCTGGGCCACCGGCAACGACCCCGCCGTCCGCTCCCTCGCCGCCCGGCTGCTCGGGGAGGCCGAGGTGCCGGCGCGCAGCTGGAACTACGCGGTGACGGGCTCGCGGATGGCGGATCTGGCAGGTCAGCTGGCCTCGGCCGCGGAGCACAAGCCCGACCTGGTCACGGTGATGGTGGGCTCCAACGACGCCTGCCGCCCGACGGCTTCGTCGATGACGCCGGTGGCGGAGTTCCGGGCCGGTTTCGAGAAGGCCCTCGCCGGCCTGCGCGCGGCCTCCCCCGCCTCCCAGGTGTACGTCTCCAGCGTGCCGGACCTCCAGCGGCTGTGGGAGCAGGGCAAGGACGCCCCGATGGTGCGGCAGATCTGGAAGCTGGGGATCTGTCAGTCGATGCTCGCGGACCCGCTGTCGGTGGCCACCGGGGCGACGGCCCGGCGCGAGCAGGTGCGGGCGCGGGTGGTCGAGTACAACGAGGTGCTCCGCGAGGTCTGCAAGAAGGACGCCCTGTGCCGCTACGACGGCGGCGCGGTGTTCCAGTACCCCTTTGCCGCGGAGCAGTTGAGCCACTGGGACTGGTTCCACCCGGGCAAGGACGGCCAGGCGCGGCTCGCGGAGCTGGCGCACCGCCAGGTGACGGCGGCCGAGCCGCCGCGCTGACGGAACGACAGGGTCGGGGCCGGGGACCGGAGGCGGGTGTCAGGGCCCGCCTCCGGCCCGGTTCATGGGTGTTTTCCGGCCAACCCGGACCTTTAGATCTCCAGGGTCGCCGTCAGCCGCGTGTCGCCGTGCGCGTGGCTTGCGCGGACCTCGTACGCGCCGCCGATCCGCTGCCAGCCGCGGGTCTCCTCGTCCCAGATCTCGAAGGCCCGGGCGGGCAGGGCGATCTCGGCCTCGACGCTCTCCCCGGGGCCCGCCTCGACGCCCGCGAAGGCGGCCAGCCAGCTCGCCGGACGCTCCACGGCCCTGCTTGGCTCGCGGTCGGACGCCGTGTCGACGGGAGCGACGTAGAGCTGGACGACCTCACGGCCGGGCCGGGTGCCGGTGTTGGTGACGCGGACCCGGGCCGTACTGCCGGTGACCTCGAGGGACTCGTACGCCCAGTCGGTGTAGCCGAGGCCGTGCCCGAACGGGAAGGCGGGGGCGATGCCCTGGGCCTCGTACGCCCGGTAGCCGATGAAGAGCCCCTCGCGATACTCCAGCCGGCCGTCGGTCGGGACGACCTCGGTGACGGGCGCGTCGGCGAACCGCTCGGGCCAGGTGGTGGGCAGCCGCCCGCCCGGCTCCGCGTCCCCGAGGAGTACGTCGGCCAGCGCGGCCCCGCCCTCCTGGCCGGGGAACCAGGTCAGGAGCACGGCGGCCACCTCGTCCCGCCACGGCAGTTCCACCGGGGACCCGGCGTTGACGACGACCACGGTGTTCCGATTGGCGGCGGCGACGGCGCGCACGAGGTCGTCCTGGCGGCCCGGCAGGGCGAGGTCCCGCCGGTCGAAGCCCTCGGACTCCACGCGCTCGGTGGTGGCGACGACCACGACGGCGGTGTCGGCGGCGCGGGCGGCGGCCACGGCCTCGGCGATCAGCTCGTCGGCGTCGCGCCGCGGGCCGAGGTGGAGCAGCGAGAACATGATCGCCTTGAGCGGCAGCGTGGTCGTGTCGGGGACCTGGAAGGTCAGCGAGACCTCGACGGCCTCGCCCTCGGTGAGATCGACGCGGGCGCGCTCGCTGGGGGCGCCGAAGAAGGCCTCGAACGGGTCGGCCTCGTCGCCCATCGCCTGGACGCCCTCCCACCGGGTCTCGCCTCCGACGGCGAGGGTGAAGGCGCCGAGTCCGCGGGTGCCGAAGGTGTGCTCGCCGCTCTCGCGCGGCACGAACGTACCGGTGACCTCGATGCTGGCCATGGTCTCGTACGTGGCGCCCGCGGGCAGGTCCTCGCCGATCCACTGGACCTGGCCGGTCGGCAGGCTGCCCTCGCCGAGGACGGCGCCGGAGGCGTCGCGGCAGATCGCGCGGAGCTCGAAGCCCTGGTCGGCGGGGGCGGCTTCCTCGCTGGGGTCGGCGCCGACGGCGAAGGTCAGGGCCCCTTCCGGGAGGGCGGCGCTCAGCCCGTCGAGCGGCGAGACGATCCGCTCGGGGAAGACGGTGGCCGAACCGCCGCCGAGGACGCGGGCGTCGCGGGCGGCGGCCCCGATCAGGGCGACCGTGCGGCCGGGGGCGGCGTCCAGCGGCAGGGCACGCTTCGCGCCGGAGACGGTCTCGTTGCGGACGAGGACGAAGCCGCGGGCGGCTATCTCCCGGGCCAGCCCCTGGCCGTCGATGGCGGCCGGGGTCTCGGCGACGGCGGCGGGGGCGCCCGCCAGGATCCCGACGCGGGCGGCGAGGCGCAGTACGTTGCGCACGGCCTCGTCCACGGCGGACTCGGGGACCTCGCCGACCCGGACGGCCTCGGCGAGGGCCGGTCCGTAGACGGTCTGCGGGCCGGGCATGGCCACGTCGAGGCCGCCGAGGATGTCGCCGGTGGTGGAGCGGGCGGCCATCCAGTCAGAGACGTTGTACCCGTCGAAGCCCCATTCGCCGCGCAGGACTTCGTTCACGAGGTGGCGGTGCTCGGTCATCGTCGTGCCGTTGACCTGGTTGTACGCCGTCATGATGCCCCAGGGGTGGGCGTTCGCGACGATGGCCTCGAAGGGAGCCAGGTACAGCTCGCGCAGCGGGCGCGGGGCGATGACGCTGTCCACGGTGAACCGCTCGGTCTCGGCGTCGTTGCCGACGAAGTGCTTGACGGTGGTGCCGACGCCGCCGTCCTGGACGCCGTTCACGTAGCCGGTGCCGATGGCGCCGGTGAGGTACGGGTCCTCGGAGTAGCACTCGAAGTGCCGGCCGCCGAGCGGGGAGCGGTGGAGGTTGACGGTGGGGGCGAGGAGGACGTGGACGCCCTTGCGGCGGGCCTCCTGGGCGAGGAGGCGGCCGGCGCGGCGGGCGAGCGCGGGGTCCCAGGCGGCGGCGAGCGCGGTCGGGGAGGGCAGGGCGATCGAGGGGTCGTCGGCGGTCCAGCGCACGCCGCGGACGCCGATGGGGCCGTCGGACATGACGAGGGACTCGAGCCCGATCCCGGGGACGGCGGGCAGGGACCACATGTCCTGGCCGGCCAGGAGCCGGGCCTTGGTGTCGAGGTCGAGTTTGCCGAGCGCCGCCTCGACGGCGTCGTTGCGGACCTGATCGGCATCGGTCACGGCCGTGCCTCCTCGTTGAGTGCGTGCGGGTGCGTGCGTGCGGGTGCGTGCGTTGCGTGAGTGCGGGTGCATGCGGCGGGGTGCGGAGCGGGTGCCGCGGGGTGTCCCCCATCGTGGACCCGATACCGGTAGAGCGGTAGGGTTCGTAATGTGTTCGTGACATTCCGATAACGTACGCAGAACCCGTCGGCGAGGCGGTGCACGGCGTGAACGGAAGAGGTGCCGGGGCGATGGCCAGGGCGAGGAGCGAGGAGCGGCGCGGCGACATCGTGCGCGCGGCGGTCGAGGTGATCGCGGAGCGCGGCTACCGCGGTGCGTCACTGGGCGCGGTGGCGGAGCGCGTCGGCCTGACCCAGCAGGGGCTGCTGCACTACTTCCCGACCAAGGAGGCGCTGCTGGTCGCGGTGCTGGAGGAGCGCGACCGCTGGGACACCGGCGGCGGCTCGCGCGCCTCGGCCGGCGCCTGGCGCCTGGACCTGCTGGCCTCGCTGGTCGAGTACAACGCCATGCGCCCAGGGATCGTGCAGACCTTCTCGGCGCTGCTGGGCGAGAGCGTCACCGACGGGCATCCGGCGCGGGAGTTCTTCACCGAGCGCTACGCCCAGGTGCGCGCCGAGATGACGCAGGTGCTGCGCGCCGAGTTCGGCGACCGGCTCCCCTCGGGCCTCACCCCGGAGCAGGCGGCCCCGCTGCTGACCGCCGTCATGGACGGCCTCCAGTACCAGTGGCTGCTCGCGCCCGAAGCGGTGGACATGCCGGCCGCCTTCCGCTCGTTCCTGACCCTGCTGCGGGGGCCGGAAGCGGGCTGACCGCTACGAGCGGCCCAGGAGCGGGTCGCGTACGACGCAGGGCGGGCGCCGGGCCCAAGCGGGGACCAGGAGACCCGGTCGCGCAGGCGTCCCGTCCAGGGCCCCTGCTCCGAGCGCCGCTTGAGCGAGCAGGCTGTGGACGGCGGCCACCAGGGACACCAGGGCGACCGCGCCCACGCCCCAGGGCGGGCCGGCGGCCGCGAGCAGCCACTGCCCCGTCGCCCCCGGGCGGGCGGAGAGCGAGCAGCCACTGCCCCGGCGGCCGCCGGGCGGGCGGAGAGCGGGCGGCCGGGCTGGCATCCTGGACCCGTGAAGATCGCCGCAGCCCAGCTCACCTGCATCCCGGCCGACATACCCGCCAACACGGAGCGGAGCCTCGCCCTCGCCGCCGAGGCCCGGGAGCAGGGCGCCGAGCTCGTCGTCTTCCCCGAGTTCACGCTCACCGGCTACGAGCTGGCGGCCATGGCCGCCGATCCAGGCCTGTGGATGGCGGACGCCGACGACCCCCGCCTGGATCCGCTGCGCTCCGCCGGCATCGCCGTCGCCGTCAATGTCGCGCTGCGCACCGGCGGGCCGCTGCCCGCCATCGCGACCCTGGTCTACGGGGCGGACGGCCGGCACGTGACGACGTACGCCAAGCAGCACCTGTACGGGCACGAGCAGGACGGCTTCGCCGCCGGCGAGGGCCAGGGCCGCTTCGAGCTCGGCGGGATCCGCTTCTCCCTCGGCGTCTGCTACGACAACCACTTCGCGCAGCTCACCGGCAGCGCGGCGGCGGACGGCTGCCGGGTGCACCTGGCCAGCTCCCTGTACGGGACGGGCGACGGGATCCGGGAGCGGGCCACCGTGTACCCCGGGATCGCCGAGGAGCACGGCCTGTACGTCGTCCTCGGCAACCACGTCGGACCGGCGGGCCCGTGGACCGGCTGCGGCCGCGCCGCGGTCTGGGCCCCGGGCGGCGAGCTGCTGGCCGAGGCGGACGACCGTACGCCCTCGGTGGTGACGGCCGAGGTCGGCGCCTGACGACCCGCGCCCCCGGGGCCGACCGGGTCAGCCGATCGCCGGCACCTTCGAGTGCCGTCCGGAGCGCGTGCCGTCGTTCCGCTGCGCGGGATCCTGCGCCGGAGCCGGCTCGCGGTCCCGCACCAGTGCCGGCAGCACCAGGGCGAACGCCGCCGCCGTGTACACGCCGGTCCACAGCACCCAGCCGCCGGGCGGGACCCAGTGCGCCGAGAACGGCACCCAGGAACCGCTGGTGCCGACCGCGAAGCGCCGCAGCGTCCAGAAGAACGCCGCAGCGTTCGCCAGCGCGAGCCCGGCCGCGCCGAAGCCGACCAGCCTGCGCCACGGGAACCCCTGCTCGGGGGCCCGGCTCGCGCAGATCAGCACCGCCATCAGCGGCAGGCCGACGGCGAACGGCAGCAGGTAGCGGCCCTGCCAGACCATGCCGAGCTGCTCCGCCTGGGAGGCCTGGGCGACCACCGGCACCACCACGATCGCCACCAGCATGCCGATCAGCGCCACCGCCTCGCGCAGCCGGCCGTACGCCAGCCCCAGCGCGGTGAGCACCGCGATCACGCCGAGCCAGACCAGCCAGGTGAAGGCAGGTGCGGGGGTGTCCAGCCAGCCGAAGTAGCCGAGCATCTGGTGGACGTACGTCTCGGCGTTGCCGAAGGTCTGCCGGGCGGCTTCCTTGGCGGTGAGCGTCTTGGGCGTGTTGATCACCGAGTGATCGGGGTGCGCCCGGGCCCAGAGCAGCGCACCGGCCGTGGCCGCGCCGAGCAGCACCGTCCAGACCCACAGGGCCTTGCGGCGCAGCACCGAGCGCAGGACGCCGCGGTGCGCGAGCAGCAGGCCGAAGAAGACCGCGCCCGCGAACCAGATCAGCCCGAGCGGGCGGATGTTGATCAGCACGAGCCCGCCGACGCCGACCCGGGCCAGCCGCCGGTTCAGCAGCCGTGCGTCGGGTGACATCAGGATCGACAGCAGGGCGGTCCACACGAGGATGCCGGCGGCGATCTCCCCGCCGCTGGGGTTGACCATGCCGGCCATGTACAAGGTCATCGGCGTGGCCGCGGTGAACACGCCGAGCAGGGCCACCGAGCGCCGGCGCCGCCACTCTGCGGCGGTGACCACGGCGCCGGCCAGCAGCGCCGAGCAGAGCACGGCCGACATCAGCCGCATCAGGTACAGCCCGTGCGGCCCCTTGACCAGCAGGCTCGGCCAGCCGGTCGCCAGGTAGTAGGCCGGGTGGTAGCGGCCCGCCGCGGTGGTGACCTGGACGGTCTTCTCGGAGTGCCCGATCTCGGGGGCGCAGGAAGCGGACTTCTCCTCGTGCCAGGCGTAGCACTCGTGCTGCTTGGGGAGCTGCTTGTACCACTCCGGGAGCTGCACCCCGGTCTCGGCGAACTTGCCCTCGATGCCCGCCACCATGTGCGGGACCATCACCTCGGGGCCGCCGATCTGGCCCCGGGCGACGGCGGCCGCGCGGATGAAGTGGGCGTGCTCGTCGGGGGAACCGCCGAGCGGGGTGGCTGCCGACCAGGAGGCCGCGAGCGTGAAGAACAGCGCGAAGGCGATGGCCCAGAGCCGCTTGGGGGTCCGGGCCGACCAGTCGGCCAGGCGCGTCAGTGCGGAGATCATCGCTTCCTTCTGATCATCGGATGTAGCTCAGCCAGCTCTGGTCGCCGTCCTTGGAGCACTCGCCCTTGGGCGCGAACTTCGGGCACTTCCCGTCCTGCTGCCGGATGGTGTGCGACACCCAGGGCAGGATCCGGTAGGTGCCGTCCTGGGCCGGCATGTAGCGGTCGGACATCGAGGAGGAGACCGTGCCGAGGAGCAGGAGCAGGGCGCACAGGGTTCCGATCACGGCGCCCTCGCGGCCGGGCAGGCCCGGCGCGGCCTCGGACGCGGTGCGCCGCTCGGCCAGCTTCAGCGAGACCAGGTGCGCCACCAGCGCGCACAGGATCAGACCGCAGTAGAGCAGCTGGTTGTTGGTGCGCGTGTACAGCTGGACCGTCTGCGTCTCGTACATGTGCGAGGCGATGTACATGCGCATCACCCATGCGCTGATGAACATCGCGGCGATGGTGACGACGAGCGGCTTGCGCAGGCCCAGCCAGATGGCGGCGCCCAGGCACACGAACGTCACCAGGGCGAACAGCCCGACCCCGCCGAACTCCCCGGGCGGCGGCCAGTCGCCCACCTTGCCCGGCATGTCCGTGCGCCACATCAGGTAGTAGGCCGGGTCGGTGAAGTTGTCGAAGCGGAAGTTGTAGTCCTTGGTGGTCTGCCCTTCCTTCAGCATGACCATCAGGTAGCGCCCGGCCACCACGAGGAAGGCCGCGAGGGCTGCGCCCATGAAGGCCGCGCCCTTGAGCCGGCCGCTCTTCCACGGGAAGTACAGCAGTGCGGCGAACAGCACGCCGGCCGCACTCCACAGGAACCAGCCCGAGTACGTGAGGAACAGCACGCCCAGCACCGCCCCGAACCCGGCGCCCTTGAGCAGCAGCGGACGCCAGCCCTCGGTGCCGCTGCGGCGCAGCGCGACGACCATCGCCACCAGCACCGGGACCAGCAGGACGAGCACGGTCTGGCTGTACGGCTTGTACGAGTCGATCAGCGCGAACGCGGGCACGACGCCGAAGGCGAGCGCCCGGACCGGGCTCAGCAGCATCCGCCAGGCGAGGTAGACCAGCGGACCGAAGGCGGCCGCGCCGAGGATCTGGAGGTCCTTGAACGCGTACGCGGTATTGCCGCCGTGGAACCACTCGGCGTAGTAGCCGAGGGTGTAGAGCGGCATCGGCGGGTACACCGGCGAGCCCGAGGGCTGGCCGTTCGCGACGGCGTGGGCCCATTCGACGATCCGGCCGCTGTCGCCGTTGAGGCCGAACATCGGCCACGGCGTGCCCAGCAGCGCGACGACCGCGCCCGCCGCGACGAAACCGCTGGCCAGGCCTGCGATGGCCGCGGCGGCCAGCCGGGTGGCGAGGTCGAAATGGCGGCCGCCGCGCAGCCGCATCGCCAGCACCACGGCGGCGACGCACAGCAGCCCGATCAGCGCGAACCGCAGCTGGATCGCGGCCAGGCCGCTGACCTGCGCGATCCGGTTGAGCGGGTTGAGCTTGAAGCCGCGCGCCAGGAGCGGCAGGACCAGTGCCGCGGCGAACGCCACGGCGGCTTCCAGCAGCAGGAGCCCGCCGCGGGAGCGCAGTGCGCGCCGCGGGGCCGGGTCCGAGGATCCGGAGCTGCGGGGGGCGTGTGCGGCCGGTCCGCTCCCGGGGTCCGGGCGCACGGCCGCCGACCCCTCGGTACTGACTGTCACTGACGGTGTCCCTACTGCTGGTCGGTACTCGGCTCGGCGGCCGGTCGTCGTTCTCGGCAAGCCACTGCCCGGTTCCGGGCCCACGGGTCCGGAGCTCGGAAACTCAGGACGAGGGCGGCGGACTCAAGGACGGTGTGGGACAGCCTCGGCTCTTGCCGCCACGCATACTATCGGTCCGCCTGTGGCGGGCGGGGGTTCCGGGACGGCGGCCGGGGACGCCGGGGGCGGCCCGCGGCCTGGCGTGGGAAGGCGCAGGTCAGTCGAGGACCCCGAAGCCGGCGAGCACGAAGAGCAGCACCCAGCCGCCCAGCGAAAGCCAGCCGAGCACCAGGCCGATCGTCGCGGGCCCGGCGCCCTCGTCTCCGCGGGCGCGGATCTGCGCCTTGGCGATGTGGCCGGTGATCACGGCGCCCAGGCCGGCGGCGCCGAGCGTCGGCAGGCTGAGCACGCCCAGCGCGAGCGAGGTGATCGCCATCCCGTTGACCGGGCGGGGCGGCACGGGCATGGGCAGCGGCCCCGGCCCCGGCCCGTAGGCGGGCGGCAGGACCGGTACGGCAGCGCCGAACGGGGCCACCATCGGCCCGGCCGGCAGGTCCGCGACCAGCTGCGCGAGCTGCCCGTACGTCTGCGCCTTGTACGCCACGTCGAAGCGCTGCCCGTACTCCTCGCGGGAGAGCCGGCCCTCCGCGAAGGCGGCCTTGAGCACGTCCACCGTCCGGTCGCGGTCGGTGTGCGAGGCGCGCATCGCGGACTGCGGGGTGTGCGCGGGCTGCCACGGCTGCCCGTACGACTGCTGCTGCGGGCGGACCGGGTACGGCTGCCCCCACGGCTGTTCGGCCATCCGGCCACCTCCCAAGCCCCTGCGCGCAGGTGCGCGTCTCTCCAGGATGGAGGACGAACGGGCAGCGGCGATAGTTGCGGTGCCCGCGTGCCCGGCGGCCGTGACGAGGCCGGTGCCTGTGCCGCGGGCGTCGGGTGTGATGAGGTGGCGGGCATGACCGACTTCGAGACGATCACGGTTCCGGCCCGCCTGTGCGGATATCCCGGGGTGGCCTTCGGCGGCTATGTGGCCGGGGTGCTGGCCACGCGGGCGGCTGCGAAGACCGTACGGGTGGACTTCCGCCGGCCGGTGCCCACGGACACCCCGGTCCGGCTCGCCCCGACCGCCGAAGGCGGCGTCCGGCTGGTGGACGGCGAGCACCTGCTGGCGGCGGCGACCCCCGCCGAGCCGGCCGTCGAGGCCCCCGAGGCGCCGTCCTGGGAGCAGGCGCGGGCCGCGGCCGACGCGTACCGGGCGGCTCCCCCGGACGGGATGGTCGACTGCTTCGGCTGCGGTCTGCACCGCACGCCCGCCACGGGCCTGCGCCTGCACTGCGGCCGGGTGCCCGGCAGCGCCCTGGTGGCCGCCGCCTGGACCCCCGGTCCCGAACTCGGCGGCGCGGACGGACTGCTGCCGCCCGAGCTGGTGTGGGGCGCGCTGGACTGCCCGGGCAACGCGGCTGGCCGACTGCTCGACGACCGCCGGGCCGGTGCGGTCACCGCCGCCCTGACCGCGCGGCTGCTGCGGCCGGTGCCGGTCGGCGCGGGCCTCGTCTCGTACGCCTGGCTGCTCGGCACCGAGGGCCGCAAGTACCGCGTGGGCACGGCCCTGGCCACCGCCGAAGGCGATCTGTGCGCGATCGGCGAGGCCCTGTGGGTGGAACCCCGCGCCCAGGCCCAGCCCCAGGCCCAGCCCTAGCCCCAGCTCTGGACCCGGCCTTGACCTGGGCCTAGGCCGGCTGCCGAGCCGACCCCGGGAGAAGGTGCTTGGTTCCCCATGCCCCCAGGACTTCCAGGGCCGTGTTGAGCTCCTGGCCCAACGGGGTCAGCGAGTACTCCACGCGCGGCGGCACCTCTTCGTAGACCTCGCGGTGGACCATGCCGTCCGTCTCCAGCTCACGCAGCTGGGCCGCGAGCACCTTCTCCGAGATCCCCGGGACCAGCCGGCGCAGTTCCCCGAAGCGGCGCGGCCGCTGCTCCAGCTCCCACAGGAGCGACACCTTCCACTTGCCGTCGATCACGGACATCGCCGCGGCCACACCGCAGTGGTCCGCACCGGGCCTTCGCGTCACCGACATCGCGCACCCCTCCCCACCTGCTCGCTCACCTGGGAGTAACCACCCACTCCGAAGTGCGTACTTGAGCGCCTCTCGGCCTGCCACCAGGCTAAACGCCATGACCGACAACACCGTGACGAAGCGCCCGCTGACCCTGCTCGGCCTCGGCGACATGGGCACCGCACTCGCCCGCACCTGGCTCGCCGCCGGGCATCCCCTCACCGTATGGAACCGCACCGCCGCCAAGGCCGAGGCGCTCGCCGCCGAAGGCGCCGCCGTCGCCGCGAGCCCCGCCGAGGCGGTGGCGGCGAACGGCCTGGTCGTGCTCTGCCTGCTGGACGACGCCAGCGTCGGCTCGGTCCTGGACGGCATCGACCTGACCGGCAAGGACCTGGTCGACCTCACCACCGGTACGCCCGCCGAGGGCCGCAAGCGCGCCGCCTGGGCCGAGGCGCGCGGGGCCCGGTTCGTGGACGGCGGGATCATGGGCACCCCTGTGATGATCGGCGCCCCCGCATCCGGCGCGTACGTCTTCTACAGCGGCTCCCGGGCCCTGTTCGACACCCACCGCGCCGCCCTGGAGGTCCCGGCGGGCGCCCGCTTCGTCGGCGAGGACCCCGGCCACGCCGCGCTGCACGACGTGGCGCTGCTGAGCGGGATGTACGGGCTGTTCGCCGGCATCTCGCACGCCTTCGCGCTGATCGAGGGCGAGGACATCGCCCCGAAGGACCTGGCGCCCCTGCTGTCCGAGTGGCTCGGCGCGATGGGGTTCTTCGTGGCCGCCGCGGCCGACCGGCTGACCTCGGGGGACTTCACCACCGGCGTCGTGTCGAACCTGGCCATGCAGGTCGCGGCCAGCGGGACCCTGCTGCGCACCGCCGAGGAGCAGGGCGTCAGCGCGGAGCTGATCGGCCCGTACCTCGAGCTGATGCGGCGCCGCCTGGCCGAGGACCCGGCCGCCCACGCCGGCGAGGACACGGCCGGCGCGATCACCCTGCTGAAGCGGTAGCCCCGCGGGGCCCGTCGGCTACGAGTACGCGGGCGGCGGCGGTCCGAAGCCTCCGGCCGGTGCCTGGGCGTCCCCGGAGGTGCCCGCATCGGTGTCGGCCTTCGGGTCGGCCCCGGCCGCCCCGGCCTCCTCCTCCCCGGTCAGGTCCCGGACCATCAGCGTGGCCCCGGCCACCGCACCCGGCATCAGGAACACCGCCACCAGCGGCACCAGGAACGCCAGCACCAGCGGGACGCCGAAACCGAGCACCAGCATCCGGCGCCCCCGCAGCAGGACGAGCCGGTCGGTGAGTTCCACCCCGCGCCGCTGCAGCGCGACGGCGGTGAGCTCCTCGGCGAGGAAGAACCCGGACACGCAGAACCCGATCGCCGGGATCACGGTCTGCCCGATCACCGGGATGAAGCCGAGCGCGAAGAGCACGATCCCGTACAGCAGCACCCGGACCAGCACCCTCAGGCTGTCCCTGGCCGAGATCCACAGCTCTCGCCAGAGCGGGAGCCCGGACTCCGGGACGTCGCCGCCCTCGCTGCGGTCGACCTGCTCCGAGAGGGACTCGTAGAAGGGCTGGCCGATCAGCAGGGTCACGGCGGTGAAGGTGATGACCGCGACGAAGAGCCCGAGGCCGAAGACCAGGCCGGTGAGGAAGCCGCGGAACAGCCCCTGCCACGGCGAGGACCAGCCGTCGGCGAAGGGGGTGGCCCAGGCGGTCAGGTCGTCGGCGCCGTAGCCGAGCCCGACCAGCGCGCCGGCGTACAGCACCAGCGAGACCAGCCCCGGCAGCAGGCCGAAGCCCAGCCAGCGGCCGTGTCGCAGCACCCATCTCTGTCCGGCCAGCAGGTAGCCGAATCCCCCCGCAAGATCACGCATGGGTCCAGCTTAGAGCGGGGGCGGAAAACGGCGAAGGCCGCACCCCGGGATCGGGGTGCGGCCGTCGTGGAGCGCGAGCCGGATCAGACCGCGAGCTCGACCGTGATGTTGCCCCGGGTCGCCTTGGAGTACGGGCAGACCTGGTGGGCCTTCTCGATGAGGTCCTTGGCGGTGGCGGCGTCCACGTTCGGGATCGAGGCGGAGATCTTGACGATCAGGCCGAAGCCCTCGTCGTTCTTGCCGATGCCGACCTCGGCGGTGACGGTGGCGCCGGAGACGTCCGCGTTCTCGTTGCGGGCGACGACGCCGAGGGCGCCCTGGAAGCAGGCGCTGTAGCCGGCGGCGAACAGCTGCTCCGGGTTGGTGCCGGCGCCGCTGCCGCCCATCTCCTTCGGCGGGTTCACGACGACGTCGAGCTGGCCGTCGTTGGTCGCGACGCGGCCGTCACGGCCGTTCTCGGCGGTGGCCACGGCGGTGTACAGAACGTCGGTCTGCTGGATGGACATGTGAAGAGATCCTCCTGGTAATCGCCGTGACTCGCGCCCACGATCACGACGGTGTGCAGTGAGCCTAACCGGTGAAGGAAACGATCATCTTTCCGGTGTTGTCTCCGCGCAGCATGCCGAGGAAGGCCTCGGTCGCGTTCTCCACGCCCTCGACCACGGTCTCGTCGGCCACGAGCTCGCCGGAGCGCAGCCAGCCGGCGACGTCCTGGACGAACTGCGGCTGGAGCCCCGCGTGGTCGCTGACGAGGATGCCCTGCAGGCGCAGCCGCTTGCCGATGACCTGGACCAGATTGCGCGGGCCGGGGGTCGGCTCGGTGTCGTTGTACTGGGCGATCGCCCCGCACAGGGTGGCGCGGCCGTGCACGTTCAGGGAGGAGATGGCGGCCTCGAGGTGGTCCCCGCCGACGTTGTCGAAGTAGACGTCGATGCCCTCGGGGGCGGCCTCCTTCAGCTGCTCGCCGACGGGGCCGTTCTTGTAGTTGAACGCGGCGTCGAAGCCGTACTTCTCCGTGAGGAGCGTCACCTTCTCGTCCGAGCCGGCCGAGCCGATCACTCGAGCGGCGCCCTTGATCTTCGCGAACTGGCCGACGAGGCTGCCGACCGCACCCGCCGCACCGGAGACGAAGACGGAGTCGCCCTCCTTGAAGGAGGCCACCTCGAAGAGGCCGGCGTAGGCGGTCATGCCCGGCATGCCGAGCACGCCGAGGTAGGCGGAGAGCGGCGCGAGCGAGGCGTCGACCTTGGTGGCGTGCTTGGCGTCCAGGTCGGCGTACTCGCGCCAGCCCAGGCCGTGCAGCACGTGGTCGCCGACCTCGAAGCCCTCGGCGGCGGAGGCCACGATCTCGCCGACCGCGCCGCCGTCCATCGGCTTGTCCAGCTGGAAGGGCGGGACGTACGACTTCACGTCGTTCATGCGGCCGCGCATGTAGGGGTCCACGGACATGTGGAGGTTGCGCACCAGGATCCGGCCCGGGGCCGGGGCCGCGACCTCGACCTCGCGCAGGGCGAAGTCCTCGGCGACGGGCCAGCCCTGCGGGCGGCGGACGAGGTGCCACTCGCGGCTGACGGCGGGGATCTGAGACATGGGGCGCTCCCGAATCGAGGAATCGACGAATACTTCAGTAGGTGAAACAACCATGCGCCTGGATATTTCATGTTGTCAAGTAAATGGGTACTCTGGATCCATGCCCAGTCGTCGCGCAGATCCCCTGACCCTTGAGGTTGTCGAGCTCATCGGTACCGTCGTGGCCCGCTACCACGAGGAGTACGAGCACGCGGCAGCCAGTCACCAGCTCACCGGCGCCCAGGCCCGGGTGCTGAACCTGCTGTCCCTGGAGCCGATGCCGATGCGGCGGATCGCGCAGCAGCTGAAGTGCGAGCCCTCGAACATCACGGGCATCGTGGACCGGCTGGAGTCGCGCGGCCTGGTCGAGCGCAGGCCGGACCCGGCCGACCGCCGGGTCAAGCTGGCCGCCCCGACGGAGGAGGGCCTGCAGACCGCGGACCGGCTGCGCGAGTCGCTGGACTTCGCGCGCGAACCGCTGGCCGGGCTGTCCACGGCCGAGCGGGCGGTCCTGCGAGACCTGCTCAAGCGGATGCTGGGCTAGGCCGACTCCCTCGGATCCTGCCGGGTCAAGCCCGCGTCGTCCGGTCGCTCAGCAGAAGACCCAGAGGAAGCAGCCCTTGGTCGGCGACGGGCTCGGGCTCGGAGGGGGCGGCTGCGCCGTCCCGGATCCGGTCGGCGAGGGCTTCCCCGACTGACCGGGCTTTACGGACGGCCCCGGCCCGGTGGCATCCTTCGTCGGCCCCGTCTTGCCCGATGCGGAGGCCGACGCCGTCGGACCCGGCTGCGCGGACCCCTCGGCAGACGCCCCGGGTACGGCCGACTGCGTTCCGCCCGCGGTGGCCTTCGCGGCCCCCGAGGCCTTCACCGGCTTCAGCGCCGCAGGCGCGCCGGGAGTCCCTTTGCCGCTCGGCAGCGGAGCCGGGTCCTGCGGGCCGTTCCCGTCGGTGAGCACCACCTCGGCGGCCCGGTCGGTCTTCTGCCCCTCGGTGACGATCCGGGCGAGCGCGAACGTGCCCCCGATCGCGAGCACCAGGCCCAGCCCGACCGTCAGCATGGTCCGGCGGCGCCGGCGGTGCGTGGCGCGGCGCCGTGCACCGGCCCGGCCGTCATGCCCTCCGGACAGCACGACGATCGAGTCCGCGAACGGGTCGGCGGGCTCCTCACGCCGTGCGGAGCCGCCGTACGGGGCTGTGGGCACGGCTGGCCCACCGGCGGCGGGGGGCGGCAGGTACTCGACGGGGGTTCCGCACCCGGCGCACGCCAGGGCGCCGTTGAGGTGCCTCCGGCAGGCGTGGCAGTAGTCCATGACGTCCGCACGCTACGTGGTTCCACGCAACATCCGTATCGCGGGTTCGTGGAGGTCCTGTGTGGAATCGTGGCCTCCATGACTGCCTCAGCGCCCTCGGGACCCTTCGGTCCGGCTGCCTTCCAGCTGGTGCTGCTGCGCCGGATGGCGGACTTCCGGCCGGACCTCGCCGAGGAGGCGCGGCGGCGGCTGGGCGCCTCGCTCGCCGAGCAGCGGGAGGCGAACAAGCGCTGGCAGGCGATGGTCCGGTCCCCCCGCGCCCGCGGGGCGCTGGCCCGCTACCGCTCGGTGCTCGGCCCGCCGGAGTCCACGGCCGCCCGCACCATCGGCGACCTGGAGTGCGAGGCCCTGCTGTGGCCGGTGCCCCTCTGGCCGGACCTGCGCTTCGAGGTGCTGGCCGCGCCGGACGGGGCGGTGTGGAACGAGTGGCTGGTACGGGCCCCGGGCGCGCGGGGGCCCGTACTGGAGCGGCCCGAGGACCTGCGGCCCTGGTCGGCCACGGTGGACGAGGTGGCGCGGGCCTTCGCCCCGGTGCGCCCGATGGAGGGCACCGCGCCGACCCGCTGGCGCCTCGCGTTCACCGCGCAGGGCCGGCCGTGCGTGGCGGAGTTCACGTACGGCCTGCTCCAGCGCGTCGCGGTCGACGGGGTCGAGCTCTAGGAGCGGGTGCAGGAGGCGGGCCTAGGAGGCGCGTCTAGGAGGCGAGGAAGGAACGGACGCCCGCCGAGGTGGCGTCGTCCCCCAGCAGGTCGTTGTGCTGGAGGCAGCCGACCGGCGTGTTGGCCGCCCCGGCGAGCGGGACGCTGCCGTCCGGGTTGACGACCTCGTCGCAGTTCGACCAGAAGGTCGCGTACCTCACCGCGCCCGGGGTCTCGTCGCCCGCGTTCAGGTTCTTCACGACGTACGAACCGGGCGTCATGTCCCGGCACGCCTGGTCCCACAGGGCGCACGCCCACGCGGTGGAGGTGCCGTGGTTGGGTCCGGCCAGCGAGGCCCAGTGGTCGACGGTCGCGGCGCCGCCGCCGAACTTCACGTACCAGCGGCCGACGAGCGAGCCGAAGGAGTGCGCCACGATGTCGACCCGGGCGGCGCCGGTCTGCCGGCGGACCTGGTCGACGTACGCGCCGAGCCGCCCGGCCAGCACCTCGTTGACGGACTGGTGCGTGTCGTAACCCCAGGAGAAGAGCTCCGAGTCGGTGTACCCGGCGGCGCGCAGGTCCTCGCGCAGGCCGCCCCAGACGCCCGGGTCGGCGTTGTAGCCGTGGACGAAGACCACCGGATTGTGCGGCTGCACACGGGCGGCGGCCTGCGCCGGGAGGGGCGCGAGGAGGGCCGGGCAGAGCGTCAGGAGCGCCAACAGTCTCTGGCGGGGCGTCAGCATGGGGTCCCCTTTACCTTGTTACGCGCGAGTAGCGCGGACGGTGCGGGCATCGTGGTGCCTGTCGGTACAGAAATCCACCCCCGTGCAGCACCTCTCACCCCGTGCGCCACACCCGGCCGGAGCAGCCCAACGGGCGAATTGCCCCATTCGCCCGAGAAGATATGAAGTGCAACCGGCATTCGCCGGTCTTCTTGCGTCAGCGCTCTCGGGAGGATCTGCCGTGACCGTCAGTCTTGAGCAGTTGCGCCGCTGCCACGTCGCCGTCGACCTGGGAGCCGCCAGGACCCGCGTGTACGTCAAGGGCGCCGGCCTGGTCGTCGACGAGCCCAGCGTCGCCGCCGTGAACACCCGCACCGGTGCACTCATCGCGGTGGGGACCTTCGCCGAACGGATGACGGGCCGCACGCCCGACTACATCCGGGTCGTACGCCCCGTCTCCGGCGGCACCGTCGTCGACATCGAGATGGCCCAGCGGATGCTGCGCCACCTGCTCGGCGAGAAGCTGCGGCGCGCCCTGCGCCGCAAGCCCCGGCTCCGGGCCGCCGCCTGCACCCCGCACGATGCCGACCCGCTCGCCCAGCGGGCCGCCGTGGAGACGATGGTCGGGCTCGGGGCCCGGCGCGTCGAACTCGTAGACACCCTGATCGCGGCGGCCGTCGGCTGCGGCCTGCCCGTGGAGCAGCCGACCGCGACGATGATCATGGTGTGCGGGGCCGCCGCCACCCAGATCGCCGTCCTCTCCCTCGGCTCGATCGTCACCGCCCAGCGGATCCCGGTCGGCGGCGAGGCCATCGACCACGCCGTCGTCCAGCACCTGCGCCACGCGCACGAGCTGATGCTGCCCAGCCAGGCCGTCCGCCCGCTCCAGGTCGCCCTGCACGGCGCCGACATCACCGGCGGGGGCCCCACCTCCACCCTCATCCACGGCCGTGACGTGGCCACCGGACTGGCCCGCTCGGTCCACGTCGACACCGCCGCCGTACGGGACGCCATCCACACCCCGCTGACCGCCGTGCTCGACGGCATCGGCAAGGTGCTGCGGGACTGCCCGCCGGACCTGGTCGCCGACCTGACGGACCGGGGGATCATGATGGTGGGAGGCAGCGCCCTGCTGCCGGGCCTGGACCAGATGCTGCGCGATGCCACCGGAATGCCCGTCGCCATCGCGGAACGGCCGGACGTGTGCGCCGTGCTCGGTCTCGGCATGATGCTCGAAGGGAAGATCGCCCCGATGGTCCTCAACCCGCTGGCCGAATGACGGACGCAGCGCCAGAGCCGGCCGCTCCCGCAGGAGTACGGGCCACTTTGCCCGTACTCCTGGAGGCGGTGCTCGACGTCGGCTCCGAACTGGAGCTGCAGTCCACCCTCCAGCACATCGTGGACTCGGCGACCGGGCTGTGCACGGCGCGGTACGGAGCGCTCGGGGTCGTCGACCCCGAGCGCCTCCGGCTGACCGAGCTGTACACGGCCGGGCTGAGCGAGGCGGAGCGCGCCGCGATCCCCCGCCTGCCCGACGGGCGTTCGGGCCTGATCGGCGCGCTGATCACCGATCCGCGCCCGCTGATGCTGGAGGACCTGACGAAGGATCCGCGTTCGGCGGGGCTCCCGCCGGGCCATCCCCCCATGCGCACCTTCCTGGGCGTCCCCATCCGGGTCCACAACGAGGTCTTCGGCAACCTCTACCTCACCGAGAAGTCGGGCGGCGGCCCGTTCACCGAGGAGGACCTCGCCCTCGTACGCGTCCTGGCCTCGCAGGCGGGCATAGCGATCGGCAACGCCCGGCTGTTCGAGACGGCGCGCCGCCGGGAGCGCTGGATCGAGGGCGCCGCCGCCGTCACCACGACGCTGCTGGCGGGCCGGCCGGCCATGGACGCGCTGATGTGCGTGGCCGAACGGGCCCGCCTGCTCGCGGACGCGGCGGCCGGGGTGGTCCTCCAGCCGACCCCGGAGGGCGGCATGGAGATCGTGGCCGCCTCCACGCACGCGGACCCCGGGGACCTGGTCGGGACGGCGATCGCCCCCGGTTCGCCGGTCCTGGAACAGCTCCTGGGCGGCGAACCGGTCTTCATAGAGGACTCGTCCACCGATCCCCGGATGACCACACACGTCCGGGAACGTTTCGGCCCGAGCATGATGCTCCCCCTCCAGAGCGGCGGCCAGCTGATCGGCACCCTCGCCCTGCCGCGCGCCCGGGGCGGGCGCCCGTACGACGCCGTGGACCGGCTGCTGGCCTCGCAGTTCGCCTCCCAGGCCGCGCTGGCCCTCGTACTGGCGGACGCGCAGCACGACCGGGAGCAGCTGGCGGTCTACGAGGACCGCGACCGGATCGCGCGGGACCTGCACGATCTGGTGGTCCAGCGGCTGTTCGCGACGGAGATGATGCTGGAGAGCACGAAGAAGCGGTCGGCGGCCGCGCCGTCCGGGGACACGGTGGGCGACGAACTCGGCCGGGCGGTGGACGAGCTCGACTCCACCATCCAGGAGGTCCGCACCGCCATCTTCGCCCTCCAGCAGCCGCCGACGGACGCCCCGACGACGTTCCGGGGCCGGGTCCTGCGGGAGACGGGCGGGGCGGCGGTCCTGCTGGGCTTCCAGCCGTCGGTCCACTTCGCGGGCGCGGTGGACGCCCTGCTCCGGGAGCCGGTGGCCGGCGACCTCCTCTCCGCCCTGCGCGGCGCCCTGGCCGCGGCCCACCGCCGCTCGGAGGTCACGTCGATCGAGGTCACGGTGGACGCCACCCCGACCCGCGCCCGCCTGACGGTCACGGACGACGGCCGCACGGAGTCGGGCACGCGGGGGACGACGCTGAACTGGGAGTCGGCGCTCTAGGGGGTCGCGGACCTGTGGGTGCCCTTGAGGGCGATGCGGGTACTGGACTGCGCCACGCCGGCCTCCCGCTTGAGCCGGCGCAGCAGCGCGTCGAGCGCGGCGGGATCGGCGGCCCGGGCCCGTACGAGGTAGTCGTACTCCCCCGTCACGTGCACGACCTCGGTGATCCCGGGCAGCGTGACGACCCGCTCCTCGAACTCCTCGTTGGTGGTGTCCTGCCGCAGGCTCAGATCGATGAAGACCACGAGCCCGCCCCGGGTGTCGGCGGCCGGATCCACGATGACGGTGAACCCGCGGATCACCCCGTCCCGCCGCATCCGGCGTACCCGGTCGGCGGTGGCGTTGGCACTGAGCCCGACGCGGACGCCGAGGTCGCGGTACGAGATCCGCGCATCCTGCTGCAGGATGCCGAGGATTTCCCTGTCGAGGCGGTCCATACCGCGATTCTCGCAGTCCGGGCCGATATACGCCGCTGCGCGGATGCCCCCGCCCCTCACCCTCCCGTTCCATGAGCGAATTCCTCTCCCCCGCTTTGTCGGGCGCGGTCGCGGGCCTGGGCGTGGCGATGCCGATGGGCGCGATGAGCGTGCTGCTGCTCCAGGAGGCGATGCGGAACCCCCGCACGGCGATGGCCGCGGCGGCGGGCATCGCCACGGTCGACCTCGCCTACGCGGCCCTGGCCACCGCTCTGGGCCCCTGGGTGGCCTCCCACGTGACCCCGATCGAGGCCTGGATCCGCCTGACCTCGGCGGCCATCCTCCTGGCGATAGCCGCCCACGGCATCCACAACGCCACGGCCCCGCCGCTCACGGCACGGGTCCCGGGGCACGATCCCGGCCTCTCGAACCGGTCGCCGCTCCAGGCACCCGGTGCGGGGCGCAGCCCCGATCTTTCAGCCTCGCCGGCGTTTGAGGCGCGGGGGCTGGGGCGGAGCCCCGGTTTCGGGAAGGGGCAGGGCGGGGAACTGCCGCCCGCAGGGCCCGAACGCACCGACCCTCGGCCCGCACCGGACCCCTTGGCCGGGACCGGGGCCGGGGCCGCGGAAGGGCTCGAGCACGAAGCCGGGGCCGGGGCCGTCAGGGCGTTCGGACGGTTCGTCGGGCTCACCGCCGTCAATCCGACCACCGCCCTCTACTTCGCCGCCCTCACCACCGCCCAGGCCTCCGCCCTCACCAGCCCCACCACCGCCGCCGCCTTCCTCACCGGCGTCGCCGCCGCCTCGCTCCTCTGGCAGCAGGCCCTCGTCGCCCTCGGCGCCTTCGCCGGCCGCAAGATCTCCCCCGCCGCCCGCGCCTGGACCTTCCGGCTCGGCTACGGCCTCGTCGCTGCCTACGCCCTGAAGATCGCCCTCCCCCTCCCCCACCTGACGTGACCGGCCCCGCCGGAGGTGACCGCCCCACCCCGACGGGACCGGCCCCGCGCAACGAGACCGCCCGTCCCGACCGGGCCGCCCCGCCTGACGTGACCGGCCCCGCCGGAGGTGGAACCGACCCGCCCCGACGGGACCGGCCCCGCGCAACCGGGCCGCCCCGACCAACTCGGCCCGCCCCGCCCGATACCCACCCCCTAGGGTGATTCCGTGACGACGACCCGCCTCTCGGCCCGCGCAGCCATCGCCTCCGTGACCGACCCCGGCAGCTTCGCCGAACTTCCCGCCCCCCACCGCGACTCGGCCCCCGACGGCCCCCTCACCTGGGCCGGCTACGACGACTCCCGCGCCCGTGCCGCCGCGCGGACCGGCGAAGAGGAGTCCGTCGTCACCGGGACCGCCCTCATCGGCGGCCGCCAAGCCGCCGTGATCTCCTTCGAGTTCGGCTTCCTCGGCGGTTCCCTCGGCGAACGCACCGGAGACCGGCTCGAAGCCGCGTACGCCCACGCTCGCGAACACCGCCTCCCCCTCGTGTCCCTGATCGCCACCGGCGGCTCCCGCATGCAGGAGGGCATGCTCGCGCTGACCCAACTCCAGCGCGTGGCCCGCCAGTCCGTCCTGACGCGCGCCGCCGGGCTCCCGCAGATCGCCGTCCTGCGGGATCCCACCACCGGCGGCGGCTGGGCCACGCTCGGCGCCGGGGCGGACGTCGTGCTCGCGCTCCCGGGTGCGCAGGTCGGATTCGCGGGCTCCCGGGTCCGGCCGGCGGACGCGGACCCGGCGGCGTACACCGCCGAGGGCCAGTACGCCGCCGGGCACGTCGACGCCGTCGTCCCCGCAGCCGAGCTGCCCGCGACCCTCGCCGACTGGCTCCGCCTGTTGGCCTCGCCCCGCTCCGCCCAGCCGGTCGAACCCCCGGCGGCGCTGTCGGACGTACCGCCCCCGGCCGGGGGCTGGGACGCCGTACGGCAGGCCCGCCACCCGGACCGGCCGCGCGCCGAGGCGTACCTGGACGCCTACTTCGCCCTCCGCCTCCCCCTCTCCGGGGACCGGGCGGGCGGCACGGACCCCGGGATGCTGTGCGGATTCGGGCTGCGGGAGGGGCGGGCCGTCGCGTACGCCGCCCAGTGCGGCACGGCGACCCGCCCGGCGGGCTACCGTACGGCCGCGCGCGTGATCCGCCTCGCGGACCGCCTCGGCATCCCCGTACTCACCCTGGTGGACACCCCCGGCGCGGCCAACGACGCCGCGGCGGAACACGCGGGCGCCGGAGCCGCCATCGCGGACACCTTCGCGGCGGTCGCGGCGGCCGGGGTCCCGGTGACCACCCTCCTGATCGGCGAGGGGGGCTCGGGCGGCGCCCTCGCGCTGGCCGCGCCGGGGAACACCTGGGTCACCCCGGACAGCTACTTCTCGGTGATCGCCCCCGAACTGGCGGCGGCCATCCTCAAGCGCCCCCCGTCCGAGGCGCCGGCCACGGCGGACCAGCTCCGCATCCGCCCGCAGGACCTGGTCGACCTCGGCGTCGCACGCGGCGTGGTCGGGCCGGCCTGACCGGACTCCCCGCGTTGTCAGAGGCAGCGGCCAGGATGTCCGTCATGACGGACGGAATAACCTGGCTGGCCGCGCCCCGGTCGATCGCCTTCGGCGGCTACAGCGTGGTGATGGCCCACGGGCTCACCCCGAAGGAACTCGTCGGGCGCCTCACGGAGACCCTGCACGGGCCCGCGCACACCGCGGTACCGGTGGGCGACCTCACCGGGGCCGAACTCCTCGCTCTCCTGGTCGACTACGAGGACATCGGCCTGCGCTACGGCCGCAGCGGCGCATGGTCGTACGCGGTCGCGTACGGGGGCTGGATGGGCGAGTTCGGCGGCCTGCCGCCGCTCTCCCGCGGCGGCGTGGACATCTGCCACCTGGAGTTCGAGGAGGAGAACGGCAAGCCGGTCCCGCCGCAGTTCGCCTACGTCCGCGACGAGGTCGTGCTGAGCGCCTTCAACCTGCACCTGGACGGCTCCTGGGGCTACGACGGTGTCGTCGGCGAGCCCGGGGCGGCCGCCCGTGTGCAGGCTGGGCTGACCGCCGCGGGCCTCCCGGACGAGGCCGCGGACCGCAGGGACGTCCACCGCACCGCCCTGGGCGTCGTGGAGCGCCACTTCGGCCTCTCGCTGCCCCGGGACGAGATCGTGACGGGCACGCTCCCGGCCGTACTCCTGGAACCGGCGTAGCGCCCTGCCTGTTCACCCGCCCGGGCGCCCCTCACGCATCGCACCTCACGCATCAGGCATCACGCATCACGCCTGCGGCGACCTCGCGTCGTACCGGGCGAACCCGCGCCAGCGCAGGGCCAGCAGGAGCAGCACCAGCACGCACCCGAGCCCGCCGCCCGTGATCGCCACGGCCGGTGAGGTCAGGTCGGCGGCGGTCCCGGCGAGGAAGTCCCCGAGCCGGGGCCCGCCCGCGACGACCACGATGAACACGCCCTGCAGGCGCCCGCGCATCTCGTCCGGGGTCGCGGCCTGCATCATCGTGGAGCGGAACACCATGGAGATGGTGTCGGCGCAGCCCGCCGCGGCCAGGAAGAACAGCCCGAGCCACAGGTTCCGGGTGAGTCCGAACACCGCGATGGCCAGCCCCCAGGCAGCCACCGAGAGCAGGATCGCCAGCCCGTGCCGCCGGATCCGGCCCTGCCAGCCGGAGAACAGCCCGCCCAGCAGCGCCCCGACGGCCGGCGCGGCCACCAGCAGGCCGACGGTCTTGGCGTCGCCGCCGTACCAGAGCACGGCGATGGCGGGGAACAGCGCCTTCGGCTGCGCCAGCACCATGGCGGCCATGTCGGAGAAGAACGTCATCCGGATGTTCGGCCGCGTGCCGAGGAAGCGCAGTCCGTCCAGGACCGAGGCCCGTCCCCGCTTGCCGCCCTCCCGCTCGGGCAGCATCGCGGGCAGCCGCCACACTGCGTAGAGGGCGGCGCAGAACGTGACGGCGTCGATCAGGTACGCGGCCTGGTAGCCCCACCACCCGACAATGAGCCCGCCGAGCACCGGGCCGATCATCGTCCCGGAGGTCATCGTCACCGAGTTCAGCGCATTGGCGGCGGGCAGCTGCTCGGCCGGCAGCAGCCGCGGGATCATCGCGGACCGGGCGGGCCCGTTGAGGGCGCCGCAGACCGCCTGGAGCGCCACGACCGTGTACAGCAGCCAGACCCGGTGGTAGTCGAGCACCGCGGCTCCGGCCAGCGCGATCGACAGGGCCGAGAGGCCGAGGGAGCTGTAGAGGCCGAGCTTGCGCCGGTCCACGGTGTCGGCGATGGCGCCGCCGTAGAGCCCGAAGACGACGAGCGGGACGAGGGAGAAGAGTCCGACGAGCCCGACCGAGAAGCTGGACCGGGTGATGTCGTAGACCTGGAGCGAGATCGCGAGGGCGGTCATCGCCTGGCCCATCCAGGAGATGGTGCCGCCGACCCACAGCCGCCGGTAGTCCGCGGACGTGCGCAGCGGGGTCAGGTCCGCGAATATCCGCGTCGCGCGTCGGGTGGGGGTGGGTGTGGGGGTGCTCGTACCGGTCACAGCGGATGATAACCGGCGGCCGTTCGGCGACCCCAGGCATTAACGGGCCGGGAGCCTGTACACATCCGGCCCACGCGCACGCGCACCAGTCGCCCCATCCGGACCCGCGGCCTCAGACCGGGCCGGTCCTTGCCGGTAACTCGCCACTGTCACAGGACATTTGACTGAATCGGCGTGCGCTCCTCACCTCTTGTTCGGCTCATGATGAAAAGACTCGTATGTCCAGGGAGGCGTAGTGATCGAACCTGGCAACAGCACCACGAGCACCGGCAGCGCGGACAACGGCGTCCACGCGTCCCCTCTCACGGCCCCGCTGACCGTCGGTGTCGAGGAGGAGTTCCTCCTCGTCGACGCCCGCACCTTCCGGGTGGTCCCGGCCGCCCCGCTCGTCCTGGCCACCGCCGCGGGCCTGCCCCACGAAGTGCATCCCGAGGGAACCCGCTACCAGGTGGAGATCTCCACCCCGGTCGCCGACTCGGCGCCGATGCTGCGCGAGGAGCTCGCCATCCTGCGGCGCACCCTCGCCCGGGCGGCCCGCGCCCACGGCTGCCGGCTGCTGGCCGCGCCCTCGCCGGTGGTGGCCGTGGAAGGGCCGCTGCACCTGACCGACGACGAGCCGCGCCAGCGCGAGCAGCACCGCCGCTTCGGCGCGCTCACCGACACCCTCGTCAGCTGCGGCCGCCACATCCACATCGGCACCCTCGACGTGGACACGGCGGTGGCGGTCTCGAACCGGGTCAGACCATGGCTGCCCACGCTGATCGCGCTGGCCGCCAACTCGCCGTTCTGGGGCGGCCGTGACACCGGTCACGCCAGCTGGCGGGCGATGGCCTGGTCGGGCTGGCCCTCGGCGGGCCTGCCCCCGCACTTCACGTCCACGGCCGACTTCCGGCGCTCGGTGCAGACCCTGCTCGGCTCCGGGGCGGCCCTGGACACGAAGATGGTCTATTGGGACCTCCGCCCGTCCGGGCACTGGCCGACGCTCGAGATCCGGGCGCCCGACATGTCCCCGGACATCGACACGGCGATCCTCCAGGCCGAGCTGGTCCGCGCCCTGGTGGCGACCATCCTGCGGGACATCGCGGAGCAGCGCCCCGAACCGGCGCTGCGGGACGACGTACTGCGCCTCGCGCGCTGGCGGGCGGCGCACGACGGGCTGGAGGGCTTCGGCCTCGACCCGTTCACGGGGGCCGAACTCCCGGCGCCGGACCTGGCGGAGGCCCTGCTGGACCTGGTCGCCCCGGAACTGGCGGCGTCGGGCGAGCTCGACCACGCGGCCAAGACCCTGGCAGGCCTCTTGCGCGACGGCTCGGGCGCCCACCGCCAACGCGCGGCGTTCGCCCGCCGCCAGGACCTGAACGACGTACTGCGCCACTTGGCGGACGAAACGGAGAACTTCTAGCCCCGGAGACCCGGGGAGGGCCCCGGGATGACCCCGGACACCCCCGGATACGCCAAAGCCGCAGGCGAGAACGTTTCTTCGCCTGCGGCTCGCAGTGGGGCGGGTGGGACTCGAACCCACGGCCGACGGATTATGAGTCCGCTGCTCTAACCGGCTGAGCTACCGCCCCTTCACGGCGTGGCGCGTACATGTGTGCGCGCCGTCTGCCGCAGCATAGCCGCTCATACGATCTCCTGCCTCGGATGCCTCGCATGATCGGCTTCGCCTGCCGAGGGAGACCGTTCTGAGGGCTGCCCGGTTCCAGAACCAGGGCAAAAAGAAAGAGGACCCGCGTGAGGTCCTCTTCTTTCACGCTCCCCCGACTGGACTCGAACCAGTAACCTGCCGGTTAACAGCCGGCTGCTCTGCCAATTGAGCTACAGGGGACTGCGCTCCCCCGACTGGACTCGAACCAGTAACCTGCCGGTTAACAGCCGGCTGCTCTGCCAATTGAGCTACAGGGGATTGCTGCAGTGCTCCGAACAGCCCACCTCCGGCCTTGCCGGGGGGCGAGCGCCCGTTGCGAGTCATAGATTAGCGCAAGCAGGGGGGTGCTCCGCCAATCGGTATCGCCAGCAGGCCGGGCACCACACGACGAAGGGTGGCAGGCATGCGGTACAAGGTCACGTTCGTGGTCGGACTGGCCCTCGGGTACGTGCTCGGAACGCGTGCGGGGCGCGAGCGCTACGAGCAGATGAAGAAGTCGGCGCGCGAGATCGCGCAGAACCCGGCGGTGCGCAATGCCGCCGAGACCGCCGGTCACACGGGCCGCGAGTACGCCGGGAAGGCCTTCGCCGTCGTCGGCGACAAGGTCGGCAACGCGGTCCCGGCGTCCCTGGCCGGACGGGTACGGGGACTGCGCGACCGGGCCGGCGGCGGCTCCGAGGATGAATGGGGCACCAGCAACACCTGAACCGTGGGAACCGGCCGGGATCCGGCGCCTCCGGGCGGCGGATCCCGGCCCGGCGTGCGGCAGAATTCTCCGCATGGGGATAGTCGCCGGGCTGGACAGTTCTTCCGCCTTCACTCGCATCGTCGTCTGTGACACCGACACGGGTGCCGTGCTGCGCCAGGGGTACGCGCCCCATCCGCAGCCCGCGGGCGATCCCGAGAGCGTCCACCCCCACGAGACCGACCCCCAGGCCTGGCTGCTCTCCCTCGGCGAGGCCGCCGGCGGCGGGCTCCTCGAAGGCGTCCAGGCCATAGGCGTATCCGCGCAGCAGCACGGGCTGCTGCCCCTGGACCAGCAGGGCGCCCTCGTACGTCCGGCCCTGGTCGGCAACGACAAGCGCGGCCAGGTCGCCGCCGCCGACCTCATCGAGGCGCTCGGCGGCCGGCACGCCTGGGCCGAGGCCGTCGGATCCGTCCCGCAGTCCGCGCAGCCGGTGGCGAAGCTGGCCTGGCTGGCCCGCGCCGAGCCGGAGGCGGCCCGGCGGGTGGCCGTGCTGATGTCCGCGCACGACTGGCTGGTCTGGCAGCTGCTGGGCCGGCCCGCCCGGCGGACCACGGACCGGGGCGGCGCCTCGGGCACCGGGTACTGGTCGGCGGCCACCGGTTCGTACCGCCCCGACCTGGTCGAGCTGGCGCTCGGGCACATGGCGCTGCTGCCCGAGGTGCTCGGACCGGCCGATGCCGCCGGCATGACCCCGGAGGGGCTGCTGATCTCCGCAGGCACCGGGGAGACCATGGCCGCCGCGCTCGGGCTGGGCCTCGGGCCCGGCGACGCGGTGGTCTCGCTGGGCGCCTCCGGCTCGGTGATGGCCGTGCACCACGAGGCGCTGTCGGAGCCGGGCGGGCTGATCACCTCGCTGGCCGACGCCAGCGGCATGCACCTGCCGGTGGTGAACACCTCCAACGCCGTACGGGCCCTGCGCGGCACCGCCGAACTGCTGGGCACCGATCTCGAGGGGCTGTCCGCGCTCGCGCTGAAGTCGACGCCGGGCGCGCACGGCCTCGTACTGCTCCCGTACCTGGAGGGTGAGCGCACGCCCAACCTGCCGCACACCGCCGGGACGCTGTCCGGGCTGCGGCGGGACTCGATGAAGCCGGAACACCTGGCCCGGGCCGCGTTCGAGGGCATGCTGTGCGGGCTCGTCGACGCGCTCGACGTGCTGCGCCTGCGCGGGGTCGAGATCCGCCGGGTGTTCCTGCTGGGCGCGGCCGCCGAGCTGCCCGCCGTACAGGCCGCGGCTCCCGGGCTGTTCGGGACGCAGATCGTCGTACCGGCGCCGGCCGACTACGCGGCGCTCGGCGCGGCGCGCCAGGCGGCCTGGGCGCTCGGGGTGCAGCAGGGCACGCTGGCCCCGCACACCCCGCCGGTGTGGCCGGGCCCGGCGGCGCAGGTCTTCGAACCGGGCGAGGAGTACCCGGCCTGGCAGGCGGTGCGCCAGCAGTACATCGCGACGCGGGAGCAGATCCACCCCGGGGCGTTCCAGGGGTAGAGCCGCGCCGCTCCTCCCCTCGGGCGCGGGACCTACTGCCGTCGCAGTAGGCCCGGCGGCCGGTCTACTCCTTTTGACCGGCCTTTGCGAAAAGCGGTGGGGATCGGCGCCGGGGTGGCCGAAGATGGGGTGAACCCCACGATCTGCCGACCGGAGCCTGCGCGTGCTCATACGACTTCTGCGGACCCATTTGAGTCCGTACCGGAAACCCATCGCCCTCCTGGTCCTGCTGCAACTGCTGCAGACCAGCGCGATCCTCTACCTCCCCACTCTGAACGCGGACATCATCGACAACGGTGTCATCAGCGGGGACACCGGCTACATCCTGCGCTTCGGCGCCCTGATGCTCGGCGTCTCCCTCGTCCAGCTCGGGTGCAACATCGGCGCCGTCTACTTCGGCGCCCGTACCGCGGCCGCCGTCGGCCGCGACATCCGCGCGTCCGTCTTCGACCGGGTGCAGAGCTTCTCCGCGCGGGAGCTCGGCCAGTTCGGCGCGCCCTCGCTGATCACCCGTACGACGAACGACGTGCAGCAGATCCAGATGCTGGTGCTGATGACCTTCACGCTGATGGTCTCCGCGCCGATCATGTGCATCGGCGGCATCGCCATGGCGCTCTCGCTCGACGTGAAGCTGTCGGGCGTCCTGGTGGCCGTGGTCCCCGCCCTCGGCCTGTCGGTCGGCGCGATCGTCTTCAAGACGCGGCCGCTGTTCCGGAAGATGCAGGTCCGCCTGGACACCGTGAACCGGGTGCTGCGCGAGCAGATCACCGGCAACCGCGTCATCCGCGCGTTCGTGCGCGACGAGTACGAGAAGGACCGGTTCCGGGACGCCAACGCGGACCTGACCGGTGTCTCCCTCGCGGCCGGCAAGCTGCTCGCGCTCATGTTCCCGACCGTGATCGTCGTCGTGAACATCTCCAGCGTCGCCGTCATCTGGTTCGGCGCGATGCGCATCGACAGCGGCGGCATGGAGATCGGCCAGCTGACGGCCTTCCTCGCCTACCTGATGCAGATCGTCATGTCCGTGATGATGGCCACCTTCATGTTCATGATGGTGCCGCGCGCCGAGGTCTGCGCCGAGCGCGTCCAGGAGGTCCTGGACACCGAGTCCAGCGTGGTCCCGCCCACCGAGCCGATCCGCAAGCTCCTGCGCCGCGGCGTGCTGGAGCTGCGCGGCGCCGACTTCCGCTACCCGGGCGCCGAGGCGCCGGTGCTGCGCGGGGTGGACCTGGTGGCCCGCCCCGGCGAGACCACGGCGGTGATCGGCTCCACCGGCAGCGGCAAGTCCACGCTGCTGGGCCTGGTGCCCCGGCTGTTCGACGCGACCGGCGGCCACGTGCTGGTCGACGGGGAGGACGTACGCCGCATCGAGCCGGAGCTGCTGGCCAAGACTGTGGGCATGGTCCCGCAGAAGCCCTACCTCTTCTCCGGAACCGTCGCCTCCAACCTGCGGTACGGGCGTCCCGACGCCACCGACGAGGAGCTGTGGCGCGCGCTGGAAGTGGCGCAGGCCAAGGACTTCGTGTCCGCACTGGAGGGCGGTCTGGACGCGCCCGTCACCCAGGGCGGAACCAATGTCTCCGGAGGCCAGCGCCAGCGCCTGGCCATCGCCCGCACGCTGGTGCAGGGCCCGGAGATCTACCTCTTCGACGACTCCTTCTCGGCCCTGGACTACGCGACGGACGCGGCGCTGCGCGCGGCGCTCGCCCGCGAGACCGAGGACGCGACGGTGGTCATCGTCGCCCAGCGGGTCTCCACGATCCGCGACGCCGACCGGATCATCGTCCTGGACGAGGGCCAGGTCGTGGGCGAGGGGCGCCATCACGAGCTGATGGCCGACAACGAGACCTACCGGGAGATCGTGCTCTCCCAGCTGACGGAGGCGGAGGCCGCATGAGCGGGCCCGGAGGACGGATGATGATGGGGCCGGCCGAGCGGTCCCTGGATTTCAAGGGCTCGGGCAAACGGCTGCTGCGCCAGATCGCGTACGACAGGGCCAAGCTGTGGGGCATGGTCCTCGCCGTCGTCGGCAGCGTCACCTGCTCGGTCATCGGCCCGAAGATCCTCGGTGAGGCCACCGACCTGGTGTTCGCGGGTATCGTCGGCCGGCAGATGCCGGCCGGGATCACCAAGCAGCAGGCGCTGGACGGGCTGCGCGCCAAGGGCGAGGGCGGGATGGCGGACATGCTGTCCGGCACCGACTTCACCCCCGGCGAGGGCATCGACTTCGGTGCCGTCGGGGTCGTGGCGATCTGGGCGCTGGTGGTCTTCACCCTCGCCGGCCTGCTGATGCTGGTCGCGACGCGGCTGTCGAACCACATCATGAACGGCACCGTGTACCGGATGCGCGAGGAGCTGCAGGGGAAGCTGTCGCGGCTGCCGCTGTCGTACTTCGACCGGCAGAAGCGCGGTGAGGTGCTGAGCCGGGCCACCAACGACATCGACAACATCGGGCAGACGCTGCAGCAGACGATGGGTCAGCTGCTCAACTCGCTGCTGACGATCGTCGGTGTGCTGACGATGATGCTCTGGATCTCCCCGCTGCTGGCGCTGGTCGCCCTGCTGACGATTCCGGTCTCGGTCTTCGTCGCGGCGAAGATCGGCAAGAAGTCGCAGCCACAGTTCGTGGCGCAGTGGAAGTCCACGGGCGCGCTCAACGCGCACATCGAGGAGATGTACTCGGGCCACGCGCTGGTCAAGGTCTTCGGACGGCAGAAGGAGTCCGCGGCCGTCTTCGCCGAGCAGAACGAGGCGCTGTACCGGGCCTCGTTCAAGGCGCAGCTGGTCAGCGGGATCATGCAGCCGGTGATGGTCTTCATCTCGAACATCAACTACGTGCTGGTGGCGGTCGTCGGCGGTCTGCGGGTGGCCTCGGGCAGCCTGTCGATCGGTGACGTGCAGGCCTTCATCCAGTACTCGCGCCAGTTCTCGATGCCGCTGACGCAGGTCGCGTCGATGGCGAACCTGGTGCAGTCCGGTGTCGCCTCGGCGGAGCGCGTGTACGAGCTGCTGGACGCGCAGGAGCAGGAGCCGGACGCCGAGGTGCCGGAGCGGCCGGAGCAGCTGCGCGGCCAGGTCACGCTCGACAAGGTGGCCTTCCGGTACGAGCCGGACAAGCCGCTGATCGAGAACCTGTCGCTGAGCGTCGAGCCCGGCAACACGGTCGCGATCGTCGGCCCGACGGGCGCCGGCAAGACCACGCTGGTCAACCTGCTGATGCGGTTCTACGAGGTCACGGGCGGCGAGATCGCCCTCGACGGGGTGGACATCGCGAAGATGACCCGCGAGGAACTGCGCAGCGGGATCGGCATGGTGCTCCAGGACACGTGGCTGTTCGGCGGCACCATCGCGGAGAACATCGCGTACGGCGCGGCCCGCGAGGTCACGCGCGCCGAGATCGAGGAGGCGGCGCGGGCCGCCCACGCGGACCGGTTCGTCCGCACCCTGCCGGACGGCTACGACACCGTGCTGGACGACGAGGGCGCGGGCGTCAGCGCGGGCGAGAAGCAGCTGATCACCATTGCCCGGGCGTTCCTGTCGGACCCGGTGATCCTGGTGCTCGACGAGGCGACGAGCTCGGTGGACACCCGTACCGAGGTGCTGATCCAGAAGGCGATGGCCCGCCTCGCGCACGGTCGTACGTCCTTCGTGATCGCGCACCGGCTGTCCACGATCCGCGATGCGGACGTGATCCTGGTGATGGAGAACGGCTCGATCGTGGAGCAGGGCACGCACGAGGAGCTGCTGGCGGCGGACGGCGCGTACGCGCGGCTGTACGCGGCGCAGTTCGCGCAGGCGGTGGCCGAGGTCGACTAGCGTCGACGTGTCGGCTTGGTGTGGGGGTGCCCTCTCGGCAGAGGGCACCCCTTCTCCGTACTCAGTCCAGGTAGCCGCGGAGCTGGTCGGCGAAGGCGTGGTCGCGCAGCTTGTTGAGCGTCTTGGACTCGATCTGCCGGATCCGCTCGCGCGTCACGCCGAAGATCCGCCCGATCTCCTCCAGTGTGCGGGGCCGGCCGTCGGCCAGGCCGTAGCGCAGCTGGACGACCTTGCGTTCGCGCTCGCCGAGGGTCGACAGCACGGCTTCCAGGTGCTCGCGGAGCAGGAAGAACGCGGCGGACTCCATGGGCGAGGCCGCGTCCCCGTCCTCGATCAGGTCACCGAGGGCGACGTCGTCCTCCTCGCCGACCGGCGCGTGGAGCGAGACCGGCTCCTGGGCGAGGCGCAGCACCTCCAGGACCCGCTCGGGGGTCAGCTCGAGGTGGACGGCGACCTCTTCGGCGGTGGGCTCGTACCCGCGTTCCTGGAGCATGCGGCGCTGTACGCGCACGACGCGGTTGATCAGCTCCACGACGTGCACGGGTACGCGGATGGTGCGGGCCTGGTCGGCGAGGGCCCGCGACATGGCCTGCCGGATCCACCAGGTGGCGTAGGTGGAGAACTTGTACCCCCGGGCGTAGTCGAACTTCTCAACGGCCCGGATGAGCCCGAGGTTCCCCTCCTGCACGAGGTCGAGCATGGTGAGCCCGCGGCCCACGTAGCGCTTCGCGACGGAGACGACGAGCCTCAGGTTCGACTCGATGAGGCGCCTCTTGGCCATCCGCCCCATGACGACGAGCTTGTCGAGGTCGAGGGCGAGCCGCAGGTCGAGGTCGGGGGTGTTGCCCAGCTTCTCCTCGGCGAAGAGTCCGGCTTCGACGCGGCGCGCGAGCTCGACCTCCTCGGCGGCGGAAAGCAGCGGGATCCTGCCTATCTCGCGCAGGTACTGCCGGAACAGGTCGGCGGAAGGGCCGGCTCCGCCGCTGTCCGCGCGCCGGCGCTGCTCGGGCACCTGCTCGATCAGCTCCAGCGCCTCGGGCTCTTCGGGCTCCTCGTCCACGGCGTCGACCTCGGGCTCTTCACCCGCAATGGCCTCGGTGTCTTGGACGGGCGGGCTCACGTTGACGGTCAGGATCTGGGTCTGCACGGGGGCGACCTCCAGGGCTCCGAGGACGGGGGCACCGCACCTCAGTGTGGGGTACGACACATCACTGCCACGAGGGGCGTGCGAGCACTTTCTGAGTCCGGTGCGTGACCGGATGGTTACCCCCCGCCGGGAATCCCGATGCGGATCGGACGCATGTCCGAGAAGATCGATGCCATGTCCGAGTACGAAACCCACGTGACCGTGCGCTGCCCCGACCCGGCTGAGCTCGCGCGACTCGAAGCGTGGGCCGGGGGACGGGGGTTGAAGGTGACGCACATCCTGCTGGCCCGGGGCCGGATGGTGTCCCAGCCGATGCTGACCCTGCGGGACCGCGACGGCCACGAGGCCCTGGTGCCCCGGCTGCGGGCGGCGGGCTTCGACCCGGTGCGGGTCAAGGTGGAGACGGTCCCCTGGACCACGGACCGCCCGGGCCCCGGCGGCGGCTACTTCGAGCACCACCTGAAGCTGCTCCTGCCGGCGGACTTCGACCGGCCCGCCCTGGAGGCCCTGGTGACCCCGCACGGGGCGCACCTGTCCTGGAACGCCCGCCGGATCCTGGCCGGGGGCGCGCACGAGCGGTTCGTGACCCAGCGGTGGCGGGGCACGGCGGCGGGCGCGACGGCGGCGTGCGACGCGCTGGCCGCTGCGCTCGGCTCGACGGGGTACGAAATCCGCTCGGAGGAGCGGGAGTTCGTGCTGTACGACAGCAACCTGTCGGTGGACGACGGCTGGATCGGTGAAGGGGTGGCGACATGACCGCGACGAGCGTGCAGGACGCGGCCGGGGACGAGTGGAGGCGACGCCAGTACGACCTGCCGCGCACGTCCACGGCCGGCCTGGACACGGCGGCCCCCGAGGCCCGGGTCTTCGACCCGGCGCTCAAGCACTTCGCGGACGGCTACCGGATCACGGACTCGGCCGTGGACGGTGCGCTGCGCCCCGCCTGGCGGGCCGCCCGCCGGACCGCGCTCGACGTGGTGGCGCGGGGCGTCGCCCGGTCTGGCTGGGCGGACTCGCTGGTCCTGCGCGGCAGCATGCTCATGGCGGGCTGGTTCGGAGCGGCGGCCCGGGAGCCGCACGACCTGGACTTCGTGGTGGTCCCCCGGGACTGGGCGATCGAGGAACCGCGCACGGAGCAGATGCTGGCGGCCGTCGCGGAGGCGGCCGAGCGGGCCGCCTCCGAGCAGGGCGGGCTGGTGATCCCGGCCGGCGCGGCGGTCTCCGAGGACATCTGGACGTACGAGCGGGTTCCCGGGCGCCGCCTGGTCCTGCCCTGGTCCGCCCCGGGGCTGCCCGGGGGCCAGGTCCAGCTGGACTTCGTCTTCAACGAGCGACTCCCTGCGGAGGCGGAGCCGGCCGATGTCGCGGGCGTGCGCCTGCGGGCGGCGACGCCGGAGCTGTCGCTGGCCTGGAAGCTGGTCTGGCTGGCCACGGACATGTACCCGCAGGGCAAGGACCTCTACGACGCGGTCCTGCTCGCCGAACGCTGCACGGCCCCGTACGAGCTGATCCACACGGTCTTCCGGGAGTCGGGCGAGTACTTCCCGCCGAAGGCACCCTGGGACACCCCGCTGACGCTGGAGGCCTTCTCCGAGGTCAAGTGGGCCGACTGGGAGGCCTTCCGGGCGGACTACCCGGGGATCTCCGGCTCCGCCGCGTCCCACGCCGAGCGGCTGCTGGCCGCGCTGGCGCCGACGTTCGACCGGCGGAGCCGGCCGGCGGTCAGGCCGGCTCGACGCGGACCGCGCAGACCTTGAACTCCGGCATCCGGGACACCGGGTCGAGGGCAGGGTTGGTCAGGGAGTTGGCGCGGCCCTCGCCCGGCCAGTGGAACGGCATGAAGACCGTGTCCGCGCGGATGGTGTCCGTGATGCGGGCCGGGGCCACCGCGCGGCCGCGGCGGGAGACGACCGCGAGCGGGGCCCCCTCGACCGCGCCGATACGGGACGCCAGGCGCGGGTGGAGTTCCACGAAGGGCCCGGGGGCGGCCGCGTTGAGCTCGTCCACGCGGCGGGTCTGGGCGCCCGACTGGTACTGGGCGACCACGCGGCCGGTGGTGAGCAGGACGGGGTACTCGGCGTCGGGGATCTCGGCCGCATCGCGGTGGGAGACGGGGACGAAGCGGGCCCGGCCGTCGTCGGTGGCGAAGCGGTCCAGGAAGAGCCGCGGGGTGCCGGCGTGGGCATCGTCCGGGCAGGGCCAGAAGACGCCCTGTTCGGCCTCGATACGGGCGTAGGAGATGCCCGAGTAGTCCGCGGGGCCGCCGGCCGAGGCACGGCGGAGCTCCTCGAAGACCTCCTCGGGGGCGGTGGGGAAACCCTTCTCGATGCCGAGGCGGGCGGCCAGCCCGTGCAGGACCTCCAGGTCGGTGCGCACCCCCGGCGGCGGGGTCAGGGCGCGGCGGCGCAGCAGGACGCGGCCCTCCAGGTTGGTGGTGGTGCCGGTCTCCTCCGCCCACTGGGTGACGGGGAGGACCACGTCGGCGAGGGCCGCCGTCTCGGAGAGGACCACGTCCGCCACCGCCAGGAAGTCCAGGGAGCGGATGCGGTCCTCGATGTGGGCGGCGCGGGGGGCCGAGACCACCGGGTTGGAGCCCATGAGGAGGAGGGCCTTCACCTCCGTGCCGAGGGCGTCGAGGAGTTCGTACGCACTGCGGCCCGGGGCGGGCAGGCTGTCGGGGTCGACGCCCCAGACCTCGGCGACGTGCGCCCGCGCCGCGGGGTCGGTGAGCTTGCGGTAGCCGGGGAGCTGGTCGGCCTTCTGGCCGTGTTCGCGGCCGCCCTGGCCGTTGCCCTGGCCGGTGAGGCAGCCGTACCCGGAGAGCGGGCGGCCGGCGCGGCCGGTGGCCAGGCACAGGTTGATCCACGCGCCGACGGTGTCGGTGCCCTTGAACTGCTGCTCGGGTCCGCGGGCGGTCAGGACCATCGCGGAGGACGGCGCGCAGAACAGGGAGACCGCCTCGCGGAGTTTCGGGACGGGCACGCCGGTGATCCGCTCCACCAGCTCCGGCCAGTGCGCCATCGCCGCGGCCCGGGCCTCCTCCCAGCCGGTGGTCCGCTCGGCGATGAACTCCTCGTCGGTGCGGCCTTCGGCGACGACCAGGTGCAGCAGGCCCAGCGCGAGGGCGAGGTCCGTCCCGGGGCGGGGGGCGAGGTGCAGGTCGGCCTGTTCGGCGGTGCGGGTCCGGCGCGGGTCGATGACGATCAGCGTGCCGCCGTTCGCCTTGAGCTCGGTGAGGTAGCGCAGGGCGGGCGGCATGGTCTCGGCCAGGTTCGAGCCGACGAGGATGACGCAGCCGGTCCGCGGGATGTCCTCCAGGGGGAAGGGGAGTCCGCGGTCCAGTCCGAAGGCCCGCTGGTGGGCGGCTGCGGCCGAGGACATGCAGAAGCGGCCGTTGTAGTCGATCTGCGAGGTCCGCAGGGCGACCCGGGCGAACTTGCCGAGCGCGTAGGCCTTCTCGTTGGTCAGCCCGCCGCCGCCGAACACCCCCACTGCGTCGGGCCCGTGCGTACGGCCCGAGCGGGCGAGGCCCTCGGCGACGGTGTCGAGGGCCTCCTCCCAGGTGGCCGGCTCCAGCCGTCCGGCGTGGGTGCGGACGAGCGGCCCGGTCAGGCGCACCCGGGAGGAGAGCACGGCGGGGGCGGTGCGCCCCTTGCCGCACAGCGCACCCCGGTTCACGGGGAAATCCTCCCTCTCCTCCACCACGACGCTCGCGCCGCCCGGCTCAGGGCGGAGGTTCATCCCGCACTGCAGCGCGCAGTACGGGCAGTGCGTGGCGGTGGCGGAGTCCGGGGTGTGCATACGGCCCAGCCTGCGGCGGCGGTGTTACGCGGGCCGCCGCCTCCGGTTACACCTCCCGTACGGGCACCTCAGCGCGGACCGGCCGGCCCGGTGAGGCCCGCCGGACGCCCGTGCAGGCGGCCGGCACCCGGTCGAGGCCCACCGACGCCCGGCCGGAGCCGCCGACGCGCGGCCAGGGCCAGGGCAGGTGCTAGTGGCCGGGGCCGGTGCTACTGGCCGGTGAGGTTCCGGACGGTCAGTCCGGCGGTCCAGCCGCCGTCCACCGCGAGTTCGGCGCCCGTCATGTACGCGGCGGCGTCGGAGAGGAGGAAGGCGACCGCCGGGGCTATCTCCTCCGGGGCGCCGACGCGGCCCATCGGGGCGCCGGGGAAGTTGCCCTCGCCGGGCCGGATGCCGACCGGGGCGGTCATCGGGGTCAGCGTCATGCCCGGGTGTACCGAGTTGACCCGGATCCCCGCCTCGGCGAGCTCGACCGCGCCGATCTTCGACAGGCCGCGCACGCCCCACTTGGAGGCCCCGTACCCCGCGGTGAGCGCCAGGCCGGTGAGCCCTGCCGCGGACGAGATGTTGACGATGCAGCCGCCGCCGTTCGCCCGCAGCAGCGGTATCGCGGTCTTCATGCCGATGAAGGTGCCGACCAGGTTGATCTCGACGACCTGGCGGAAGTGTTCGACGCTCTCGTGCTCCAGGAGCTGCCCGGTGGGTATGCCGGCGTTGTTCACGAGCCCGTCCATCCGGCCGAACTCGGCCACGGCGTGGTCGAGGGCGGCCTGCCAGTCGGCCTCGCTCGTGACGTCGTGCCGCAGGAACCGCGCCGCGCCACCCAGCTTCTCGGCCGTCTGCGCGCCCTCCGCCTCCAGCACGTCGGTGATCAGCACGCTGCCGCCGCCTTCCACGACGGCCTGCGCCGCCGCCGCGCCCAGCCCCCGGGCTCCCCCGGTGATGACGACGGCCTTGCCGCTCAGATCCACAACAGCCACGGTTCCACACCCCTGACGGTGAGACGGACACACTCGCATATGACCATTCGGCATAGAGAGCCGACGGCGCGTCAGTTTGCCGGAGCACCCAGGGCCCGCGACACCCCCGGTTCCTTCGGCCCCATGAACCGCGGTTCCGGCTTGAACACCGCGTCGATCGCCGCCTTGCCCGCCGCGAAGACCTCGCGCGTGCCGCCGTAGTACCAGGTCGCATCGTGCTCGTCATCCACCCCGACCCCGTACGCCTCCACGCCCGCCGCATCGCACAGCGCGACGGCCCGGCGTATGTGGAAGCCCTGACTGATCAGCACGGCCCGCTTCACCCCGAAGATCTCCTTCGCCCGGACACAGGAGTCCCAGGTGTCGAAGCCGGCGTAGTCGCTGACGATGCGGTCGCCCGGCACCCCGTGGGCGGTCAGGTACGTGCGCATCGCGTCGGGCTCGTCGTACTCGGTGCGGCTGTTGTCCCCGGTGACGAGCACGACCTTGGCCTTGCCGGTCCGGTACAGCTCGGCCGCCGCATCGAGCCGTCTGGCCAGATACGGGGTCGGCCGCCCGTTCCACAGCCCCGCCCCGAACACCACCGCCACCTCGGCGGCCGGCGCATCGGCCGTGCTCCGCAGCCGGTCCGCGGCCGCCGCATGCGTCCATGCCGAGGGCAGCAGGAGCAGCACGCAGCCGGCGACCACCGTCTGAACGGCCCGCCGCCGCCCCGCCACCGTCCTCGTCCAGCCCGGAACCAGCTTCAGCTTCATGGTCGATCCCCCCGTTGCACCACACGTCGTTCGCACACATTGACGATCTACGCCCGGCCCCCAGTTCCCCCTCCCCCGCCTTTCACTCGGACGAATGAGCGGGTGAGCACCCGGAAAACACCCGTCACCCCCGCGCAACGCCCACGCAACCTGCGGCCCGCAGGATCGGTTCATGACGGAGCTGGTGCACCCTCCCGAGTCCCTGTCCCTCCCCTTTCCCCCCGCCACGGCCACTGAGCTGCTGACCCGGATCACCACCCAACTCGGCATGCAGCTCAGCGGACTGCGCCCATGGCACACCTCGGGGGGCCGGTCCGACGGAGTCCGCCCATGCAGCCCACCCTCGTCGCCGTCGCCCACGGCAGCCGCGACCCCCGCGCCCTCCCCACCGTCCTGGCCCTCCTCGACCGGATCCGCGAGCTCCGCCCCCGCCTCGACGTCCGGCTCGGACACGTCGAGCTGAACCGGCCGCTCCTCGGCGAGACCCTCGAGGACACCACCGGCGCGGCCGTGCTCGTCCCGCTGCTCCTCGGCCGCGGCCACCACGTCAAGCGGGACCTCCCCGCAGCGGCCGCCCGCGCCGCCCACCTCGACACCTGCGTCGCCGCCCCGCTCGGCCCGCATCCGCTGCTGGTCGAGGCCCTGTACGAGCGCCTCGCCGAGGCCGGCTGGTCCCCCGGCGCGAGTACGGCCGTCGTCCTCGCCGCCGCCGGCTCCCGCGACCCCGACTCGGCGGCCGACACCCGCCGCACCGCCGCCCTGCTCTCCGAGCGCCTCGGCGGCGCGCCCGTCGTACCGGCCTACGCCTCCGCCGCTGCGCCCGCCGTCCCCGACGCCGTCCGCGCCCTCGCCGCCCGCGGCCACCACCGGATCGCGGTGGCCTCGTACTTCACGGCCCCCGGCCGCTTCGCCGCGCAGAGCGCCGCCGCCACGCCGGGCCCGGCGGCCGCCCCGCTCGGCGACCACCCGGCCCTGGCCCGCCTCGTACTCCAGCGCTACGACGAGGCCCTGGTCCGGCAGCGGAGCTCCCTGGCCGCCATGGCCTCCCCGGCCGCCCTGAAACTGGCCACTGCATAAAGACCGCGTTGGCGCGGATTGCTCAGATTGGTCGCATTGTCGGTGCTTCCGGTTACCGTCTGAGCATGGAAGGCATGGAAGGCACCGCCAGCGCACCCGTCCGCCACCTCGACCCGAACGGCCCTTACGACGCGTCCGACACCGAGCGCTGGGCCGCCGAGCCCGACAAACGGCCCGGCCGCACCGCCTTCCAGCGCGACCGGGCCCGGGTCCTGCACTCCGCGGCGCTGCGCCGCCTCGCCGGGAAGACCCAGGTGGTCACCCCCGGCAGCCGCTCGTACGACTGGGACGCCAGCCCCCGCACCCGGCTGACGCACTCCCTGGAGTGCGCCCAGGTCGGCCGCGAGCTCGGCGCGGCCCTCGGCTGCGATCCCGACCTCGTCGAGGCCGCCTGCCTCTCGCACGACACGGGCCACCCGCCCTTCGGGCACAACGGTGAGGAGGCGCTGAACGAGTTCGCCAAGGACTGCGGCGGCTTCGAGGGCAACGCCCAGTCGCTGCGCCTGCTGACCCGCCTGGAGCCGAAGCGGTTCGTGTCCGGCCCGGCCGGCGGCGAGCCCGTCAGCGTCGGGCTCAACCTCACCCGGGCCTGCCTGGACGCCGCCACCAAGTACCCGTGGGCCCGCGGCGGCCACCCGACCGACCCCGACTCGGTCAAGTTCGGCGCGTACGAGGACGACCTGCCGGTCTTCGAGTGGCTGCGGCGCGGCGCGCCCGCGGACCGCAAGTGCTTCGAGGCCCAGGTGATGGACTGGTCGGACGACGTCGCGTACTCGGTCCACGACTTCGAGGACGGCCTGCACGCCGGGCACCTCGACCCCAACCTCCTCTTCGCCGAACCCGAGCGCACGGCCATCTGGCGGGTGGCGATCGGCCGGTACGTGCCGGCCGACACCGAGCCGGAGGAGCTGCGCGAGGCCCTCGACCGGCTGATGGAGCAGGAGTGGTGGCCGCACGGGTACGACGGATCGGCCGTCGCCCAGGCCCGTCTCAAGGACGCCACCAGCCAGCTGATCGGCCGGTTCTGCCTGGCCGCCGAGGGCGCCACCCGCGAGGCGTACGGCTCCGGCCGGCTGACCCGGTACGCGGCCGAGCTGGTCGTCCCGCGCGAGGCGCGCAACGAGTGCGCGGTCCTCAAGGCCGTCGCCGACCTGTACGTGATGCAGCGCGACGAGCAGGAGCGGCTGCGCGCCGACCAGCGCATCGTCCTGGCCGAACTCGCCGAGGCACTCAGCGCCCGCGCACCCGAGGGACTGGACCCGCAGTTCCGGGCGATCTTCGACGCCGCGCCCGACGACAAGGCCCGCAAACGCGCGGTCATCGACCAGATCGCGGCGCTCACGGACGCCTCTGCGCGCTCCCTGCACGCCCGGCTCACACGGCGCACGCGCCGGTCCGAAGGGTGAGCCGATCGGGCCATTCCCCCTTCACGCGACAGGCTCAGTGCGGGACGCTCGCATGTGGTCGCATGTGGCGGAGAGGTTATGAGGAGGCATCAGGTGGTCGACGCACACCGGACATTCGTCATCGTCGGCGCAGGGCTTGCCGGAGCTAAGGCGGCCGAGACGCTGAGGTCCGAGGGGTTCACGGGGCGGGTGATCCTGATCGGCGACGAGCGCGACCATCCCTACGAACGGCCCCCGCTGTCCAAGGGGTACCTCCAGGGCAAGGAGGAGCGCGACAGCGTCTTCGTCCACGAGCCGTCCTGGTACGCCCGGGCCGACGTCGAGCTGCACCTCGGCCAGCCCGCGGTCCACCTGGACCGGGAGGCCAGGAAGGTCGTCCTCGGCGACGGCACGGCGCTGCACTACGACAAGCTGCTGCTGGCCACCGGGGCCGAGCCTCGCCGCCTCGACATCCCGGGCACGGGCCTTGCCGGGGTGCACCACCTGCGCCGGCTCGCCCACGCCGAGCGGCTGAAGGGCGTACTGGCCACCCTCGGCCGGGACAACGGCCATCTGCTGATCGCGGGGGCCGGCTGGATCGGCCTGGAGGTCGCCGCCGCGGCCCGCGGGTACGGGGCCGAGGTCACCGTGATCGAGCCGCTGGCCACCCCGCTGCACGCGGTGCTCGGCCCGGAGATCGGCCGGCTGTTCGGCGACCTGCACGCGGAGCACGGGGTCCGCTTCCACTTCGGTTCGCGGCTCACCGAGATCGTCGGGCACGACGGCATGGTGCTCGCCGCCCGGACCGACGACGGGGAGGAGCACCCCGCGCACGCCGTGCTCGCGGCGATCGGGGCCGCCCCGCGGACCGCGCTCGCCGAGACCTCCGGGCTGGCCCTGGTCGACCGGCAGCACGGCGGCGGCATCGCCGTGGACGCCTCGCTGCGGACCAACGACCCGAACGTGTTCGCCGTCGGGGACGTGGCCGCCGCGCACCACCCGCTGCTCGGGACCCGGCTGCGGGTCGAGCACTGGGCGAACGCGCTCAACGGCGGCCCTGCCGCGGCGCGGGCGATGCTGGGGCAGGAGGTGTCGTACGACCGGGTGCCGTACTTCTTCTCCGACCAGTACGACGTGGGCCTGGAGTACTCGGGGTACGCCCCGGTGGGCGGCTACGACCAGGTGCTGATCCGCGGCGACGCGGCCAAGCGGGAGTTCATCGCGTTCTGGCTGTCGGAGGGGCGGGTGCTGGCCGGAATGAACGTGAATGTGTGGGATGTCACCGAGCACATCCAGGCCCTGATCCGGTCGAAGGCGCAGGTCAACCGCGAGGCGCTGGCGGACCCGTCGATTCCGCTTGACTCCCTGCTGGAGGGCCAGGGGGCCTGACGGGTTTGTCGGCGTCCGGCCGTAGACTTCACGGGTGGCAGGACGGATCAACGACGACGACGTGAAGGCGGTACGGGACGCGGTCCCGATCGACGCCGTGGTCTCCGACTACCTCCAACTGCGCAACGCGGGCGGCGGCAACCTCAAGGGCCTCTGCCCCTTCCACGACGAGAAGTCCCCGTCCTTCCAGGTCAGCCCCAGCAAGGGTCTCTACCACTGCTTCGGCTGCCAGGCGGGCGGGGACACCCTCGACTTCATCATGAAGATCGACCACCTGTCGTTCTCCGAAGCGGTCGAGCGCCTCGCCGGACAGGCCGGCATCACCCTGCGGTACGAGGAGGGCGGCTACACCGCCGGCACCAGCGGCCGCGGCGAGCGCATCCGGCTCGTCGAGGCGCACAAGGCGGCCGCCCAGTTCTACGTCGAGCAGCTGGGCAGCGCCGAGGCGGAGATCGGCCGCAGGTTCCTGGCGGAGCGCGGCTTCGACCAGGCCGCCGCCGAGCACTTCAGCGTCGGGTACAGCCCGGCCGGCTGGGACCACCTGACGCGCTTCCTGCGCGGCAAGGGCTTCAGCGACAAGGAGCTGATCACCTCCGGCCTGGCCCAGGACAGCCGCAGCGGCAAGCCCATCGACCGCTTCCGCGGCCGGCTGATGTGGCCGATCCGCGACATCAGCGGCGAGGTGGTCGGTTTCGGCGCGCGCAAGCTGCGCGACGACGACAACGGGCCGAAGTACCTGAACACGCCCGAGACGGCGATCTACAAGAAGTCCCAGGTGCTGTACGGCATCGACCTGGCGAAGAAGGAGATCGCGAAGACCTCGCGGGCCGTGGTGGTCGAGGGCTACACGGACGTGATGGCCTGCCACATGGCCGGGGTCACGACCGCGATCGCGACCTGCGGCACCGCCTTCGGCGGCGACCACATCAAGATCCTGCGCCGCCTGCTGATGGACAACGCGACGGCCGAGGTGATCTTCACCTTCGACGGCGACGCGGCCGGCCAGAAGGCCGCGCTGCGCGCCTTCGAGGACGACCAGAAGTTCGCCGCCGAAACCTCCATCACCATCGCCCCTGGCGGCATGGACCCGTGCGACCTGCGACTGGCGCAGGGGGACGCGGCCGTGGCCGGGCTGGTGGAGGCCCGGACCCCGCTGTTCGAGTTCGCGCTGCGGCACATCGTGGCCCGGCACAACCTGGAGAACCCGGCGGGCCGGGCGGCCGCGCTGGACGAGGCGGCACCGGTCGTCGCCAACATCAAGAACATCGCGATCCAGCACGAGTCGGCGGTCCAGCTGGCGGGGATGCTGGGCATCCGGGACGAGCAGTTCGTGGTCAAGCGGGTCGCACAGCTGGCGCGCTGGGCGCGGGAGCGGGGCAACCAGCCCGGCGGCCAGCAGCAGGGCCGCGGCCGGTCCTCGCACGCGTCGTACGAGGCGCCGCCGGCGCCCTCCGCCCCGGCGGCGGGCGGACCGGCGCTGAACCTGCGCAGCCCGGCGCACCGCACCGAGCGCGAGCTGCTCAAGCTGGCGCTGCAGCGGCCGGCCCTGGTCTCCCCGGCCTTCGACGCGTACGGGGTGGACGAGTTCACCGCCCCGCCGTACGCGGCGGTCCGCGAGGCCATCCAGGCGGCGGGCGGCGCCTCCCTGGGCACCGACGACTACTTGGCCCGGGTCCGCGACGCCGCGCCGAACGACACGGTCCGCGCGCTCGTCACCGAGCTGGCGGTCGAGGCCATCCACGCCAAGACGGTGGACGAGGTGTACGCGGGGGTCCAGCTGGTCCAGGTCCGGCTGCGCGCGGTCGACCGCCGGGTCCACGAGATCCAGGGCACCATGTCGCGCCTGGGCCCGCAGGCACCGCCGGAGCAACTGGCGGCGGTCCAGGAGGAGCTCTGGGTCCTCCAGCAGTACGGCCAGCGCCTGCGCAACCGCGGCGCCGAGGGGCTGTAACGCGCTGCCCCCTATCGCCGCCCGAACCAGTCGCCGCCCGGTATCTCGGTGCCGGACTCGCGCAGCCGGCGGGCCAGCAGCGGGGCCGCCAGGTAGACCCACGCGGGGGTCCGGGTGCCGTCCGGGCGGACCGCGTCCCGGCGGACCCGGTCGTAGACGTTCAGCGGCCGGTCGGGGCCGTGGTACTCCTCCAGCCGGTCCAGTTCGGCCAGGAGCCTCCCGTACGTGCCGGGCGCCGGGGTGACCAGCTCGCCGACGATCTCCGATCCCGGGTGCTGGACGGCGTACGGGTAGCCGGGACCGTCGTAGAGGAGCGCGTCCGGAAGCCGCGCGGGCTCCTCGGCGGCCGTCCGGCCCCGCAGGAACAGGGCGTGGTTGACCTCCCCGGGGCGCAGGGTCCCGTACACGAAGAAGGGGAGCTCGGCGGTCATCCGGCCGTCACCTCGCTCGCGACCCACGCCAGGTAGTCCGCGCCGCCCCGCACCACCGGGGTGGCGATGATCTCCGGTGTGTCGTACGGGTGATCGGCGGTCAGCCGGGCCTCCAGGGCCGGGTACGCGGCCGTGGTGGTCTTGAACAGCACCTGCCATTCCTGAGCGGTCTCCAGCGCGTCCTTCCAGTGGTAGACGGACGTCACCGGCCCGGAGATCTGCGCGCACGCGGCCAGCCGCGCCTGGACCGCGCCGCGTGCGAGCGCCGCGGCCGCCTCCGCCGAGTCGACCGTGGTCAGCACGGTGAGCACCCCGGGCACCGGATCCGGTGCCGGCTGTGCCGGTTGTGGCGGCGATGGCCGATCGACTGATGTCACAGGAGCCCTCCCTCTGTTCCGGCGGACAGCGCGCGGTCCGGGACTTTGGTCCCGATTCTGCCTGCGCCCTTCCACCGTACGCACCGCTGTTACACAACCTCCCGGTGGCCGTGACCACGGCCGTCTACCGTCGGTCCGTCCTCTCCCAGACCCCTTTGGCCCCCCATGAAGCGACCCACCCGACAGCTCACCGCCGTCCTCCTGAGCGCCTGTACCTGTGCACTCGCCGCCGGCGGCTGCGCCGCGCCCGGCGGGCTCGGTGCCGGTGAGCCCGCGCCGCCCGTGTCGGCCCAGCCGCAGCCCGAGTCGCTCTGGCCGCTGTGGACCGACCACACCACCCCCGCGGCGCCGGGCAAGCCGGTCGGCACCCGCGAGCCCCCGCCGCAGCCGCTGGAGAACGCGCCGGAGGTGGGGCCCGGCGGGCTGCCCTCGGTGGACGTGAAGGACGTCGTACGAGCCGACAAGCAGATGAAGCCGTTCGCTGCGAAGGGGTGGATCGACGCGCCCGGCAAGGTCGGGATCCGCCCGCCCCTCTACCGCGACCTCACGGGCGACGGGAAACCGGAGCTGATCGTCGCCGCCGACGCGCAGACGGGGCGTACCGCGCTGACCGTGTACACCGCGGAGGGCACCCGGATCGTCCCCGTCCTCTTCACCGTCGGCCGCCGGCCGGCCGCCGAGGCCATCGGCGGCGACCTGCTGTTGCGCACCGCCGCCGACGACGGCTCCGAGCAGGCCGTCCGCTACCACTGGGACGGCGAGCGGATGCGGGTCGTCAGTGACGAGCGGCGCTACAGCAAGTCCCCGGCGGACTGCGACAGCGGGCAGGGTCCCCGGCCGAAGCGCACCGACAGGTTCGGGGAGGTGTGTGAGTGAGGCCCGGCCTGATCCGCTGCCGCCAACTCCTGCGGGCCCTCGGCCTGCGCTGGAAGATCTCCGCCCTGCTCGCGGCCGGCTGCGCGCTCGTCGCGGTGACCATCGGCGTGCTGATCCACGAGGCGCGGGCCCGGCAGGTGGGCGATGCGGCGCGCGAGAGCGCCGTCGCGCAGCTGATCCGGGTCCGCCAGGTGTACGAGCTCACCGGGCGGCTGGACGACGACAAGGTCGGCGAGGCCGATGCGTGGATCGACTGCCCCGGGCTGCCGGGGCCGCTGCGCCGGGCGGCCCTCGCGGGGCAGCGCACCACCTACCTCGACCTGTCCGGGTCCGATCCGGCGGTGTGGGCCGCGCGCCCGGTCGGCGGCGACCAGGTGCTGTCCGTACGCCGGTCGTTGGCCGGTGAGCAAGCCGAACTGGCCGATCTGGACAAGCAGCTGGTGGCTTCCGGGGCCGGTGTCGTGACGCTCGCGGCGATCGGCGGGGCGCTGCTGGCGAGCCGGCTGAGCAAGGACCTGCGGACGGCGGCCGAGACGGCCCGCCGGATCAGCGAAGGCGAACTGGACGCGCGCATCGGGGCGTCGGGCGTGCCGGGAACCCGGAACGAGGTCGCCGAACTGTCCTCGGCGGTCGACACGATGGCGGCCAGCCTGCAGCAGCGGCTGGAGGCGGAGCAGCGGTTCACGGCCGATGTGGCGCACGAGTTGCGGACACCGCTGACGGGACTGCACACCGCGGCCGAGCTGCTGCCGGCGGGGCGGCCGACGGAGCTGGTCCGGGACCGGGTCGCGGCGCTGCGGACGCTGACGGAGGACCTGCTGGAGGTCGCGCGGCTGGACGCGCGCCGGGAGGAGGCACAGCTGGGGGTGCACGCGCTGGGTCCGCTGGTCGCGACGATCACGCGGCGGGCGGGGGTGGCGGCGGAGCTGGTCGGGGCGGACTGCCCGGCCCCGGTTCGTACGGACGTCCGCCGCCTGGAGCGGATCCTGACGAACCTGCTGGTCAACGCCCGCCGGCACGGCGGTGACCCGGTCACGGTGGAGGTCTGCGGGAACACGGTGACCGTACGGGACCGTGGTCCGGGCTTCCCGGCGAAGCTGCTGCGGGAGGGGCCGCAGCGGTTCCTGACGGGTGCGGCGGAGCGGGGCCAGGGGACGGGGCTGGGCCTGACCATCGCGTTCGGCCAGGCGCAGGTGATCGGGGCGCGGGTGACCCTGTCCAACCCGGCCCCGGCGGGCGCGGCGGCGACGGTGACGCTGCCTGCGGGCTGAGCCCGGCTCTGGCCCGCGCCGGGTCCGCTCCGGGTCCGGCCTCACCCGGACGGGGTGGGTCGCCTGGACGGCCGAAGTCAGGCGCCGTGACCTGCGGAAACGGCGGGCCGCCGGGCCGATCTGACGGAACTTCAGCAGGCGGGCCGCGGCCGGGCCGGGTTTCCTCGGGAACACGACCCCGCGTCTCCAGGAGTCCCCATGCGCCGACGCACCGCCCATGTGCTCACCGCCGCCACGCTGACCGCCGCCGCGTTCACCGGCCCGGTCGCCGGCGTGGTGGCCGCCGCGGAGCTCGGCACGGCGGGCTTCGCGCCCGGCGACTTCGCGAAGCTGGAGGTGTGGCCGAAATCCGCCGCCCCCGGGGCCAGCGTCACCGTGAACACCACCGCGTGCGGGCCGGGGAGTCATGCCGACGGCGATGCCACCACGGTCGGCGGCGGCCGCTTCAAGCTGGTGCCCGGCACCCACAAAGAGGTGGTCATCGGGCAGTTCCAGATCGCCCGCGCCACTCGCCCCGGCACCTACAACATCGGCGCGACCTGCGCCGACGGCAAGTTCGCCACCGGCGATCTGGTCGTCACCGAACGCGGCCCGCAGGGCCACGTCCGCACGGGGGTGGGTGGCGGGACGACCTCCACCGTCGACCCCACCAAGATCACGGCGGGAGCGGCCGTGCTGGCCGCGGCCGCCGTCGGCGGTACCTGGCTCCTGCGTCGCCGGGCGAGCGGCACGCGGAGCTGACGGGCGCCCACCGCGGCTGCGGCCGCGGTCCGACCGGTACCGTCCCCCGTCGCCCGCCCCGCGAGGTCCCCCCGTTCGCGGGGCCGGGCGACGGCCTGCCACACGGAACACGGACCCGGAACACAGCCAGGGGGCACCCATGGGCAGAGGCCAGGCCGGCCGCGGCGGGCTCGTCGCGCTCACCGCCTGCGTCGGCATCTGGCTCGTCGGCAGCGGATCCGGCCAGTCCGTCGGGCCCCCGCTGCCTTCCCCCGCAGAGGCGCTGAGCAACCGGGTGGGCTACCCCGGCAGCATCGCCCCGCTCCCCGGATCGCCGCCGGCCCGGATCCGGATCCCGTCCATCCGGGTCGACGCCCCGCTGACCGGACTCGGCCTGGGGCCGGACGGCAGCATCGAGGTGCCCCCGCCCGCCCGCCGCGACCTGGCGGGCTGGTACCGCGACGGCACCACCCCCGGCGCCGTCGGCACGGCCGTCGTCGTCGGGCACGTCGACCACGCCGCCGGCCCGGCGGTCTTCTACCACTTGGGCGCGCTGCACCGCGGGGCAGCGATCGAGGTGCCGCGCGCGGACGGACGTACGGCCGTGTTCACCGTCCATGCGGTCGAGGTCTACGAAGCCGAGCGCTTTCCGGACACCCGCGTGTACGGGCCCTCGCCGCGCGCCGAGCTCCGGGTGATCACCTGCGGCGGCGGCTTCTCGCCCCGTACCGGCTACCAGGGCAACGTGGTCGTCTTCGCCCACCTCACCGGCACGTACTAGCGGGGAGCGGGGAGCGGGGATCGGGGACCGGTCAGCCCCACTGCTCCAGACCGAGCTTGACCACCAGCGCGCCCACGACGGTCAGCAGCACACCGCGGACGAACCCGCTCCCCTTCTTCAGTGCCATCCGGGCCCCGATCATGCCGCCGGCCAGGTTGAACACCGCCATCAGCGCGGCCAGCTGCCACAGCACCATGCCCTGGTACGCGAACATCGCGAGCGCCCCGGCGTTCGTGCAGCAGTTGACGATCTTGGCGGTGGCGGAGGCCGTGACCAGGTCGAGGTGGAGCAGCGCCGTGAGGGCGAGCACGAGGAAGGTGCCGGTGCCGGGCCCGATGAGCCCGTCGTAGAAGCCGATGCCGAGGCCGGCGAGCCCGATGGCGAGCAGCACCCGCTGTCGGCTGACGGGCGCGGTCGAGGGGGCGGTGCCGAAGCCCGGCTTGAAGATCACGACGCCCGCGACGACCACGAGCACCCCCATGATCAGCGGGCGGAGGGCGTCCTTGCTGATCCCGCCGGCCAGCGCGGCACCACCCATGGAGCCGGCGAGCGCGGCCAGGCCGATCCGGACGGCGAGCTTCACGTCCACCGGGGCCTTGCGCACGTACGTCACCGCCGCGCCCGTGGTGCCGACGATGGCCACGGCCTTGTTCGTGCCGAGCACGGCGGCGGGGTGGGCGTTCGGCAGGCCGAGGAGCAGGGCGGGCAGGAGCAGCAGCCCGCCGCCGCCCACCACCGCGTCGATCCAGCCGGCCGCGGCGGCGGCCACGCACAGCACGATGATCATGGTCGTTGATATGTCAGGCACGCGCCCGACCCTATGAAGCCGATCGGTGCAGGACCCATCAATCCCCGGAAACTTGCGCAAAGGTTGAGCTTTCCCGGGCCGGCACCCGGTCCGGAGCCGCCGGGGCGGCCGGGTCCACCATCGCCGTCAGCACGGTCGCGGCCAGCACACTGACCAGCCCCAGCCCGGCCGCGAGCCGCCCCGGCGGGCGGTACGGAGGCCAGCGCGGCCCCTCGCCCACGCCACCGTCGCCGTGGCATCCCGCCCCTGACCCGCACCCCCGCCTCTCGCATGCGGATCACGCCAAGGGCGCCCCCGAACGCCGCTGAGCTGCTCGAACCGATCCTTAAGCCGCCCTTGAGGGACGTCTCACCGGCCCTTGACCCGGGCGCTGAGGTGCGCGTTCCCACCGGGTAACAGGGGCGATGCGGCGGGGAAACAGCGGCCGCGCACGCTCGTGCCATGACATCGGAGCAGCAGCGTGTGGTGGTGATCGGCGGCGGCCTCGCGGGCCTGCGGCTCGCTGCGCGGCTGGGCGCGGGTGCAGGTGCGGATGCCGGTGCCGGTGGTGCCGCTGCGGGGCCGGATGTGACGGTCCTCGGCGAGGAGTCGCACGTCCCGTACAACCGGGTCCTGCTGGCGGACGTGCTGGCGGGCCGGTACGCACCGGAGGTGACCGCCCTCCCGGCCCCCGGGCCGGTGCTGCGGCGCGGTGTCCGGGCGGTCCGCATCGACCGCGCCGACCGGACGGTCCACTGCGACGACGGCAGCACGGAGCGGTACGACACGCTGGTCCTGGCCACGGGCTCCAACGCGGTCCTCCCGCCGCTGCGCGGGCTGTTCGAACCGGAGGGGCGGGAACTGCCAGACGGGGTGCACGCGTTCCGCACCATGGACGACTGCCTGGCCCTGTCGGCTGCCGTGGCCGTACGGGAGGGCGTGCGCGCGGTGGTGATCGGCGGCGGCCTCCTCGGCGTCTCCGCGGCCCGCGCCCTGGCCGAACGCGGAGCCCGGGTGGTCCTGGCCCAGCAGGGCGAACGGCTGATGGAACGCCAGCTCGACGCGGACGCCTCGGCGCTGCTGCACACCCACCTGACCGCCCTCGGCATCGAGATCCACACGGAATGCCGGGTCCGCGGCCTGACGACGACGCAGGACACCGGCCGACGGCAGGTCACCGGGGTCGAGTTCGCCGACGGGTACCGGCTCGACGCCGATGTCGTCGTGCTCGCCTGCGGTGTGCGGCCCCGGACCGGGCTCGCGCTCGCCGCCGGGCTCGAGGTGCGCACCGGGATCGTCGTGGACGACGGGCTCCGCACCAGCGACCGGCGCATCCACGCCATCGGCGACTGCGCCGAGCACGACGGCCGGGTGTACGGCCTCGCGGGGCCCGCGCTGGAGCAGGCCGACGCCCTCGCCGCGCGCCTCACCGGCACCACCGGCACCGCCCTCGCCGCCCCCGCATACACCGGAACCCGCGCCCTCACCCGCCTCACCCTCACCACCGCCGCAGGCACCGGCACCGGCTCGGGCCCCCTCGACCTCGCCGCCTTCGGCGAGACCACGCCGCTCCCCGGCGACGACGTGGTCCGCCTCGCCGACGCCACCCGCCGGACCTACCGGAAGGTCGTCGTCCGCGGCGACCGCCTCGTCGGCGGCGTCCTCCTCGGCGAACTCTCCAGCGTGGGCGCCCTCGCCCGCAGCTGGGAGGACGAGGAGGACCTGACCGACCTGTTCCACCTGCTCACCGACGACGGAGGCTCCTGATCATGGCCGCAGCCACGCCCACGCCCACTCCCGCCATCGTGCTCATCGGCCACGGCATGGTCGGCCAGCGCTACCTCGAGGCACTCGCCGAGCGCGGGGCCACCGCCACGCACCGGATCACCGTGCTCTGCGAGGAGCCCCGGCCCGCCTACGACCGCGTGCACCTCACCTCGTACTTCTCCGGAACCACCCCCGAGGACCTCTCCCTCACCCCCGCCGGGTTCATGGAGCAGCACGGGATCGAGCTGCACCTCGGCGACCCCGCCGAGTCCGTCGACCGCGAGGCCCGTACGGTCACCTCCCGCTCGGGGCTGGTGTTCCCGTACGACGTGCTCGTCCTGGCGACCGGCAGCTACCCCTTCGTGCCTCCCGTCCCGGGCAAGGACGCCCCCGGCTGCTTCGTCTACCGCACCATCGAGGACCTGTTCGCGATCGAGGAATACGCGAAGACCCGCACCAGCGGAGCCGTCGTCGGCGGCGGCCTCCTCGGGCTCGAGGCGGCCGGCGCCCTCCAGGGCCTCGGTCTCAGCACCCGCATCGTGGAGTTCGCCCCGCGCCTGATGCCCGTCCAGATCGACGACGGCGGCGGCGCGGCCCTGCTGCGCACCATCGAGTCGATGGGCCTGACGGTCCACACCGGCGTCGGCACCCAGGAGGTCGTCACGGGCGAGGACGGCCACGTCAGCGGAATGCGGCTCTCCGACGGCTCCACCGTCGACACCGACCTCGTCGTGTTCTCCGCCGGGGTCCGCCCCCGCGACCAGCTCGCCCGCGACGCGGGCCTGACCGTCGGCGAGCGCGGCGGCATCGGCGTCGACGCCCGCTGCCGCACCTCCGACCCGCGCGTCTACGCGATCGGCGAGTGCGCACTGGCCACCGACGGCCGCGTCTACGGACTGGTCGCCCCCGGCTACGAGATGGCCGAGACCGCCGCCGAGGACCTGCTGGGCCGCGAGAAGGAGTTCACCGGAGCCGACCTCTCCACCAAGCTCAAGCTGCTCGGCGTGGACGTGGCCTCCTTCGGCGACGCCCACGGCGCCACCCAGGGCAGCCTCGACGTCGTCTACTCCGACTCCCGCTCCGGCGTCTACAAGAAGCTGGTCGTCTCCCCCGACGGAGTGCTGCTCGGCGGGGTCCTGGTCGGCGACGCCGACTCGTACGGCCTGCTGCGCCCGCTCACGGGCAGCGTCCCGCCCGTCAGCCCCGACCAGCTGGTCCTGCCCGCCGGGCTCGGCGCGCCCGTCGCGCTCGGCCCGTCGGCGCTCCCCGACTCCGCGGTGATCTGTTCCTGCCACAACGTCACCAAGAAGGCGATCACCGCCTGCGCGACGCTCCCCGAGGTCAAGCAGTGCACGAAGGCGGGCACCGGCTGCGGCAGCTGCCTCAAGGTGATCGGCCAGCTGCTGCCCGCGCCCGCCGACAAAGGGCTGTGCGACTGCTTCCCCTTCACCCGCGCCGAGCTCTACGAGATCGTCCGTACCCGTCGGCTGACCTCGTACGAGCAGCTCCTCGACGGCCACGGCCGGGAGGCGGCCCGCGGCGGCGACGGCTGCGAGGTCTGCAAGCCGACCGTCGGCTCGATCATCGCCTCGCTCGCCCCCACCCTCGGCGCGAGCGGCTACGTCCTCGACGGGGAGCAGGCCGCCCTCCAGGACACCAACGACCACTTCCTCGCGAACCTCCAGCGCAACGGCTCGTACTCGGTCGTCCCGCGCATCCCCGGCGGCGAGATCACCCCCGACAAGCTCATCGTGATCGGCGAGGTCGCCCGCGACTTCGGGCTCTACACGAAGATCACCGGCGGCCAGCGCATCGACCTCTTCGGCGCCAGCGTCGACCAGCTCCCGCGGATCTGGGCCCGCCTCGTCGAGGCCGGGTTCGAGTCCGGCCACGCGTACGGGAAGGCGCTGCGCACGGTGAAGTCCTGCGTCGGCCAGACCTGGTGCCGGTACGGGGTCCAGGACAGCGTGCGGATGGCCATCGACCTGGAGCTGCGCTACCGGGGCCTGCGCGCCCCGCACAAGCTCAAGTCGGCGGTGTCCGGCTGCGCGCGCGAGTGCGCGGAGGCGCAGAGCAAGGACTTCGGGGTCATCGCGACGGCGAATGGCTGGAACTTGTACGTCGGCGGGAACGGCGGGGCCACCCCGCGCCACGCGGACCTGCTGGCCCAGGACCTGTCCGACGCCGAACTGGTCCGGCTCATCGACCGGTTCCTGATGTTCTACATCCGCACGGCGGACCGGCTGGAGCGCACCTCGACCTGGCTGGACCGGCTGGAGGGCGGCCTGGACCACCTGCGGGACGTGGTCGTCCACGACTCGCTCGGGCTGTGCGCGGAGCTGGAGTCGCTGATGGCCGACCACGTGTCGCACTACCGCGACGAGTGGGCGCAGACGCTCCAGGATCCGGAGCGGCTGCGCCGGTTCGTGTCCTTCGTCAACGCGCCGGGCGCCCCCGACCCGACCGTGAAGTTCGTCCCCGAACGCGACCAGGTCAAGCCCGACCTGACCATTCTCGACATCCGGCCGCTGGAGGCCGTGGGAGGCACCCGATGACCGTGGAACTGCACGTGGCCGAAGGCTGGCTGACGGTGTGCGAGCTGTCCGACCTGACCCCCGGGCGGGGGGTGGCGGTCCTGCTGCCCGACGGGAGCCAGGCCGCGGTGTTCATCGGCCGCTCGGGCGGCATGTACGCCATCGACAACCGGGATCCGTTCACCGGGGCGGCCGTGCTCTCGCGGGGGCTGGTCGGCTGCATCGACGGCAAGCCGTTCGTGGCCTCGCCGCTGCTCAAGCAGCGCTTCGACCTCGCCACGGGGCGCTGCCTGGACGACGAGGGGGCGGCGGTCCGGACCTACCCGGTGCGGACCGCCGTGACCTCCGCGGCGGTGGCGTAGCGGGGGAGGGTGGCCGGGGGGCCGTCAGCCCTGGACGGCAGCCGGGTCCATCCAGACGTACTCCCAGACGTGGCCCTCCAGGTCCTCGAAGGCGCGGCCGTACATGAAGCCGAGGTCCTGGGCCGGGCGGGGTTCGGTGCCGCCCGCGGCGAGGGCGGCGTCGACCACCTCGTCGACCTTCTCCCGGCTGTCCGCGCTCAGGGCGAGCATGACCTCGGTGGTCTTGGTGGCGTCCGCCACCTCCTTGGTGGCGAAGTCCTTGAACCGGGCCTCGGTCATCAGCATCGCGAAGATGGTGTCGCTGATGACGAGGCAGCCGGTCGACTCGTCGCTGAACTGGGGGTTGAAGGAGTAGCCGAGCTTGCCCCAGAACGCCTTGGCGGCATCGATGTCCTTGACCGGCAGGTTGACGAAGATCATGGTGGGCATCTCGGTTCCTCTTCTTCTCTCGCGTGGTGTGCTTTCGAGAGATGGACCGGGGGCGGCGGGAAAACTCATCGCTCCTGCGAAAACTTTTCCGAAGATCTCAGCGCAGCCGCCGACCGAGGGCCGTCCGCGCAGGTCAGGCCGTGGAGCGGAGCTCCAGCGCGGCCAGCGGTACGAACCCGCAGGCGTCCTGTCTGCGCAGCAGCGCGGGATCCGGCCCGGCCAGCCGCCGGTGCAGGGCCAGCGCGATCCGCTCGCCCGTGGCCTTCGCCCGCTCGGCGTTCGGCCCCCGGTGCAGGCCGTCGACGGCCGCGTGCCACAGCTGCACCCAGCGCCCGAAGTCCTCGGCGGTCAGCGCCCGCGCCGCGTGCAGGGCGGCGTGCGGGGCGAACGCGTCGCGCCCGTAGTCGGCCGTGCGGAACAGGGCCCTCTCCCAGAAGTCGGTGATCCGGGACAGGTGGACCTCGAGGTCCGTCCCGGCGATCTCGGTGAAGAACGGCCCGATGCGCCGGTCGGCGAAGGCGGCGGTGTAGAAGCGGCGCAGCACGACCGCGAGGTCGGCGCGGCCGCATATGTCGTTGTCCGCGGCGAACTGGTTCATTGCTTCACCATCCTCGCCGAAGCGGCGTCCCTCCAGGGCGGAAAGTCCCGCGGTTCGTCACATCGTGCGGATCGGAACGTCGTGCGGATCACACGCGAACCGGTCGCCCCCGCGTCACGCCGCGTTGAGGCTGCGGCAATGCGGCGCTCCTAGGGTCCTGTGCGCGTGCGACTCCGCGCCCGACCGGATGCGGAGCCCCTCCTCCCACAGGAGTGACCGTGGAACGTCGTACCTTCCTGCGCGGCGCCGTGATCGGCTCCTCGGCCGCCGCGTTCGGCGGCACGCTGACGCACGGGGCCGCCTTTGCGGCGCCCGCCCAGCCCGGCACCGGGCCCTACGGGGCCCTCGGTGCGGCCGACGCGAACGGGATCCGGCTGCCGGCCGGCTTCAGCAGCCGGGTGATCGCCCGGTCCGGCCAGAACGTCGGCCCCACGAGCTACACGTGGCACAGCGCCCCCGACGGCGGTGCCTGTTTCGCGGACGGCACCGGCTGGATCTACGTCTCCAACTCCGAGATCAACCCGTCCGGCGGCGCGAGCGCGGTGAAGTTCAATGCCTCCGGGGCGGTCACCGGCGCCTACCGGATCCTCTCCGGCACCCGCCAGAACTGCGCGGGCGGCAAGACCCCGTGGAACACCTGGCTGTCCTGCGAAGAGGTGAGCCTGGGCTACGTCTACGAGACCGACCCGTACGGCGTGAACCCGGCCGTGCAGCGTCCGGCGCTGGGCCGCTTCAAGCACGAGGCGGCGGCCGCCGACCCGGTGCGCCAGGCGGTCTACCTGACCGAGGACGAGACCAACGGCTGCTTCTACCGCTTCCTGCCCACGACCTGGGGCAGCCTGTCCTCCGGAACGCTCCAGGTGCTGGTGGCCGGCTCCGCCACCTCCGGCTCGTTCACCTGGGCGAACGTGCCCGACCCGGACGGCTCGCCGACCACGACCCGCACCCAGGTCTCCGGGGCCAAGCACTTCAACGGCGGCGAGGGCTGCCACTACGCCGGCGACACGGTGTGGTTCACCACCAAGGGCGACAACCGTGTCTGGCAGGTCAACCTGGCGAGCGGCACGTACGAACTGGCCTACGACGACTCGCTCGTGCCCGGCGGCGCGGCCCCGCTGACGGGCGTGGACAACGTCACCGGGTCCTCGTACGGGGACCTGTACGTGGCCGAGGACGGCGGCGACATGGAGATCTGCGTCATCACCCCGGACGACGTGGTCGCCCCGTTCCTGCGCATCACGGGCCAGTCCTCCTCGGAGATCACCGGCCCGGCCTTCTCGCCCGACGGCACCCGGCTGTACTTCTCGAGCCAGCGCGGTACGACGGGCAGCTCCTCCGGCGGCATCACGTACGAGGTGACCGGGCCCTTCCGGGTCTGACGACGGCGGTCCCCGGGACCCCGGACCGCGGTCCGCGGAACGCGGTCCGGGGCCGGGGCCGGGGGGCCGGGGCCGGGGCGGGCTACGAGGCCACCGCGCCGCCCTTGAGGAGCGCGGCCCCCAGCGGGGTCACCGTGTGCAGGACGGCGTTGCCCCGGCGCAGGGTGGTGACCAGGCCCGCCTCGCGCATCACGCAGGCGTGCTGGCTCGCGGAGGCCAGCGAGACGCCGGCCCGGCGGGCCAGCTCGCTGGTGGTGGCACCGTCGCCGATGGCCCGCAGCACCACCGAGCGGGTGTGCCCAACGAGCTTGCCCAGCGTGCGCTGGCGCTGCTCCTCCAGGGGCCGAATCGATTCGCCTCCGGTCGGCGCCGACGCCAGCTGCGCGGCGGCCGGGTAGACCAGCACCGGGGGCAGCTCCGGGTCGTGCAGGGTCACCGCGGTCTTCCGGCAGAAGAACGACGGCTGGAGCAGCAGCCCGCGCCCCCGCAGCCGTACGTCGCGGTCCACGGGGTAGTCGCACTCCAGCACCGGAGCCCGCCAGCGCAGCATCGGCGGCAGGGAGGCCAGCAGCTCGTCGGCGCCGCCGTCGAGCAGGGCCCGGCCGCGTGCGGCCCGCTCGGCCTCGATCTGGGCCTGGATGTGCGTCCAGTACGGCTCCACGGCCGCCCGGTGGTAGCCGCGCAGCTCACCCAGCAGCCTCGGCAGGTGCTTGGTGCCGCCGTCCATAAAGTCCCGCAGCCGCCGCGGGACCGGCGCGTCGGCGCCTGCGCTCACGGCCGAGGGCATGCCGAACGCGGCTCCCACGCCCGTGCCCGCACCCAGCAGCGCCAGCTCGCGCCGCATCCGCTCGGGGCGGATCCCGCGCAGGGCGTCGAGTCCCACGTCCCACCCGTACTGCCCCTCCACAGGGGTCAGGAAATCGGGAAAATACCCGCGACTCGGTATGAGCGCACCAAGCAAACGTGTTTCACTATTCAACCTGCTCCGGGTTTCGGTACGCCATTCACCGAAGAGCCGGGCATCGCGCCGGTCTCTTAAGCGGTGAAAACTCAGAATCGTTTCCCACAACGCATCGGGACGCCCTGCCATCCGTACGCGTGCCAGGTCCACTCCAGTGAAATGGATACGCAGCACCGAACCCCCACCTGTGCAACCGCAATCCCCCCGCCCCATGAGTATGCACGCCGTCACACGACGTCACCACGCCCTTTCGGCCACAGTTGAAACCCCTTTCGGCGGGGGCGTGACAACCGAAATCCTGTACTCCGCCGGGCACACTCCGGTGCGACCGAAACGCTCCGTGAAGGCCGTGGGGGGCTTTGCGGGGCCTGGCGGTCGGTCGCACCGGGAAGCGCCGACGTGCCCGGCAGATTGACAGCAGGCGGTGGACGGGTGGGGATCCGTCCACCGCCTGCTGGCGTAAAGATTTGTTGAACAACAAAAATGGGCGCGTCCGCCCTCGGGGGTCAGGGAACCCGGGGGCGGACGCGCAGTCAGCAGGCCCTGTCAGGGCCGTGGAGGGGTCAGCGGCTGTCGCTGCCCTTCGCCTCGGCGGCCGCACGGCCGGCCTCCAGGCGCGCCACCGGAATCCGGAACGGCGAGCAGGAGACGTAGTCGAGACCCACCTCGTGGAAGAAGTGGACGGACTCCGGGTCGCCGCCGTGCTCGCCGCAGACGCCGAGCTTGAGGTCGGGGCGGGTGGCCCGGCCGGCCTGGACCGCACTGCGGACCAGCGCGCCGACGCCGTCCTTGTCGATGGTCTCGAACGGCGAGACCCCGAAGATGCCCTTCTCCAGGTACGCGGTGAAGAAGCTGGCCTCGACGTCGTCGCGGGAGAAGCCCCACACCGTCTGGGTCAGGTCGTTCGTGCCGAAGGAGAAGAACTGCGCGGCCTCGGCGATCTGCCCGGCCGTGAGGGCGGCGCGGGGCAGCTCGATCATCGTGCCGATGGTCAGCTTGAGGCTGGTGCCGGTCGCGGCCTCGACCTCGGCGATGACCGCGTCGGCCTCCTCGCGGACGATCTCCAGCTCCTGGACGGTGCCGACGAGCGGGACCATGATCTCGGCGCGCGGGTCGCCCTTGGCGTTCTTGCGCTCGGCCGCGGCCTCGGCGATCGCCCGGACCTGCATGGCGAACAGACCGGGGATGACCAGGCCGAGGCGGACACCGCGCAGACCCAGCATCGGGTTCTGCTCGTGCAGCTTGTGCACGGCCTGCAGCAGGCGCAGGTCGTTCTCGTTGGCGTCCTTGCGGGCCTCGGCGAGGGCGACGCGCACCGACAGCTCGGTGATGTCGGGCAGGAACTCGTGCAGCGGCGGGTCGAGGAGGCGGACGGTGACGGGCAGGCCGTCCATCGCCTCGAACAGCTCGACGAAGTCCTTCTTCTGCAGCGGCAGGAGGGCACTCAGTGCCTCCTCGCGCTCCTTGTCGGTGTCCGCGAGGATCAGGTGCTCGACCAGCTCGCGGCGCTCGCCGAGGAACATGTGCTCGGTGCGGCACAGGCCGATGCCCTGGGCTCCGAAGCGGCGGGCGCGCAGGGCGTCCTCGGCGTTGTCGGCGTTGGCGCGCACCCGCAGCCGGCGGACGCGGTCCGCGTACGCCATGATCCGGTGCACGGCGGCGACCAGCTCGTCGGCGTCGTCGGCGCCGGCGTGCATGCGGCCCTCGAAGTACTCGACGACCGGGGACGGTACGACGGGTACCTCACCGAGGTAGACCTTGCCGGTGGAGCCGTCGATGGAGACGACGTCGCCCTCCTCGATCACCGTTCCGCCGACCGTCATCCGGCGGCGCTTGGTGTCGACCTCGAGGTCCTCGGCGCCGCAGACGCAGGTCTTGCCCATGCCGCGGGCCACGACGGCGGCGTGCGAGGTCTTGCCGCCGCGGGAGGTCAGGATGCCCTCGGCGGCGATCATGCCGTCCAGGTCGTCCGGGTTGGTCTCGCGGCGGATCAGGATGACCTTCTCGCCGGAGCGGGACCACTTGACGGCCGTGTACGAGTCGAAGACGGCCTTGCCGACCGCCGCACCCGGGGAGGCGGCGATACCGCGGCCGAGCAGGGTGGTGCTCGCGCCCTCGTCGAAGCGCGGGAACATCAGCTGCGCGAGCTGGGCGCCGTTGACGCGCTGGAGCGCCTCGGCCTCGTCGATCAGGCCCTGGTCGACGAGCTGGGTGGCGATGCGGAAGGCGGCGCCGGCGGTGCGCTTGCCCACGCGGGTCTGGAGCATCCACAGCTGGCCGCGCTCGATGGTGAACTCGATGTCGCAGAGATCCTTGTAGTGGGTCTCCAGCGTCGTCATGATCGTCATGAGCTGGTCGTACGACGCCTTGTCGATCGACTCCAGGTCCGCCAGCGGGACGGTGTTGCGGATGCCCGCGACCACGTCCTCGCCCTGGGCGTTCTGCAGGTAGTCGCCGTACACGCCGGCGTGGCCGCTGGCGGGGTCACGGGTGAACGCGACGCCGGTGCCGGAGTCGGGGCCGAGGTTGCCGAAGACCATGGAGCAGATGTTGACCGCGGTGCCCAGGTCGCTCGGGATGCGCTCCTGGCGGCGGTAGAGCTTGGCGCGGTCGGTGTTCCACGAGTTGAAGACCGCCTCGACGGCGAGGTCCAGCTGCTCGCGGGCGTCCTGCGGGAACTCGCGGCCGGCCTGCTTGGCGACGATCTTCTTGAAGCGGGTGACCAGCTTCTTCAGGTCGGCGGCGTCGAGGTCGGTGTCGACGGTGACCTTCTTGGCGGCCTTGGCCTCGTCGAGGGCTTCCTCGAAGAGCTCGCCCTCGACGCCGAGGACGGTCTTGCCGAACATCTGGATCAGGCGGCGGTACGAGTCCCACGCGAAGCGCTCGTTGCCGGCCTGGGAGGCGAGGCCGGCGACGGACTCGTCCGAGAGGCCGATGTTGAGGACCGTGTCCATCATGCCGGGCATGGAGAACTTGGCACCGGAGCGCACGGAGACCAGCAGCGGGTCGTCCGACTGGCCGAGCTTCTTGCCCATCTTCGCCTCGAGGGCGGCCAGGTGGGCGCTGACCTCGTCGCGCAGCGCGGCCGGGGCCTCACCGCTGGCGAGGTAGACCTTGCAGGCCTCGGTGGTGATGGTGAAGCCGGGAGGGACCGGCAGACCCAGGTTGGTCATCTCGGCGAGGTTGGCCCCCTTGCCGCCGAGAAGGTCCTTGAGGTCGCGGTTTCCCTCGGTGAAGTCGTAGACGAACTTCTGATCTTTGTTTTCCGACACGGGTCTCGACTCCTCGAGGACTCGGTGGCTGCCCTGACGGCCAGGAACATACCCAGATCGAAGGCTTCTGGGTACGTCCACTTGGTCGTCATGCGGCTGTAACCACTCGTGCGCCAGCAGATCGAAAGTAACTGATCAGTAGCCGAAACCTACGAAGAGCGTTCACCTCCCGAAGGATCAAGGGCCTCCCGAGGCTTGTTTCCGCTCCGATGAGCGATCATCGATACATTTGCGTTCAAGTCTTGAACGAACAAAGGGTGGCACCCAGTGCCACCCTTTGGAAGTCTTACCCGTGATTTTCGCGCTCATGTGAGCGCAACCCCACCCATGCGTGGCGTATGTCACGCCGCCGGCGGCATAATTTGTCAGCTGTTTCTCAGCCTCCGGACGTGTCCAGTTCGGCGTCCTCGCTCACCCCGGCACAGTCGTACGGATCCTTCAGCCAGCCATCCGGCAGGACAACCCGGTTGTTTCCGGACGTCCGGCCGCGCGGGCCGTCCGCGCTGTCGGGCCACGGCTGGTCCAGGTCGAGCTCGCTCAGATGAGCGTCCAGCTCGGCCAGCGAAGAGGTGACCGCCAGCTTCTTCCGCATCTCGGAACCCACCGAGAAGCCCTTGAGGTACCAAGCCACGTGCTTACGGAAGTCGATCACCCCGCGCGCCTCGTCGCCGATCCACTCCCCCAGCAGCTCGGCGTGCCGGTGCATGGTGGCCGCGACCTCGCGCAGCGTGGGCTTGTGGAAGTCTTCGGGCCGCCCCTCGAAGGCCGCGACCAGGTCGTTGAACAGCCACGGACGCCCCAGGCAGCCGCGCCCGACGACCACGCCGTCGCAGCCGGTCTCGCGGACCATGCGCAGCGCGTCCTCGGCGCACCAGATGTCGCCGTTGCCGAGCACGGGGATCTCCGGCACGTGCTCCTTGAGCCGCGCGATGGCGTCCCAGTCGGCGGTGCCGCCGTAGTGCTGGGCGGTGGTGCGCCCGTGCAGGGCGATGGCGGTGACGCCCTCCTCGACGGCGATCCGGCCAGCGTCCAGGTAGGTGAGGTGGTCGTCGTTGATGCCCTTGCGCATCTTCATGGTGACCGGCAGGTCGCCGGCGCCCGCGACGGCCTCGCGCAGGATCGCGCGCAGCAGGTTCCGCTTGTACGGCAGGGCCGACCCGCCGCCCTTGCGGGTCACCTTGGGGACCGGGCAGCCGAAGTTCAGGTCGATGTGGTCGGCGCGGTCCTCTTCGACGATCATGCGGACCGCCTTGCCGACCGTCGCCGGGTCGACTCCGTACAGCTGGATCGAGCGGGGCTTCTCGGTCTCGTCGAAGTGGATCAGCTGCATGGTCTTCTCGTTGCGCTCGACCAGGGCGCGGGTCGTGATCATCTCGCTCACGAACAGCCCCTTGCCGCCGCTGAACTCGCGGCAGAGGGTACGGAACGGGGCATTGGTGATGCCGGCCATGGGGGCGAGCACCACGGGGGGCTGCACGGTGTGCGGGCCGATCGCGAGCGGCGGAGGGAGCGTGGTCATCCCCCCATTGTCGCCCAGGCGAACCGCAACACGCATTTCTTTAGTTAGACGTACTATCGTAAGCATGACGGAGTCGAGCCGCCGCCGGAGGATGCTGATCCTGGCGATCTGCTGCATGAGCCTGCTCATCGTCAGCCTCGACGTGACCGTCCTCAACGTCGCCCTGCCCTCGATGCGCCGTGAGCTGGACGCCTCCGTCTCCGGCATGCAGTGGACGATCGACGCGTACACGCTGGTCCTGGCCTCGCTGCTGATGCTGGCTGGCTCCACGGCGGACCGGATCGGGCGCCGCAGGGTCTTCGCCGCGGGCCTCGTCCTCTTCACGGCGGGTTCACTGCTCTGCTCGCTGGCGCCGACCCTGGAGTGGCTGATCGCCTTCCGGATGGTCCAGGCCGTGGGCGGCTCGATGCTCAACCCGGTCGCCATGTCGATCATCACCAACACCTTCACGGATCCGCGCGAGCGGGCCCGCGCCATCGGCGTCTGGGGCGCGGTGGTCGGCATCTCCATGGCCGTGGGCCCGCTGATCGGCGGGCTGCTCGTCGAATCGGTCGGCTGGCGCTCCATCTTCTGGATCAACCTCCCGGTCGGGCTGGTGGCCTTCGCGCTGACCCTGCGCTTCGTCCCGGAGTCGCGGGCCGCACACCCGCGCCGCCCGGACCCGGTGGGCCAGCTGCTGGTCATGGCCCTGCTGGGGTCCGTGACGTACGGGATCATCGAGGCGCCGAGCGCCGGCTGGAGCTCGCCGGTCATCCTCGGCTGCACGGCCCTGGCCGTGGCCTCGCTGGCGGGGCTGCTCTTCTACGAGCCGCGGCGGGCGGAGCCGCTGATCGACCCGCGGTTCTTCCGGAGCGCTCCGTTCAGTGGCGCGACGGTGATAGCGATCAGCGCCTTTGCCGCGCTGTCCGGGTTCCTGTTCCTGAACACCCTGTACCTGCAGGACGTACGGGGGCTCAGCGCGCTCGACGCCGGGCTCTACATGCTGCCGATGGCCCTGCTGACGTTCCTCTGCGCCCCGCTGTCGGGCCGTCTGGTCGGCAATCGGGGGCCGCGGCCCTCGCTGCTGATCGCGGGGACGGCGATGGCGGCGAGCGGGGTGCTGTTCGCCGCCTTCTCGGCGCAGACCTCGACGCCGCTGCTGTTCACGGCGTACGTGCTGTTCGGGCTGGGCTTCGGCATGGTGAACGCACCCATCACCAACACCGCGGTCTCCGGGATGCCCCGGTCCCAGGCGGGGGTCGCGGCCGCGGTGGCCTCCACCAGCCGGCAGACCGGTGGCACGCTGGGCGTGGCCGTGATCGGCGCGGTCCTGGCGGCCGGGACGGCGGGCGGCGCCGATTTCGTCGAGGCGACCCGGCCGGCCTGGTGGATCATCACGGGCTGCGGGCTGCTCGCCCTCGTCGTGGGCGCCGCGACCAGTGGCCGGTGGGCCATGGGGACGGCGACACGGACCGCCCGGAGGCTGGAGCGGACGGCCACGGTGTCCTCGCAGTCGGCCGAAGCTCCGCCGCGCGGCTGACGCCGGACACCCCCTCGGCGCCTATTCGCCGCAGTTGAAGTCCTCGGGGTTCGAGTCGATCCGGGCCAGCAGGCTGCGCAGCGCGTCCTGGTCCTGCTGCGAGAGCGCGGCGAACAGGGAGCGTTCGACCTCGTCGAGCGCCGCGTTCGTCTTGGCGAGGGCGGCCGATCCGGCCTCGGTGATGGCCACGTTGTGGCGGCGGCGGTCGGCCGGATCCCGGCGGCGCAGGGCGAGACCCTCGCCCTCCAGGTCGTTGAGGATGCCGACCAGCACGCTCGGGTCCACCTCGAGCCCCTCGGCGAGTGCCCGCTGGCCGATGGGGCCGTCCTCGAGGCGCATCAGCGTCATCGCGTGCCGCGGGGTGAGTCCGGCCGCGCTGAGCGCCTTCTTCATGCGGGTCTCGGTGATCGAGCCGTGCCAGGCCAGCAGCAGGCCCAGCCGCTGCGGGGGGTGCGGAGACTCCTGAGCTGCCGTCATATCAGACATCGTAACAACCGAGGAATGGTTGCGGAGGATCGATCGTTGATGGTACTCAATGATTTAACATCCTCGATCGTTGGAGCTCATCATGTTCATTGCGTACGCCGTCGTCGCCGGTCTGCTCGCACTCGTCCTGGCCGCGTCCGCCACGTTCACGTTCCAGCGGACCGAGGCGATCGTCGCGAGCGCGCGGAAGGTCCAGGTCCCGGACAGCTGGCTGCCCCTGCTGGCCATCGCGAAGGCGGCCGGCGCGGCAGGCCTGGTCGCGGGCCTGTGGGTGACTCCGCTGGGCGTGGCCGCCGCCGTCGGCGTGACCCTCTACTTCATCGGCGCGGTCATCAGCCACCTGCGCGTGAAGGACTTCGAACTGGCCCCGGCGGCCACCCTCGCCCTGGTCGCGGCGGCGGCGCTCGCCCTGCGGGTGGCGGCATAGCCACCCTGACGGGTGACAGATATTGAAATCTGTCACCCGTCATGCCATGGTTGTTCCATGACCAAGAACGAGAACACCCGCACCCTCGGCTCCACCGGCCCCTCCGTCTTCCCGCTGGGGCTGGGCTGCATGGGCATGTCCGCCCTGTACGGGGAGGCCGACCGCACCGAGTCGATCGCGACCATCCACGCCTACCTGGACGCCGTCCCCGACGGCACGAGTGCGCTGCTCGACACCGGCGACTTCTACGGCATGGGGCACAACGAGATGCTCATCGGCGAGGCCCTGCGCACCGCGCCCGCCGCGGCCCGTGAGCAGGCCCTGGTCAGCGTGAAGTTCGGTGCCCTGCGCACCGTCGAGGGCGGATTCACCGGCTACGACGGCCGCCCCGAGGCCGTCAGGAACTTCCTGGCCTACTCGCTCCAGCGCCTCGGCCGGGACCACATCGACGTCTACCGGATCGCCCGTGTCGACCCGGCCGTCCCGATCGAGGAGACCGTCGGCGCCATCGCCGAGGCCGTCGAAGCCGGGCACGTGCGGCACATCGGCCTCTCCGAGGTCGGCGCGGACACGCTGCGCAGAGCCGCGGCCGTGGCCCCGATCGCGGACCTCCAGATCGAGTACTCGCTCATCTCCCGCGGCATCGAGGAGGAGATCCTGCCGACCGCCCGCGAGCTGGGCATCGGCGTCACGGCGTACGGGGTGCTGAGCCGAGGTCTGATCAGCGGGCACTTCAGCCGCGACCGGGAGCTGGCGCCGGGCGACTTCCGCGGAATGAGCCCCCGCTTCCAGGGCGAGAACCTGCAGCACAACCTCGACCTGGTCGACGCCCTGCGCAAGGTCGCGGCGGACAAGGGGGTCAGCGTCGCCCAGACCGCCATCGCCTGGGTGCTCTCGCGCGGCGAGGACATCGTGCCGCTGGTGGGCGCCCGCCGCCGGGACCGGCTGTCCGAGGCACTGGGTGCCATGGACGTGGAGCTGACTTCTGCGGACCTGGCGGCCATCGAGGAGGCGGTCCCGGCGGGAGCCGCGGCCGGCGAGCGGTACCCGGCAGCGCAAATGGCCCACCTCGACAGCGAGCACTGAGCGGGCGGTACGGTCGTACTCATGCCCCCCGCTGCTGCCGAGCCCCTGACACCCGAGCGCATCCTCGAGACCACCGAGGAGGTGCTGCGCCGCTACGGGCCCACCAAGGCGACCGTGGTGGACGTGGCCCGCGCCCTGGGCGTCAGCCACGGCAGCGTGTACCGGCACTTCCCGTCGAAGGCGGCCCTGCGCGAGGCCGTCACGGACCGCTGGCTCGCCAAGAGCGTCGTCCGCCTGGAGGAGATCGCCTCGGCCACCGGCCCGGCTGCGCCCTCCAAGCTGGAGGCCTGGCTGGAGGCGCTCTTCGAGGCCAAGCGGCACAAGGCGGGTGACGACCCGGAGCTGTTCGCCACGTACACGGTGCTGCTCTCCGAGAGCAGCGGCGTGGTGGACCACCATCTGAGCCAGCTGATCGACCAGTTGGGCCGGATCATCTCCGAGGGCGTCGAGGCCGGCTCGCTCAGTGCGCCCGATGTGCCGGCCGCCGCCCGGGCGGTGTTCGACGCCACCGGCCGTTTCCACGATCCGCAGTACGCGGCCGAGTGGCTCTCGCCCACGATCATCACGGAGTTCGAGGCGGTCACCGCCCTCGTCATCCGGGGCCTGCGCGCCTGACCGCGTCGGCAACGCGCGCAACGCGATGTCCGGAACCGGTCAGTCCGGACAGCTTGATGATCATTTTGGGCGCGTCCGACTTGTCTGTCCCCCGTCAAACTCCATACGGTCCCCCTACCGCACTTCATCAGGCACGTTCCAGGGGGAACCTTGTCCGCTCAACCCACTCAGGCTGCCCAGCCCGCACCTCCTGCCCGCTCCGGCGGCGCGGCGGCGATCGGCTTGATCCTTACCATCGCACTCAACGTGGTCGCACCGATCGTCACCTACAACACCCTCGTCGACGACCACGGCTGGAGCGAGGCCTCGGCTCTGCTGGCCAGCGGCGCCTGGCCGGTACTCGACAGCGCCATCATGGTGGCCTGGCGGCGCAAGCTGGACGAGTTCGCCATCGTCACCCTGGTGTTCCTGGTGATCACCGCCGTGGTCTCCCTCGTGGGTGCCCAGTCCACGCAGGCCCTGCTGGTCAAGGACTCCGCCGTGACGGGCCTGTTCGGGCTCCTGTGCCTCGGCACCCTGCTCGCGCCGCGGCCGCTGATGTTCTACTTCGGCCGGAAGTTCGGCACGGACGGCACCCCGGCGGGCGTGGCGTACTACAACGGCCTGTGGCGGTTCGAGGGTTTCCGCAACGCCCAGCGCCGCATGACCCTGGTGTGGGGCGTTGCCTACCTCATCGAGGCGGCGGTCCGGATCGTCCTGTCGTACGTCCTGGACACCTCCACCATGGTGACCCTCAGCCCGTTCATGATCTACGGGACGCTCGGCGGCCTGGCCCTCTGGACGATCAGCTTCGTCAAGCGCACCAAGGCCGAGGGTGAGAAGCGGGCCGCCGCGGCGGCCGCCGCGGCCGGGCAGGCCGAAGGCCTCACAGCCTGACCGCCCTGGCGGCTGCGTACGAAAAAGACCGGTGGCCCGGTGCGCGATCCGCGCACCGGGCCACCGGTCTTTCAGGCGGCGGGAACTAGCAGCCGAGCAGGCGGCTGCCGAGGTAGCTCTGGATCTGGTCCAGGGAGACGCGCTCCTGCTTCATGGTGTCGCGCTCGCGCACGGTCACCGCGTTGTCGTCCAGGGTGTCGAAGTCGACGGTGACGCAGAACGGCGTACCGATCTCGTCCTGGCGGCGGTAGCGGCGACCGATGGCGCCCGCGTCGTCGAACTCGATGTTCCAGAACTTGCGCAGGTCGGCAGCGAGGCCCTTGGCCTTCGGCGACAGCTGCGGGTTGCGGGACAGCGGCAGGACGGCGACCTTGATCGGGGCCAGACGCGGGTCGAGGCGCATCACGGTGCGCTTCTCCATGACGCCCTTGGCGTTGGGGGCCTCGTCCTCGTTGTACGCGTCGAGCATGAAGGCGAGCATGGCGCGGTTGACACCGGCCGCCGGCTCGATGACGTACGGGGTGTACTTCTCCTTGGACTCCTGGTCGAAGTACGTGAGGTCCTGGCCCGAGGCGGCGGAGTGGGCCTTGAGGTCGAAGTCGGTGCGGTTGGCGATGCCTTCGAGCTCGGAGAACTCGTTGCCACCGAAGTTGAAGCGGTACTCGATGTCGGCGGTGCGCTTCGAGTAGTGGGACAGCTTCTCCTTCGGGTGGTCGTACCAGCGGATGTTCTCCTCGCGGATGCCGAGGTCGCGGTACCAGTTCCACCGCTCGGCCATCCAGTACTCCTGCCACTGCTCGTCCTCGCCCGGCTTGACGAAGAACTCCATCTCCATCTGCTCGAACTCGCGCGTGCGGAAGATGAAGTTGCCGGGCGTGATCTCGTTGCGGAAGGACTTGCCCATCTGCGCGATGCCGAACGGGGGCTTCTTGCGCGAGGTGGTCTGCACCTGGGCGAAGTTGGTGAAGATGCCCTGGGCGGTCTCGGGGCGCAGGTACGCCTTCGAGCCGGTGTCCTGGGTCGGGCCGAGGTGGGTCTCCAGCATGCCGGAGAACTGCTTCGGCTCGGTGAACTGGCCCTTCACACCGCAGTTGGGGCAGTTGATGTCGGCGAGACCGTTGGCGGGCAGACGGCCGTGCTTGGCCTCGTACGCCTCTTCCAGGTGGTCCGCGCGGTGACGCTTGTGGCAGGAGGTGCACTCGGTCAGCGGGTCCGAGAAGGTCGCGACGTGGCCGGAGGCCACCCAGACCTCGGGGGCCAGGATCACGGACGAGTCGATACCGACGATGTCCTCACGCCCGGTGACCATCGCCTTCCACCACTGGCGCTTGATGTTCTCCTTGAGCTCGACACCGAGCGGGCCGTAGTCCCAGGCAGCCCTGGAGCCGCCGTAGATCTCACTGCACGGGAAAACGAAGCCACGGCGCTTGCTCAGGCTGACGATGGTTTCGATCTTGTCGGCGGCCACGGTGCTCTCTTCATTACGAGGACGAACGGCGAAGACTCAAGGTTACCGGCGCCCGCACCCCCCCTTTCAAATCGGGACCCCTTCCACGGCCCCTCCCCCGTGGGCCCCACCAGGGTTTTTGACAACCGTTTCCATTTTTGATGAAAATGGATGTCATGAACGTACGACGCCTCATACCCGCAGCCGCCCTCGCCGGAGCCGTCGCGCTGGGCGCCACGGCCCTCACCGCCTGCTCTGGAGCCTCGGCCGCCGGCGTCGGCAAGGGCGGCAAGCTCGACGTCATGTCGTCGTTTTACCCGATGCAGTTCCTGGCCGAACAGATCGGCAAGGACCACGTCAAGGCCGCCACCCTGACCAAGCCGGGCGTCGAACCGCACGACCTGGAGATCACCCCGAAGCAGACCGGGCAGCTCGGCGAGTCCGACGTGGTCCTCTACCTCAAGGGCCTGCAGCCCGCCGTCGACAAGGCCGTCGCCCAGTCCGGCGTGAAGCACGTGGTCGACGCCGCCACCCTCACGAAGCTCGAGGTCCACGGCTCCTCCGGCCACGACCACGCCCACGAGGGCGAGGAGGGCCACTCCGAGGGCGAGGCCGAGGGCCACGACCACGGCCACGGCGAGGCCGGCGAGGACCCCCACATCTGGCTCGACCCGGTGAAGTACGCCGAGGTCGCCAAGGGCGTCGGCGCGGCGCTCGAGAAGGCCGACCCCGACCACGCGGCCGACTACCGCAAGAACACCGACGAGCTGGTCGGCAAGCTGACCGCGCTCGATGCGGAGTTCAAGGACGGCCTGAAGAACACCGCCTCCAAGACCTTCATCACCACGCACTCCGCCTTCGGCTACCTCGCCGAGCGCTACGGCCTCGACCAGGAGGGCATCTCCGGCGTCGACCCCGAGTCCGAGCCGAGCCCGGCCCGGATGAAGGAACTCCAGGCCGTTGCACAGAAGGACAATGTCTCGACCGTGTTCTTCGAGACGCTGGCCAGCGACAAGACGGCTAGGACGCTCGCCGCCGACACCGGCCTGAAGACCGATGTCCTCGACCCGCTCGAGGGAATCACCGACAAGTCCCAGGGCGCTGACTACTTCGAGGTCATGCGGTCCAACCTGAAGAACCTGCAGAAGGCGCTCGGTAGCAAGTAATGGCAGTAACGGAGGCGCGTGCCATGGAGTCCCAGCCCGCCGAGGCAGCGGACCAGCCCGTCATATCCCTGCGCGGGGCCACCGCCTCGCTCGGCTCGCGCCCCGTGTTGCGCGGGGTCGACCTCACCGTCCGGCGCGGCGAGGTCGTCGCCCTGCTCGGCGCCAACGGCTCCGGCAAGTCCACGGCCGTGCGCGCCGTCGTCGGCCAGGTCCCGCTGTCCGACGGCGAGCTCGCGCTGTTCGGCACCGACTTCAAGCGCTTCCGCGCCTGGTCGCGCATCGGATACGTCCCGCAGCGCACCACCGCCGCCAGCGGCGTCCCGGCCACCGTCCGCGAGGTCGTCTCCTCCGGCCGGCTCGCCCGCTCCCGCTTCGGCATCCTCCGCAAAGCCGACAAGGCGGCCGTCGAGCGGGCCCTGACCCTCGTCGACATGAGCCAGTACGCCGACGCCTCCGTCAATGCCCTCTCCGGCGGCCAGCACCAGCGCGTGCTCATCGCGCGGGCGCTCGCCGGGGAACCCGAACTGCTGATCATGGACGAGCCGATGGCCGGCGTGGACCTCGCCAACCAGGAGGTCCTCGCGAACGCCCTGCGCGAGCAGGTCGCCGCCGGCTCGACCGTCCTGCTCGTCCTGCACGAGCTGGGCCCGCTGGAGCCGCTGATCGACCGCGCCGTCGTCCTGCGCGACGGCTGCGTCGTCCACGACGGCGCGCCCCCGGAGGCCGTGGGCCAGCACGCCCTGCCCGGCCACGACCACGTACACCCCCACGCGGCGCACGACGCCGAGCCGCTCCGGACGGGACTGCTGAGCTGATGGACCTCCTGACCTACGCCTTCATGCAGCGGGCCCTGCTCGCGGCCGTCCTCGTCGGCGTCACCGCCCCCGCGATCGGCACGTACCTCGTGCAGCGCCGCCAGGCCGTCATGGGCGACGGCATCGGGCACGTGGCCATGACCGGTGTCGCGCTCGGCTTCCTGTTCAACGCGAGCCCGGTGTGGATGGCGACCCTGGTCGCGGTCATCGGCGCGGTCGGCATGGAGCTCATCCGCTCCCGCGGCAGGACGAGCGGCGACATCGCGCTCGCCATGCTGTTCTACGGCGGCCTGGCCGGCGGCGTGATGATCATCAACCTGGCTCCGGGCGGCTCGACGGCCAATCTGACCAGCTACCTCTTCGGCTCGATCACCACGGTCTCCGCCGAGGACGTCACCGCGGTCGTGATCCTCGCGGCGCTGGTGATCGCCGTCACCCTCGGCCTGCGCCGCCAGCTGTTCGCGGTCTGCCAGGACGAGGAGTTCGCCCGGGTCACCGGCCTGCCGGTGCGCTTCCTGAACCTGCTGATCGCGGTCACCGCCGCCGTCACGGTGACCGTGGCCATGCGGATCGTCGGCCTGCTGCTGGTCAGCGCCATGATGGTGATCCCGGTCGCGGCGGCGCAGCGCGTCACCCGCGGGTTCACCGCGACCCTGTCGGTGGCGATGGTGATCGGCGTGCTGGTCTCGCTCTCCGGCACGACCCTGACGTACTACATCGACGCCCCCTCCGGCGGCACCATCGTGCTGCTCGCCATCGGCGTCTTCATGGTGATGACCGCCCTGTCCACGCCGCTGGCCCGCCGCCGGGCGAATGCGGCCCGCGCCGCCGAAGAGGTCTGCACGCGCGATGATGTGAAGGTCTAGGGAAGTCGGCCGCCTGGCACAATGGGCCGAGGCCGATACGAGGAGGAACCGGTGGCGACTGCGCCTGGCGAGATGAATACCGCGCCAGTACGAGGACGATCCACCCGGCAGCGGGCAGCCGTGGCGGCGGCGCTGGACGAGGTGGACGAGTTCCGCAGCGCCCAGGAGCTGCACGACATGCTCAAGCACCGCGGTGACTCCGTGGGCCTGACGACCGTGTACCGCACCCTCCAGTCGCTCGCCGACGCCGGCGAGGTCGACGTGCTGCGCACCAGCGACGGCGAGTCCGTCTACCGGCGCTGTTCCACCGGGGACCACCACCATCACCTGGTCTGCCGCAAGTGCGGCAAGGCGGTCGAGGTGGAGGGCCCGGCGGTGGAGAAGTGGGCGGAGTCGATCGCGGCGGAGCACGGCTTCGTGAACGTCGCCCACACGGTGGAGATCTTCGGCACCTGCGCCGACTGCGCGGCCGCGGCCGCCTCCTAGTCTTCTGAGTCTTGAGTTCTGTTCAGATGTGTAGGCTTGGCCTATGGCGCGGATGGGGCGGCCGAAGGCCGAGTTGACGCTGTCGGACGAGGAACGGGCCGCACTGGAGGGGTGGGTGCGGCGTCGTTCCACGCCGCAGGCGTGGGCTTTGAGGTGCCGGATCATCCTGGCCTGCGCCGAGGGCGTCTCGAACAAGGATGTGGCCGTCCGTCTCGGATCGACGCCTCATGCGGTCGGCCGTTGGCGGGCCCGTTTCGTGCAGTACCGGATCGCGGGCCTGGGAGACATGCCGCGTTCCGGCGGCCCCAGGTCGGTGACGGATGAGCAGGTGGCCGCAGTGGTCACCAGGACGTTGGAGTCCACGCCGAAGAACGCAACGCACTGGTCGACGCGGTCGATGGCGAAGGAAATGGGCCTGTCCCAGTCCTCGGTCTCACGGATCTGGCGGGCGTTCGGCCTGCAGCCGCACCGGTCGGAGACGTTCAAGCTGTCGACCGATCCCTACTTCGTCGACAAGGTCCACGATGTCGTCGGCCTCTACCTGGACCCTCCCGAGCGGGCGCTGGTGTTCTGCGTGGATGAGAAATCGCAGATCCAGGCCCTGGACCGGTCCCAGCCAGTGCTGCCGATGATGCCAGGAGTCCCGGAGCGGTCAACGCACGACTACGTCCGCGCCGGCACGACCACCCTGTTCGCCGCACTCAACGTGGCCACCGGCAAGGTGATCGGCTCCCTGCACCGCCGGCATCGCGCCGAGGAGTTCAAGAAGTTCCTGGTCAAGCTCGACAAGGAAGTGCCTGCCGGTCTGGACGTCCACCTGATCTGCGACAACTACGCCACCCACAAGACGCCGGACATCAAGAAGTGGCTGCTCGGCCACCCCCGGTTCCACCTGCACTTCACGCCGACCGGGTCGTCCTGGCTGAGCCTGGTGGAGCGATGGTTCGCCGAACTCACCAACAAGCAGATACGGCGAGGCGTCCACAAGTCCGTCCAGGCCCTCGAGAAGGACATCCGTGACTGGATCGCCGCTTGGAACACCGACCCCAAGCCCTACGTCTGGACCAAGACCGCAGACGAAATCCTCGAACGCCTCGCCAGCTATCTGAACAGAATTCCCGACTCAGAAGACTAGAGCCGCCTCAGGTTCGCGTCCAGGATCGCCCGCAGCCGGTCGATGTCCGCCGGGCTCCGGGCCCCGCGCTTCGGCAGCACGGTCATGGCCACGGCCCGCTTGTCCTCGCTGAGCATGACGAACAGCTCGTCCGTCTCCGCGTACGTGGGCTGCGCCGACCAGCCGATGCGGGTGTCGCAGGCGGTCGCCGTCAACCGGACCCCGGTGCCGTCGACGACGGCCCGGGTCTCTCCCGTCTTCTCCAGCAGTCCGCGCAGGGCCCGGGCCTGCAGACGCGGGCCGAGGGGGCCGATGACCCACAGGAGCACGCCGCCGACGAGGAAGGCCACGGCCCGGCCGACATCGGGTTCGTTGCCCGCGAGCAGCGCGGCGCCGCCGATCAGGGACAGCGTCCCGATGAAGCTGAACAGCCATTTCTTGCGGCGCGCCGCCCCCGTGCGGGCGGCCCGCGCCCGGAGCGCGCCGGCGAAGTCGGCCACGGTGTTCTGGTAGACGAGCTCGACCGCCGGGCCGTCCGCGCCGGCTGCGCCGCCCTGCCGCCCGTCCGGTTGTTCAACAATGTCCATGACATCGGACCCTATCGTCCGCCCGGGCGCCGAGCCGGTCGCACGTACCGGCTCGGCCCGCCGGGTCAGGCCTTGGGGCCCGGCTCCGCCTGGTTCGGGACGGCGCCGCCGAAGCGGCGGTCGCGCTGGGCGTACTCCAGGCAGGCCGCCCACAGGTTGCGGCGGTCGAAGTCCGGCCACAGCACGTCCTGGAAGACCATCTCGGCGTACGCGCTCTGCCAGATCAGGTAGTTGGACGTGCGCTGCTCGCCGCTCGGCCGCAGGAACAGGTCGACGTCCGGCATGTCCGGGTAGTACATGTACTTCGCGAAGGTCTTCTCGTTGACCTTCGACGGGTCCAGCTTGCCCGCGGCCACGTCCCGCGCGATCGCCTGCGCCGCGTCCGCGATCTCCGCGCGGCCGCCGTAGTTCACGCAGAAGTACAGGGTCATCGCGTCGTTGTCGACGGTCTGCTCCTGGGCGACCTGGAGCTCCTGGACGACCGACTTCCACATCTTCGGCATGCGGCCGACCCAGCGGATCCGGATGCCCAGCTCGTTCATCTCGTCGCGGCGGCGCCGGATGACGTCGCGGTTGAAGTTCATCAGGAAGCGGACCTCGTCGGGCGAGCGCTTCCAGTTCTCCGTCGAGAAGGCGTACAGGGAGAGGTTCTTGACGCCCATCTCCAGGCAGCCCTTGAGCACGTCGAGCACGACGCCCTCGCCGACCTTGTGGCCCTCGGTGCGCGGCAGGCCGCGCTCCTTGGCCCAGCGGCCGTTGCCGTCCATGACCACGGCGACGTGGTTCGGGACGAGCTCGCCGGGGATCTTCGGCGGGCGCTCACCGGACGGGTGCGGCTCGGGAACCTTGTACTCCCGGCGAGAGCGTCCCAGAATCCCGCGTCGTGCCATGTGCCCAGCTCCTATTTCTCGACGTATCGCAGGGAGCGTAGCCCGCGCTCCAGATGCCAGTGCAAATAGGCGGAGACGAGCCCACTGCCCTCCCGCACGTACCGCGCCTCGCAGGCGTCCGCATGCCCCCAGTCGCCCGTCAGCAGCGCGCTGAGCAGGGCGATGGCCTCAGACGAGGGTACGACGCTGCCGCCGACCCGGCAGTCCCCGCAGACGACCCCGCCCGCGGCGACGGAGAAGTGCCGGTTGGGGCCGTGGATCCCGCACTTCGCGCAGTCCGTGAAGCTGGGCGCGTAGCCGTTGACGGCGAGCGAGCGCAGCAGGAACGCGTCGAGGATGAGGTTCGGCTCGTGCTCCCCGCGCGAGAGCGTGCGCAGGGCGCCGATCAGCAGCAGGTACTGCTGCACGGCGGGCTCGCCCTCGTTCTCGGTGAACCGCTCGGCGGTCTCCAGCATCGCGGTGCCGGCGGTGTAGCGGGCGTAGTCGGTGACGATGCCGTTGCCGTACGGGGCGATGATCTCGGTCTGGGTGCACAGGGGGAGGCTGCGGCCGATCAGCTCGCTGCCCCGGGCGAAGAACTGCACGTCGGCGTGGGAGAAAGGTTCCAGCCCCGCGCCGAACTTGGACTTCGTCCGCCGTACTCCGCGGGCGACGGCCCGCACCCGTCCGTGGCCGCGGGTCAGCAGCGTGATGATGCGGTCCGCCTCACCCAGCTTCTGGGTGCGCAGCACGATGCCATCGTCGCGGAACAGACTCATGCGCCCATTGTCGCCTGTGCGGGGACGGCGACGGCCCTCCGCCCGGACACGGGTCCGGACGGAGGGCCGTCACCCCTTGGGAGGGTCAGGAGGCGGACGGGGCCTGCTCGTCCGCGTCCGGCTTCGGTCCACCGGCGGCGACGGCGGTCACGGCGGCGCCGACCGTGGCCTCGGCCACCGTCTCGGCCTCGTCCGCCGCCTTCGCCTCGGCCTCGTCCGCCGCCTTCGCCGCGGGGGCCTCGGGCGCCTCGGACGCCTCGTCCGCTGCGCCCGCCGCGGCGTCGGCCGGGCCCACCGCCTGGGCGGGCACCGCCGCCACGGCGCTGTGCGCATCGTCCTTGCCCAGCCCGTTGAAGATCAGGTTGAGCACGATCGCGGCCGTGGCGCCAAGCGTCACACCGCTGTTGAGGAGCGAGGAGAGGTCCGCGTCCATGTGGTCCTTGAACAGCACCGGGACGGTGGCCGGGAGCAGCGCGAAGGCCAGGGAGACACCCACGATCAGCGCGTTCTTCTCCTCCTTGAGGTCGACCTTGGCCAGGGTCTGGATGCCCGCCAGGGCCACCATCGCGAACATCACGGTCGCCGCGCCGCCGAGCACTCCGTGCGGGACCGCGGCCACGATCGCGGCGGCCTTCGGGATCAGCCCGAGCACGATCATGAAGACGCCCGCGGCGACCACGACGAACCGGCTCTTGACCTTGGTCATGCGGACCAGGCCGACGTTCTCGGCGAACGCCACGTACGGGAAGGAGTTGAGGACGCCGCCGAGGGCGGTCGCGGCGCCGTCGGCGCGCAGCGCGCGGGCCACGGTCTCGCTGTCGATCTCCTTGCCGACGATGTCGCCGACGGCGTACGTGTCACCGGTGGTCTCGACCATGGTGATCAGCATGACGATGAGCATCAGCAGGATCGGGAACCAGGCGAACTTCGGTGCTCCGTAGTGGAACGGGGTGGTGATGCCGATCCAGTCCGAGTTGCCCACGTCGCCGAACTTGGCGTCGCCCAGCAGGAAGGCGACGGCGGTGCCGCCGACCAGGCCGAGCAGGATGGAGATGCTGGAGAGGAAGGGCTTGCCGAGCTTCATCAGGACGAGGATGAAGAGCATCGTGCCGCCGGCGTACGCGAAGTGCTTGGGATCGCCGAAGTCGGGGCTGCCGAGGCCGCCCGCGGCGTCGTTGAGGCCCACGGGGATCAGCACGATACCGAGGACGGTGATCACCGTGCCGGTGACGACCGGCGGGAAGAGCCTCATGATCGTACGGAAGGCCTTGGGCGGCAGCCAGGCGAAGGCGAAGGTGGCGATGCCGGCCGTGATGACCGCGCCGTAGATGACGAGCAGGCCCGCCGTCCCGCCGCCGGCTCCGAGCCCGATGGCGATCATCGGGGACACCGCGGTGAAGGTGACGCCCTGGATCAGGGGCAGTCGCGCACCGATCCGGCCGACGCCCCACGCCTGGAGGATCGAGGCGATACCGCAGGTGAACAGGTCTGCGTTGATCAGGTAGACCAGCTGCTCGGTGGTCAGGCCGAGGGCACCGCCCACGATGATCGGGACGATCACCGCACCGGCGTAGAACGCGAGTACGTGCTGGAAGCCGTACAGCGCGAGCTTGGGGAGGGGGAGCACCTCGTCGACCGGGTGCGTGCTGTGCTCTCCGTTGCCGGAGAGCCGGGCGGCGACACGTGCCATCTCTGCCTTGCCCTTCAAGAGGTAGGTGATCGAGAGGAATCTGGTTATCCCTGGCCGAAGTGGGTCGCTATCCCGTTGGTTCGCCAGGGTTGTCAGTGCGTTCACGTGAATCGAAGCCCCGCTGTGTTACTGGCGGCGTCTCGTCGTGTGACCGGAATTGAACGCCTGTGGGGGTGCTCACAGATATCGTGGACTTCTACAAAGTGTTGACGTCTGGGGATGCCAGATCTGTAGGTATCTCCAGTGGCGGATGTCCCCGCAAGGGCGTATCGGCCCGCGGAGGCGGAGCCCATATGTGCAGGTCAAGGCCCCGTCCGGGTGTCCAATGGGTGGACTGCCGAGGCCGGAACGCACGAATCCCCCCTTCGCGCAGAGTGCGAAGGGGGGCGGATTCGGTCACAGGAGGCCGGATCGTTACCTCGGCGAAGGCGTACCGAGCCCTTTCCGATGCCGTACCGAGGCCGTTTCGGTCAGGGTCACGGCGCCCGGACCGCCGACAGCAGCCGGGTCACCTCGTCGGAGGCCATCCGCAGCGCGGCGCCCACCGTGGCGAGCACCTCGCGCTCGGCCGGGGTGTACGGACCGTCCGCGAGGGCGATCCGGGCGCCCTGCAGCAGGATCGATTCCCGCCCGGGCGCGGCCAGGTGCGGAGCCAGCGGCTCCAGCGCCTCGTGGAGCTCTATCGCCAGCGCGGCCCCGCAGCATTCGGGGCCGTCGTACAGCCCGAGCCGGCCCTCGTCGGTGGCGAGCGCCTCCACCAGGGACTCGAGCTGCTCCTCCGTGCAGTCCTGGAAGCCCGCCGCCCGTACGGCCGACACGGCGGCCTCCAGGGCGCCGCGCGAGGCGGTTCCGCCCGCCGCGAGGACGGCCAGCGTCACGGTGTGCACGGCGTCGCGCAGCAGCGCCGAGAAGCGGGTGGTGGTCAGGTGGTCGAGGACCTCGGTCTCGAAGCGCTCCCGGCAGCCCTGGCACTCGACGACGGGCCCGGCCGCTCCGCGCGGCAGCAGCGGGACACCGAGGACGGTGAACCGGCGGCGCCCGGTCCGCCTGCGGTAGTTGCGGTCGCCACCGCAGTCGGGGCAGAAGAACTCCCCGTCGCCCACGGTGCTCCAGGTGGTACGGATGCCCCAGACCGTCAGCTTCCGGCCGTCCCCACCCCGAACTGGCAGCACGTCGCACCTCCGTCACTCCCCCGTGGCCCTGCGGGCACGGGCGGGAACCCCAGGCAGCTTCGCCGGGTTGGCGTGATGTTAGCCACATCGGTGAGGATGCGTCAGTCGTGTGACAAGACAACATGCCCTGCCGACCGCACTTGGCCGGTCTGCATCCCTGCCGCCGTGCCCGCGCACGTCGCGTTTTCCCTACGCTCGCCCGCGTGAACACCAAATCCTGTCTGGTCACGGGCGCGGCGAGCGGGATCGGCCGGGCCACCGCCCGGCTGCTGGCCCGCTCCGGCGCCCTCGTGACCGCGGCTGACATCAATGGCCCCGGCGTCGAGGAACTGCGTACGGAACTCGCCGAAGAGGGGTACGACATCACGATCGTGGCCGGTGACGTCGCCGACCCGGAGGCCAACCGCGCGATGGTCGGGGCCGCGCTCGGGGCGTACGGACGGCTCGACGTCGCCGTGGCGAACGCCGGAGTGCTCCCTCTTTCGGATGTACGGGAGACCGGCCCGGACGACTGGGACCGGGTCATGGCGATCGACGGCCGGGGGATGTTCCTGACCTGCAAGTACGCCATCGAGGCGATGCTGGCGCAGCCGGACCCGGGCGGGGCGCTGGTCTGCGTGTCCTCGGTGTCGGGGGTGGCGGGACAGGCCCGGCAGGCGGCGTACGGGCCGGCGAAGTTCGTGGCGTCGGGGCTGACCAAGCACCTGGCGGTGGAGTGGGCGGCGCACGGGATCCGGGTCAACGCGGTGGCCCCCGGCACCATCCGTACGGAGCGGGTGCTGGCCCTGAAGGACGAGCCGGGCGGCCCGGAGTACCTGGCGGAGGTCTCCGCGGCCCATCCGATGGGCCGGCTCGGCGAGCCGGAGGAGGTGGCCCGGGTCATCGCCTTCCTGGCCTCCGACGCGGCCTCGTTCGTGACGGGCGCGATCCTGCCGGTGGACGGCGGCTACCTGGCCCGCTGAGTCCGGGAACGGCGGAACCCCGCCCTTCACAGCGAAGGACGGGGTTCTCGTACGAGCGGTCAGCGGCCCGCGCGGTTGACGGCGGAGATGACCGCCTTCAGGGAGGCGCGGGTGGTGTTGGCGTCGATGCCGATGCCCCACAGGACGCGGCCGTCGATCGCGCACTCGATGTACGAGGCGGCCACGGCGGAGGCGCCCTCGCTCATCGTGTGCTCGGTGTAGTCCAGCAGGCGGGCGTCGACGCCGATGCCGGCCAGCGCGTCGAAGAACGCCGAGATCGGACCGTTGCCGGTGCCGTTCAGGACCGCCTCCACGCCGTCCACGACCGCCTCGACGGTCAGCGTGTCCGTACCGTCCTTGTCGGTGGCCGTCGAGCCCGAGCGCAGCTGGATGCGGCCCCACGGGTTCTCGGGGTTGGGCAGGTACTCGTCGGCGAAGACGTCCCAGATCGCCTTGGGCGTGACCTCGCCGCCCTCGGCGTCGGTCTTGGCCTGGATGATCCGGGAGAACTCGATCTGCATGCGGCGCGGCAGGTCCAGCTTGTGGTCGTTCTTCAGGACGTACGCGATGCCGCCCTTGCCGGACTGCGAGTTGACGCGGATGACCGCCTCGTAGGAGCGGCCGACGTCCTTCGGGTCGATCGGCAGGTACGGGACCGCCCACTCGATGTCGTCGACGGTCTTGCCCTGGGCGGCCGCGTCGGCCTCCATGGCGTCGAAGCCCTTCTTGATGGCGTCCTGGTGGGAGCCGGAGAAGGCGGTGTAGACCAGGTCGCCCGCGTAGGGGTGGCGCGGGTGGACCTCCATCTGGTTGCAGTACTCGCTGGTGCGACGGATCTCGTCGATCTGCGAGAAGTCGATCTGCGGGTCGATGCCCTGGGAGAACAGGTTCATGCCCAGCGTGATCAGGTCGACGTTGCCGGTGCGCTCGCCCTGCCCGAACAGGCAGCCCTCGATGCGGTCGGCGCCGGCCATCAGGGCCAGCTCGGCGGCGGCGACGGCGGTGCCGCGGTCGTTGTGCGGGTGCACGGAGATGCAGATGTGCGCGCGGCGGGTCAGGTTGCGGGCCATCCACTCGAAGCGGTCCGCGTGCGTGGACGGCGTCGAACGCTCCACGGTGGCGGGCAGGTTCAGGATGATCTCGCGGCCCTCGGACGGCTGCCACACGTCGCAGACGGCCTCGCAGACCTCCAGGGCGAAGTCCAGCTCGGTGTCCGTGAAGATCTCCGGGCTGTACTGGTAGCCGAAGGTGGTCTCCGGGCCCAGCAGCTTCTCGGCGTACTCCATGACCAGGCGGGTGCCGTCGACGGCGATCTGCTTGATCTGCTCCTTGGAGCCGCGGAAGACGACCCGGCGGAAGGTCGGGGCGGTCGCGTTGTACAGGTGCACGGTGGCGCGCTTGGCGCCGATCAGCGATTCGACGGTCCGCTCGATCAGGTCCTCGCGGGCCTGGGTCAGGACGGAGATGGTGACGTCGTCCGGGATCGCGCCCTCTTCGATGATGGAGCGTACGAAGGCGAAGTCCGTCTCGCCGGAGGACGGGAAGCCGACCTCGATCTCCTTGTAGCCCATGCGCACCAGCAGGTCGAACATCTCGCGCTTGCGGGCGGGGGTCATCGGGTCGATCAGCGACTGGTTGCCGTCGCGCAGGTCGGTGGAGAGCCAGCGGGGGGCCTTGGTGACGCGGGCGTCCGGCCAGGTGCGGTCCTGGATGTCCACCTGCTCGTACCGGCCGTACTTGTGGATCGGCATCCCGGAGGTCTTCTGGGTGTGGGTCGCGTTCGTGATGGGCGTGGGGCGACCGACAAAAGGCTGCTGGCTCATGGCGTTGGGCTCCTCGCGTGTCCGCGTGTAGTTCGCTGGGACGGCCGACGGCGGTCGTAAGAACCGCAACACCAAACTCCGCGGGGAGGGGGTCGGCCTACGACTACAGGCCCTCGCCGCGGCAGCTAAGGAGAAGCAGCCCGAAACGCATGATGGGCCGAGCCTAACCGAGCCGCCCCGTAACGCGAGGACTTGTTTCAGTATGCAAGACCTCGGTGTCCGATATATACCGAATGTGAGGTCGGTCTCGTTCCTCCGCTACAGGTCCGGTCGAACCGTCAACGCGGCGCGACGGCTTTCAGACAACTGAATGAATCATGGTTGCAGGTAGTGACACCGCCATGACCCACTGCCACATTGCCGGGATGGATGCCTCCCACGCTCACCGCCACCCCGTCTTCTGCACGGTGGTCCCGCCCCACCTGCTCGACAAGATCGCCCGGTCCGAGAACACCCGGCGCGCCGACGCCGCCCAGCGCACCCTTGAGCAGGACTCCTTCCTGCGCACCCGGCGCCGGGTCACCACCGTCCGCGGGATCGCCCCTGCGTCGGCGGCGCCCGTCTCCGACGAACCCCGCCGGACGGTCTACGACGCCCAGCACCGGACCCGGCTGCCCGGGAAGAAGGTGCGCGGCGAGGGCGAGGCTGCGTCCAAGGACGCCACCGTCAACCGCGCCTACGCGGGGCTCGGCGCCACGTACGAGCTGTTCCTGAAGGGTTTCGGCCGGCACTCGATCGACGATTCCGGGCTGGCGCTGGATGCGAGCGTCCACTACGGCGAGGACTACAACAACGCCTTCTGGGACGGGCAGCAGATGGTCTTCGGCGACGGGGACGGGGACCTCTTCCTCGACTTCACCGTGTCGGTGGACGTCATCGGCCACGAGCTCGCCCACGGGGTCACCCAGTACACGGCGAACCTGGAGTACCACGGGCAGTCGGGCGCGCTGAACGAGTCGATGTCCGACGTCTTCGGGTCGCTGATCAAGCAGTACTCGCTCGACCAGACGGCCGAGGACGCGGACTGGCTGATCGGCGCCGGGCTGCTGGGCCCGAACGTCAGCGGGGTCGCACTGCGCTCGATGAAGGCGCCGGGCACGGCGTACGACGACGACGAGCTCGGCAAGGACCCGCAGCCGGCGACGATGGACGACTACGTGGACACCGTGCGGGACAACGGCGGGGTGCACATCAACTCCGGTATCCCGAACCACGCGTTCTACCTCGTGGCCACCGAACTCGGCGGCAAGGCGTGGGAGCGCGCCGGGCGGATCTGGTACGACACGCTCACGGGCGGCGAGCTGGCCTCGGACGCGGACTTCAAGGACTTCGCCCGGCTGTCGGTGGCCGCCGCGGTGGCCCGGTACGGGGACGGCGGCGCGGAGCACCAGGCGCTGCAGAAGGCGTGGTCGGCGGTCGGGCTGGGGTAGCCCGCCCATCCGCGGTAGAAAGGCGGGCATGCGGATTCTGGTGGTGCGGACGGGCGGCTTCGCGGGCATCGAGCGCCGCGCCGAGGTGGACACCTCGGGTCGGCCCGACGAGGACGAGTGGCAGGCCCTGGCCCAGCTGGCGCTGCGGCCCGTCCCGGCCGCGCCGGGGTCGGACCGGGTGCGGGACGGGTTCTCGTACCGGATCACCGTCGACGGACGGACGGTCTCCTGCCAGGAGCCGAACCTGTCGGAGGCGCAGCGGACGCTGATCTCGCGGCTGCTGAAGGAAGGCGCCTGAGCCGGGCGCCTTCACCTTCGGACGGGTGGCCGGATCTTCGGACGGGTGCCGGATCCAGCCCTTCGCGGTCACGGACGCCCCGCCCGGTTGCCGGATCGGCAACAAGGTTTGCCCGGCGGGCGGGGCGGGCGCAGCATCGGTCGCATCGGCACCCGTACCGGAAGAGGAAGCCATGACCGAGCACGCGCACGCACACACGCACTCCCCCCACTCCCCCGCATCCGGGGCGTCGGCGGGCGAGGAGTTCTGGGACGGCCGCTACGGCGAGAGCGACCGCATCTGGAGCGGCGAGGCCAACGCCATGCTGGTGCACGAGGTGTCCGGCCTCGCCCCCGGGCGGGCCCTGGACCTCGGCTGCGGGGAGGGCGCCGACGCCGTCTGGCTGGCCCGCCGGGGATGGACCGTCACCGGGACCGACATCTCCGGGGTCGCCCTCGGCCGGGCCGCCGAGCACGCCGCGGACGCCGGGGTCGCGGACCGCGCGACCTGGGCGCGGCACGATCTGACCGAGTCCTTCCCGGAGGGGGAGTTCGACCTCGTGTCGGCCTGCTTCCTGCACAACTACGGGGACTTCCCCCGCGACCGCGTCCTGCGCAGCGCCGCCGCGGCCGTGGCCCCCGGCGGCACGCTGCTGGTCGTCGGGCACGCGGGCTGGGCGCCCTGGCAGCAGGACCGCGAGGAGGCCCACTTCCCGACGCCGCAGGAGGTCGTCGCCCAGCTGGAGCCGGTCACGGCGGGCTGGGAGGTCCTGCGGGCCGAGGAGACCGAACGGATCCAGAACCAGCCCGACGGCACGCCCGGGACCCGCACGGACAACGTGGTGCGGATGCGCCGGCCGGCGTAGCGGCTCGTATCGGCCCGGCCCCCTGCCGGGGTGCCGGGCCGATACGCCGCACGGGGTTCGGCGCGTGAAGAAGGAACGCGTGGAGAAGGAAGAAGAAGGAATCAGAAGCCGAGCTTGCGCAGCTGCTTGGGGTCGCGCTGCCAGTCCTTCGCGACCTTCACGTGCAGGTCGAGGAAGACCGGGGTGCCGAGCAGCGCCTCGATGTGCTTGCGCGACTTCATCCCGACCTCCTTCAGCCGGGAGCCCTTCGGGCCGATGATGATGCCCTTCTGGCTGGGCCGCTCGATGTAGACGTTCGCGTGGATGTCCAGCAGCGGCCGGTCCGCCGGGCGGTTCTCCCGCGGGATCATCTCCTCGACGACCACGGCGATGGAGTGCGGGAGCTCGTCCCGTACGCCCTCCAGCGCGGCCTCGCGGATCAGCTCCGCCACCATCACCATCTCGGGCTCGTCGGTGAGGTCGCCCTCGGGGTACAGCGGGGGGCTCTCGGGCAGCAGCGGCGCGATCAGGTCGGCCAGGAGCTGGACCTGGGTGTCGCCGACCGCCGAGACGGGGACGATCTCGGCCCACTCGATGCCGAGCTCCGCGCCGAGCTGGTGGATCGCGAGGAGCTGCTCGGCCAGGGCCTTGGAGTCGACGAGGTCGGTCTTCGTCACGATGGCGATCTTGGGGGTCTTCTTGATCCCCGCGAGCTCCTTCGCGATGAACTTGTCGCCGGGGCCGAGCTTCTGGTCGGCCGGCAGGCAGAAGCCGATGACGTCGACCTCGGCCCAGGTGGTCCGTACGACGTCGTTCAGCCGCTCGCCGAGGAGCGTGCGCGGCTTGTGCAGACCGGGCGTGTCGACCAGTACGAGCTGGGCGTCGGGGCGGTGCACGATGCCGCGGACGGTGTGGCGGGTGGTCTGCGGCCGGTTGGAGGTGATCGCGACCTTGGTGCCCACGAGTGCGTTGGTCAGGGTCGACTTCCCCGCGTTGGGGCGGCCGACGAAGCAGGCGAAGCCCGCACGGTGCGGGCTGGTGGACTCGGGGGAACGATCGCTCATACGGGCCATTCTCCCCGATGCGGGTCCCACCGCCGACCAGGCTGCCGCGACGAGGGCCAGGGCGCCCGCGAGCAGGGCCGCCAGCGGGGGCCGGGCGGAGTAGGCCGCGGCGGCCCGGGCGACGGCTCCCCCGGCCTCGGCGCGCACCGTGACCTCGGCCCATTCGACGGCGGGCGGGTGTTCCCACCTGGTGCTCAGCCGGACTTCCTGGCCGGGCAGCAGCTCGGCGGGCAGCCCGGTGAGCTCGCGGCCGAGGAGGCGCCGGCCGAGGGCCCCGGAGGCGGAGAGGGTGGCGCGGGGGCGCAGGGTGACGTTGCCGAGGTTGCGGAGCGTGTACGAGACCCCGGTCCCGGAGGCCCGCAGGTCCTCGACGGCCAGCGCGGGGGCGGTGGGGCCGGCCACCCGCAGGTACAGCCGGGCGGCGACGGCCTGTTGGACGCCGATGCCCCGGGCGGGGGCGGCGGCGCCGTCCGCGTTCTCCTCGAGGGCGACGATGGCGCCGGGGTGGTCGCCCGGTTTCGCCCGGTCGGGGACGGTGAGGGTGAAGCCGACGCTCACCGCTGCGCGGGCCGGTACGGTGACCCGCTCCTGCGCGAGCCGTGCCCAGGCGGCGGTGGCGCGGCGCGGCTCGTCGGGGCCGCGGAGCGCGAAGCCGCCGTCGCGGGCGGTGTTGTACGCGTCGGCGGCGTAGAGCCGGAAGGTGCGGGGACGGTCGGTGCGGTTGGTGACGGTGACGGCGTCGGTAAGGGCCTGGCCGGGGGCGGCGGCCAGGTAGAAGTACGGCCGCCGGGTCACTGCATTGGCGGCGGGCGTGACGGCCCACTGCCCGTTGTCGGCGGCCCCTGCCGTCCCGCCGGGCAGCAGCAGCAACAGGACGACGCCGAGCACCGGGACCCACGATCGCCCCCGCGGGAACGGGAACCGGGGCGGGACCCGTGGGGCGGGTCTCACGAGAGGGTGAGGGTCAGGACCGCCGTGTACGCGCCCGGCGGGGTGTACGGGGGGACCGTGAGGGTGACCGTCGCGTCGATCGTGAACGTCCCGCCCACCGGCTCCGCATCGGGCGCCGAGGCCAGCACCGCCCCCTCCGGCCCCACCGTCCCCGCACTGCCCGCCACGCACCGGCCCGGGCTGCCCGCCACGGCCGTGCAGGACGGGGTCCAGCTCAGCGAGGCCCCCGGGATCCGGACCCCGCCCGGGCCGGTGAAGTCCGTGACCTTGCCGATCAGCGACCACCCCGCCGGTCCGCCCCGCGCGTCCTTGACCGTGACCGTGCCGATCCGGCCGGGGGCCGCGCCGCCCTCCCCGTACGGGACCGCCCCCAGCGTGATCGACGCGCCCGCCTGGCTCATCGTCAGCGCGCCCGGCTCCACCACCGCCGTCACCTGCTGCGTGTGCTGCGTGCCGACGGGCGCGGCCGCGATCACCGTGTACGCCGCCGGTCCCGAGCCCTCCTGCGCCGACCACGCCGTCCCCTCGTACGCCACCACCGCCGTCGTCGCCCTGTCCGTGACCGGCAGCTCCGCCCGGACCTCGCCCCGCGCGTCCGCCGTGGCCGCCACCCGGTCCGCGGTCTCGGCGGCGCCCGCCCGGCCGGTCACCGTCACGGCCGCGCCCGGGGCGAAGCCGACGCCCGTGACCTTGACCCTGGCGCCCGGCTTCCCGTACGCCGCGCCCAGCGCGACCGACCGCAGGTTGGCCCGGCTGGGGGTTCCCCCGGCGGTAGCCGGGGGAGGGCTCGCGGTGATCCGTTCGGACACCGGCGCCCCGGTGACGGCGCAGGCGGTGTCCAGGTCCAGCAGGTGGCTGGTGTGCAGCGTGTAGCCGCCCGGGGCCAGGGTGATCCCGCCCGGCGCGGTCACGGTGAACGTGCCGGTCATGGTGACGGGGGGCAGCCCCGCACCCGCCTGGACGGGATCGTTCCGCTTCGCCCCCACAACGGTGACCTCACCGCCCTGCGCACCCCCCAGCAGGATCCGCCCGGTCGGGGTCAGCACATCGGCCGGCAGTTCGGCCCCGAGCGGGTTCACGGCGGGGGTCCGGGCCACCTGGTACGTCACGGTGACCGTGTCGCCGACCTTCGGCGCCGGGTCGTCGACGGTGATCCGGGCGGTGGTCGGCCCGTCGGCGGGCGGGAGCCCGGCCTCCTGCGGCGGCAGGCAGTGCGTCGGGAACTCCACCTGTCCGGACGGCGCCTCCCCTTCCGCCGCGGCGGGCGGGCCCAGCGCGCCCGCGGTCGTCGCCGCGAGCACGGCCATGCCGACGGCCACCGACCATCTCCTGCTGCCCGCCCGTGTTCGCACGGCCCGCCCCCTGGGTTCCCTCGCGCCGACAGGGGGCCATTCACGAGCGGGCGGCGGGAGAAGTCAATGCACGGACCCGGCATCAACTGATGGCCCATCAGGAGATGGCAGACTCCCCAACAGACCCCCGGCAGGCTCCCCCTGTCCACCCGTCGCGCGGAACGTGCGCCGGTACGCCGTCGGGCTCACCCCCAGCGCCGCCTGCACGTGCTTGCGCAGCGACTGCGCCGTCCCGAACCCCGCCTCCCGCGCCACCTGTTCCATCGGCAGGTCGGTCCGCTCCAGCAGCCGCCGGGCCCGCTCCACCCGCTGGCCGACGATCCACTCGCCGGGGCTGACCCCGGACTCCTCCCGGAACCGGCGCGTGAACGTCCGGACCGACATGGCCTCCTGCCGGGCCAGGTCGACCAGCCGCACCGGCTCGTGCAGCCGGTCCAGCACCCATGCGCGGGCCGCCGCCGTACTGGCCAGCTGCGGCTGCGGCACCGGGCGGTCGATGAACTGGGCCTGCCCGCCGTCCCGGTGCGGCGGTACGACGGTCCGCCGCGCCACGTCGTTGGCGACGGCCGCGCCGTGGTCGCGGCGCACGATGTGCAGGCACAGGTCGATGCCTGCGGCGACCCCGGCCGAGGTCAGCACGTCCCCGTCGTCGGTGTACAGCACGTCGGCGTCCACGCGTACGGCCGGGAAGAGCCGCTGGAAGTGCTCGGCGTGGGCCCAGTGCGTGGTGGCCGGGCGGCCGTCAAGGAAGCCGGCGGCGGCCAGCACGTATCCGCCCGTGCAGATGGAGACGAGCCGCGCCCCGGGCCGGATGTGCGCGAGCGCCGCGGCGAGCTCGTCGCTCAGCCGGCCGTCCTCGTACACGGGGCCCAGCTCGTACGAGGCGGGCACCACCACGGTGTCGGCCGTGGCCAGCAGCTCCGGGCCGTGCTCGACCTGGACCGCGAAATCGGCGTCGGTGCGCACCGGCCCGGGGGCGAGGGCGCAGGTGAGGATCTCGTACAGCGGCTCTCCGGCGGGTTCCTTGGCGCGGCCGAAGATCCGGTGCGGGATGCCGAGCTCGAAGGGCAGCAGCCCGGTGAGCGCGAGGACGACGACACGGTGAGGGGCCATGGCCCAATCGTATCGAAGGGTGTCAGTCAGGCCACTGTCGTAGGGGGCCCTCCGGGCCGGAAGCTTTCTGCGTGACGCAGACAGCCCCCAACCCCGCCCCCGCCCCCACCTCCGCCGCTCCGGCCCCGACCACCCCCGGGCGCATCCACCGCGCCTGGTTCGTCGCGGCCGTCACCTTCGTGACGATCATCGGGGCCGCCGCCTTCGCCTCCCTGCCCGGACTGCTCATCGAGCCGCTGCACGAGGAGTTCGACTGGTCGCGCGGCACGGTCGGCTTCGCCGTCTCGGTGAACCTCGCGCTGTACGGGCTCACCGCACCCTTCGCCGCCGCGCTGATGGACCGTTTCGGCATCCGCAAGGTGGTGGCCCTGGCCCTGCTGGTCATATCCGGCGGCACGGTGGCCACCTTGTGGATGACGGCGTCCTGGCAGCTGGTGCTGTTCTGGGGCGTGCTGGTGGGCCTGGGCAGCGGCTCCATGGCCCTGGCCTTCGCGGCCACGGTGACCAACCGCTGGTTCACCGCCCGGCGCGGGCTCGTCACCGGCATCCTGACCGCGGCCGGGGCCTCCGGTCAGCTGATCTTCCTGCCGCTGCTGTCCTGGCTGGTGGTGCACCACGGCTGGCGTCCGGCGGCCGTGACGGTGGCGCTCGCGGCGCTGGTGGTCGTCCCGTTCGTCTGGCTGCTGCTGCGCGACCACCCGGCCGACGTGGGGCTCGCGCCGTACGGGGGCACCTACGCCGAGAAGCCCGCACCGGCCCCGGGAGCGGCGCGCCGGGCGGTGACGGTGCTGTTCGAGGCGGCCCGGACCGGCCCCTTCTGGCTGCTGGCCGGCACCTTCGCGATCTGCGGGGCCTCGACCAACGGGCTGGTCAAGACCCACTTCGTGCCGGCGGCGCACGACCACGGAATGCCGGTGACGGCGGCCGCGGGACTGCTCGCGGTGATCGGCGTGTTCGACGTGGTCGGCACCATCGCCTCCGGCTGGTTCACCGACCGCTTCGAGGCGCGCCGCCTGCTGGCGGTGTACTACGCGCTGCGCGGTGTCTCGCTGATGTTCCTGCCGATGCTGCTGGCGCCGTCCGTGCATCCGCCGATGCTCTTCTTCATCATCTTCTACGGGCTGGACTGGGTCGCGACCGTCCCGCCGACCATCGCGCTCTGCCGCGAGCACTACGGCGAGGACAGCGCGATCGTCTTCGGCTGGGTCCTGGCCTCGCACCAGGTGGGCGCGGCGGTGGTGGCCTTCCTGGGCGGCCTGGCCCGCGACGCCTTCGGCTCGTACGACCTGGTCTGGTACGCGTCGGGCGCGCTCTGCGCGATGGCCGCGCTGATGGCGATGGTGATCCGCCGCCGCCCTGCCACACCCGCTGCCGCGGCGTAGACAGGGTCGGCGCGGGCCCGCCCGGCAGACCGGAAGCCCGGGCCGGCCCGGGCGAGCCGCCGGGTCCTGCCTCAGGGCCCGGCCACAGGCCCCCGTCTCGTCAGGCGCCTGCCGGCGTCGAGGACTTCAGGGTGCCGTCCGGGGCGGCCAGGAGGACCGGGGTGTCCGGGCCGCCGAGGTCGCGGACCGCCGCGCGGTCGGCGTCGGCCACCGCCTGCGCCGAGCTGACCACGGCCGCGGCCTCCAGGGACTCGGCCCCGCTCGCCACCGCCATCGCGACCGCCGTCTGCAGCGCGCTCAGCTTCAGGGAGTCGAGCTCCACCGTCCCGGCGACGTACGTACGGCCCGTCTCGTCCCGCACCGCCGCGCCCTCGGGCACCCCGTTGCGGGCCCGGGCGCTGCGCGCCAGCGTGATGATCTTGCTGTCCTCGGGGTTGATCCCGGTGGTGTCGGTCATGGGCGAAAGCATATGGAGCACCTCGGCAGGGCCGCACAACGGCCCTGCCGAGACGCTCTCCCCTCCGCCCCCGCGTCCCCCCGGGATCTCGTGCCGCGCGGGACCAAACCTAAGCGCTCAATAAGGAAATCCTGGGATCCAAAGGTCACTGAGCCCCGGGACCTTCGTCCCGTCCCCGCTGCGCCCTCACGGCCGGTCGAGCCGCAGCCGCTCCGCCCTCGGCAGACCCGCGACCACCAGGTCGTACGAGTCCTCGATCAGCTCCCGCACCAGCGCGTCGGGCAGAGCGCCGACCGTCACGGTGTTCCAGTGCCGCTTGTTCATGTGCCAGCCCGGCGCGATCGCCTCGTGCTCCTCCCGCAGCCGCACCGCCAGCTCCGGTTCGCACTTGAGGTTGACCTTCAGCGGTTCGCCGTCCAGCGCGGTCAGCGCGAACATCTTCCCCAGCACCTTGAACACCGAGGTCTCGGGCGTGAAGGGGAACTCCTCCACCGCCGCGTTGAAACCCAGGCAGAACGCACGCAGCTCCGCCGGCGTCATTCGCCCTCCTCGCCCTCGCCCGCCGCCGGGCCCACCGGCTCCACCAGCACCGTCACGATCTTGTTGCGCCGGCCGGCCGGGGACTCGGCCGTGAGCCGCAGCTGCCGCCCGTCCGGCAGCTCCACGACCGCCGAGGCGCCCGCGATCGGCACCCGGCCGAGCGCCTTCGCCAGCAGTCCGCCGACCGTCTCCACGTCCTCGTCGTCGTAGTCCTCGACCTTGAACAGCTCGCCGAGGTCGGTGATGTCGAGCCGCGCCGTCACCCGGTAGCGGTCCCCGCCCAGGTCCTCGACGGGCGCGAGCTCGCGGTCGTACTCGTCGGTGATCTCGCCGACGATCTCCTCGAGGATGTCCTCGATGGTGACGATGCCCGCCGTGCCGCCGTACTCGTCGATGACCACGGCCACGTGGTTGCGCACCTGCTGCATCTCCCGCAGCAGATCGCCCGCGTTCTTGGTGTCCGGTACGAACACCGCCGGCCGCATGGCCGTCGTGACCAGGTCGGCCTCCGCCTCCCGGCTGATGTGCGTCTTGCGGACCAGGTCCTTCAGGTACACGATGCCGACGATGTCGTCCTCGTTCTCGCCGGTCACCGGGATGCGCGAGAAACCCGAACGCAGCGCCAGCGTCGTCGCCTGACGGACCGTCTTGTACCGCTCGATGCAGACCAGATCGGTGCGCGGCACCATCACCTCGCGCACGAGGGTGTCGCCGAGCTCGAAGACCTGGTGCACCATCCGGCGCTCCTCGTCCTCGATCAGCGACTCCTTCTCCGCCAGGTCGACCATCGCGCGCAGCTCCGCCTCGGAGGCGAACGGCCCCTTGCGGAAGCCCTTTCCGGGCGTGAGCGCGTTGCCGATGAGGATCAGCAGCTGCGGGATGGGCCCCATGACGCGGGCGAGCGGGACCAGGACGTACGAGGCCGCCGTCGCCGTGTTGAGGGGGTGCTGGCGGCCGATGGTGCGCGGGGAGACGCCGACGGCCACGAAGGACACGAGCACCATCACCGCGATCGCGATGAGCAGCGCCTTCCAGTTGTCGCCGAACTCGTCGAGGCAGACGTACGTGACGAGCACGCCGGCCGCCATCTCGCAGGTGACCCGCACGAGCAGCGCCACGTTGAGGTAGCGGGTGGGGTCGGCGGCGACCTGCGCGAGCTTCGCGCTGCCGCGCCGGCCCTCCCGTACGGCCTGCTCGGCGCGGAAGCTCGAGATCCGGGCGATCCCGGACTCGGCGCACGCCGCGAACCAGGCCACCACCACCAGCAGCACCGCGCCGGTGATCAGCTGCGGGGCGGTCACGAGACGGTCGGGGCCGGGGACGGACCGGTCATGCCGCGCTCACCGCGCCAGCCGTCGACGATGGCCGCCTGGAGGCCGAACATCTCGGCCTTCTCGTCCGGCTCCTCGTGGTCGTACCCGAGCAGGTGCAGCACCCCGTGGACGGTCAGGAGCTGGAGCTCCTCGTCCATGGAGTGCTGCGTCGGGGCGTCCTCGCCCTGCTTCTTGGCCACCTCGGGGCAGAGCACGATGTCGCCGAGGAGCCCCTGCGGGGGCTCCTCGTCGTCCTTCGCCGGCGGACGGAGCTCGTCCATCGGGAAGGACATGACGTCGGTGGGTCCGGGCAGGTCCATCCACTGGATGTGGAGCTGCTCCATGGCGTCCTCGTCGACGACGATGACGGACAGCTCGGACAGCGGGTGGATCCGCATCCGGGTGAGTGCGTAGCGGGCGATGTCGAGGATCGCCCGCTCGTCGACCTCGGTTCCGGACTCGTTGTTGACGTCGATCGACATGGTGCGCTGGGTTCTACTTCCGCTGGTAGCCGTTCCGGGACTGCTGGGCGTCCTGGCTGTCGTCGTACTTCTCGTACGCATCGACGATACGGCCGACCAGCTTGTGCCGGACGACATCCTCGGACGTGAGCCGCGAGAAGTGGATGTCGGGAACCCCTTCGAGGATCGCCTGGACCTGGCGCAGGCCGGACTTGGCGCCGCCGGGCAGGTCGACCTGGGTGATGTCGCCGGTGATGACGATCTTCGAATCGAACCCGAGCCGGGTCAGGAACATCTTCATCTGCTCGGTGGTCGTGTTCTGCGCCTCGTCGAGGACGACGAAGGCGTCATTGAGCGTCCGGCCACGCATGTACGCGAGCGGCGCCACCTCGATCGTGCCCGCAGCCATCAGGCGCGGGATCGAGTCCGGGTCGATCATGTCGTGCAGCGCGTCGTACAGCGGGCGCAGGTACGGGTCGATCTTGTCGAAGAGCGTGCCGGGCAGGAAGCCGAGCCGCTCTCCGGCCTCGACGGCGGGGCGGGTCAGGATGATCCTGCTGACCTGCTTGGACTGCAGGGCCTGGACCGCCTTGGCCATGGCGAGGTACGTCTTGCCGGTACCGGCGGGGCCGATGCCGAACACGATCGTGTTCTTGTCGATCGCGTCGACGTACCGCTTCTGGTTGAGGGTCTTGGGCCGGATGGTGCGGCCGCGGCTGGAGAGGATGTTCTGGGTGAGCACCTCTGCGGGCGTCTCGTCCGGCCCGTTGCCGTTGCCGCTCGCCTTGAGCATGGCGATCGAGCGTTCCACTGCGTCCTCCGTCATCGGCTGCCCGGTGCGGAGCACCAGCATCATCTCGTCGAACAGGCGCTGGATCAGGGCGACTTCCGTCGCATCGCCGACCGCGCTGACCTGATTGCCCCGAACATGGATGTCGGCCTTCGGGAAGGCCTTCTCGATCACGCGCAACAGGGCATCGCCAGAGCCGAGCACCGCGACCATCGGGTGCCTGGCCGGAACGGTGAAGTGGGCTCGCGCCTGCCCCGGCGCCGGTGTCTGGGCTGTGGGTGTCTGAGTCATGGGCCGGCACTGTGGCCTGCACATACCTCCCGCTGAGGGGCCGCGCCGATCGACGACCTCCGGAGTACCAAGGGTACGACTCCGCCGCGCCATCCCCGAGGGGTTTTCCGGCGCCCCCGGAGCCCCTCCCGGCCACCCCCGGGACTTCCCCTATGCCGGGTGGCGGAAGCCGATCGTCGGGACGGCCCTGCGGCGGGAGGCCGGCTCCGTGCCCGGCGGGACCAGCTCGTCCAGGAAGCCGTAGCGCGGTCTCAGCACCTCGGGGGCCGCACGCCACCAGTGGGCCACCTCCGGCCAGCCCGGGGCCGAGAGCGAACCGCCGAACTCCTGGACCGACAGGGCCGCCGTCAGGCCCGCGAAGGCCAGCCGGTCCGCCAGCGGCCAGCCCGCCAGGGTGCCGGTGACGAAACCCGCCACGAAGACGTCCCCCGCCCCCGTCGGGTCCAGCGCGTCCACCGCGATCCCGGGGACCTCCGCCTCCTCGCCGGTCCGGCCGTCCACCGCGTACGCGCCCTCCGGGCCCATCGTCACCACCGCGAGCGGCACCTTCTTCGCCAGCGCCCGCGCCGCCGCCCTCGGGCAGTCGGTCCGCGTGTACCGCATGGCCTCCCCCGCGTTCGGCAAGAAGGCCTCGCAGTGCTCCAGGTCCCCGAGGTCCCCCAGGTCCCAGCGCCCGCTCTCGTCCCACCCCACGTCCGCGAAGATCCGCGCCCCGCGCCGCGCCGCCTCCGCGATCCACGGGTCCGTCCGCCCCGGGCCCAGCGAGGCCACGGCCGCACGGGTGCGCGGCGGGCACTGCGGGAAGGGCGCGGGGGCCGCAGGGGGCGGGGCCTCGTGGCCGTGCGAGACCATCGTGCGCTCGCCCTCGTACGCCATCGAGACCGTGACCGGGCTGTGCCAGCCGGGGATGGTCCGCGACATCGACAGGTCGATGCCCTCGCCCTGCTCGAGCGCGTCCCAGCAGTACTCGCCGTAGTGGTCGTCGCCGAACGCCGCGGCCAGCGAGGTGCGCAGGCCGAGCCGGGCCAGCGCGGTGGCCATGTTGGCCACGCCCCCGGGGCTGGACCCCATGCCGCGCGCCCAGGACTCCGTACCGCGGACCGGGGCGGAGTCCAGGCCGGTGAAGATGATGTCGAGGAAGACCGTGCCGGTCAGGAACACGTCGCACCACGGCTCCTGCGGGTCCCGCAGCGGACCGAGCGGGTCCACGGGCGGGGTGAGACTGGTGGTGCTGTCCCGACTGGTCACGGTGTACTCCCCGTTTGTGCGAAGGGCCGTTTCTGCGCGCGGGCATGCGCGGGGAAACTGCCAACCTTGCCCTCCCCCGGCACGCCCAAAACACAGTGTGTCGCAGATCACGATCGGGTCGCTCTTCTCCGCATCGTGAACCACTTGATAGACAAAGGCGCCGCGGCTCCGCGGATCCTCTCGCCGCACCTGCGCACCACCGGGAACAGCCGTGTCCGACAGCACCACCGCGCCGCCCGCCGCCCGGCCCCTGGTGGCCCTCTTCACGGCCGGCTACGTCGCCCCGTACCTGCTTCCCACCGTCGTCGGACGGCTCGACGCCCATCTCCCCCTGACTCCCGCGCAGGCGGGGCTCGTCGGCACCGCCCTGCTGCTCGGCTCCGCCACGGCCGGACTCACCCTGGCCTCCCGCATCCCCCGCCACGGGCAGCGCCCGCTGGCCCGGCTCGGCCTGCTGCTCGCCACCCTCGGCTACGGCACGGCGGCCGCGACCACGCTGCTCCCGCTCGTGGTCGCGGGTGTGGTGGTCGGCGGCTTCGGTTCCGGTACGGCCACCGCCGTGGCCGCGTCCGGGATCGCCGGGCAGCGCGATCCGCACCGCGTCTCCGCCCTCGGGCTGCTGTCGGTCTCGGCAACCGCGGGGGCCCTGTACCTGACCCTGCCGCACCTCGCCGGCGGGCACGCACTGCCGTTCGCGGCCATCGCCCTGGTCGCGGCCCTGGCCTGGCCCGCGACCGGCCGCCTCGGCGGGCCCACCCGCCCGGGTCCCGCCGTACGGGGCTCCGGGCGGCTGCCGTACCCGCGCGCCGGGGCGGTGCTGGCGGGCTGCCTGCTGCTCTGGTCGCTGACCCAGGAGGCCCTGTGGGGCGTCAGCGGCCGGATCGGCGCCGAGCAGGCGGGGCTGCCCGAGGCCACGCTCGGCGTCGTCTTCGCGGTGGCGCTGGGCGCGGGCCTGCTCGGGGTCACGGCCGCCTCCGCCTTCGGGGCCCGGCTGGGGCGGGCGGTCCCGATCGGGGCGGGCACCGCGGCCATCGCGGGCTGCGTGGTGCTGACCTCCTCCGCGGACGGGCTCGCCGGGTTCGCCGCCGGGGAGATCCTGTGGAACGCGGTCTACCCCGTCGTCCTCTCGTACGTGATCGGCCTCGCGGCGGCCCTGGACGCGCGGGGCCGCTGGGCGGTGCTCGCCGGCTCCGCCTCCTCGCTGGGAACGGCCTGCGGGCCCGTGGCCGGCAGCCTGCTCGCCGAGGGGTTCGGCTTCCGGGGCATGGGGCTGGTGCTGGGTGCGCTGCTGCTGGTGGTGGCGGGGCCGATGACCGCGGTCGCGCTCCGCGCCGGCGGGCGCGGGCCGGTTCCGGCCGAGGAGCCGGTCCGCCGCGGCGGTACCCCGGCCACGGCGGTCCGGCCCGGCCCCGGGACGGGACCGCCCGTCCGCGTACGCCGCACCCCGCGCCGGGTGCTGCTGCTCTCCCCGGCGGCCCGCCGGTCCCGGAACCAGGAGCGGGCCGGGGTCTCCGAGGCCTCCTAGGGGTGGCGTCAAAGTCCCGTCTGGCCGGCCCTCACGGGCAGACGACGCTACTTTGATGACACCCCCTAGCCCCGCTTCGGCAGGGGGACCCGGGCGAGGTCGGCGGCGATCGTCAGCTCGCCCTCGAAGCCGGCCGCGCGGGCTTGGCGTTCGAACTCCTGCGGGTCCGCGTAGCGCTGCGAGAAGTGCGTCAGGACCAGGTGCCGTACGCCCGCGTCGCGGGCGACCCGGGCCGCCTGGCCGGCGGTGAGGTGCCCGTGGTCGGTGGCCAGCGCCTCGTCCTCGTCGAGGAACGTGGACTCGATCACCAGCATGTCGCAGCCCGCGGCGAGCGCGTCCACGCCGGGACACAGCCGGGTGTCCATGACGAAGGCGAAGCTCTGCCCCGGCTTGTGCTCGCTGACGTCGTCGAGCGTGACCCCGCCCAGCCGCCCCTCGCGCTGGATCCGGCCGACGTCGGGCCCCTTGATCCCGTGCTGCGCGAGCAGTTCGGGCACCATCCGGCGCCCGTCGGGCTCGGTGAGCCGGTAGCCGAAGGACTCGACCGGGTGCGAGAGCCGGCGGGCCTCGAGGGCGTACGCGGGCCCCTGGGCCAGCGTTCCGTCCGCGGCCACGGGTTCCTCGCGGAGCGGGACGGTCTCCCGGTAGGCGGTGGCGTACCGGAGCCGCTCGAAGAACCTCTGCCCGGAGGCCGGGTAGTGCGCGGTGACGGGGTGCGGGACCCGGTCCAGGTTGATGCGCTGGATCACGCCCGCGAGGCCGAGGCTGTGGTCACCGTGGAAGTGGGTGATGCAGATCCGGTTGATGTCGTGCGCGGCCACCCCGGCTCGGAGCATCTGGCGCTGGGTGCCCTCGCCCGGGTCGAAGAGGATGCCCTCGCCGTCCCAGCGCAGGAGGTAGCCGTTGTGGTTGCGGTGGCGGGTGGGCACCTGGCTGGCGGTGCCCAGCACCACGAACTCTCGTACGGACACGGTTTATCCGGGGGGCCACTGGAGGCCGCGCCCGCCGAGGACGTGCGCGTGCGCGTGGAAGACGGTCTGGCCGGCGCCTGCGCCCGTGTTGAACACGATCCGGTAGCCGTGCTCGTCGATCTTCTCCTCGGCGGCGATCTCGCCGGCCACGCGCAGCAGGTCGGCGGTGACGGCCGGCTCGGCGGCGGCGAGCGAGGCGGCGTCCGGGTAGTGCACGCGCGGGATCACGAGGACGTGCGTGGGCGCCTGCGGGTTGATGTCCCGGAAGGCGAAGGTCGTCTCGGTCTCCCGGACCACGGTCGCCGGGATGTTCCCCGCGACGATCTTGCAGAACAGGCAGTCCGCCTGCGGTTCCCCGGCCATTGCTCCGCCTTCCGTGACAGTGGCGTTGACGGGCCGTCGACGCCGACGTTGATCAGCTCCGGCATCGTAACCGGCCCCGTCGGCGGCCCCGTACGCGTTTTCAGGACCAGCGGCCGGTGCGCGCCAGCAGGACCGCCGTCGCCGCGGTGCCGGCGGTGGAGGTGCGCAGGACCGAGGAGCCCAGGCGGTAGGGGTGGGCGCCGGCCTGCGCGAAGACGGCCAGCTCCTCCGGGGAGACCCCGCCCTCCGGTCCGACGACCAGGACGATGGAGCCCCCGGCCGGGAGCTCGGCCGTGGCCAGGGCCCCCGAGGGCGCGTCCCGGTCCTCGTGGAGGACCATCGCCAGGTCGGCGCCGGCCAGCAGCGCCGCGACCTGCTTCGTGGACATGGCCTCCGCCACCTCCGGGAAGCGGACCCGGCGGGACTGCTTGCCCGCCTCCCGGGCCGTGGCCCGCCACTTGGCCAGGGACTTGGCTCCGCGGTCGCCGCGCCACTGGGTGATGCAGCGCGAGGCCTGCCAGGGGACGATCGCGTCCACGCCGGTCTCGGTCATGGTCTCGACGGCGAGCTCGCCGCGGTCCCCCTTGGGCAGGGCCTGGACGACCGTGATCCGGACGGCAGGCTCCGGCTCCTCCTCGACGTGCAGGTCCGTGACGACCAGCCGGTCCTTGCCCTCGGCGGCCTTGACCACGCCCTGCGACCAGTGGCCGCGCCCGTCGGTGAGGACCACGTCCTCGCCGGGGTTCAACCGTTTCACGGAGACCGCGTGCCGGCCCTCCGGGCCGTCGAGCACGAACTCCGGCCCCGCGGGGACCTCTTCGACCACGAACACGGGGGCGGTCATGACGTACTCCTGTTCTGCATTGCCTTCAACGCGCTCTGGGCCTCGGCCAGTTCGGCCGCCAGCACCTCCACCAGCTCCCCCGCGGGCAGCGCCCGCGCCAGCCGGTGCCCCTGGCCCGCCCACAGGGCCATGCCCTGCGGGTCCCCGGCCGCGGCGGCCGCCTTGCGCAGCCCGGCGGTCATGTGGTGGATCTGCGGGTACGCGGCCGGGGCGTACGGCCCGTGCTCCCGCATGAAACGGTTCACCAGGCCCCGGGCCGGCCGCCCCGAGAACGCCCGGGTCAGCTCCGTGTGGGTGAACAGGGGGTCCGTCAGCGCCTTCTTGTGCAGCGGGTGCGCACCCGATTCGGGGCAGGCGAGGAACGCGGTGCCGAGCTGGGCCGCCTCCGCGCCCGCCGCCAGCAGCGCCGCGATCTGCGAGCCGCGCATCAGACCGCCGGCCGCGATGATCGGGAGGTCCACGGCCTCGCGCACCTGCGCCACCAGCGCGAGCAGGCCCACGCCCGCCGTGCCGTCCGCCTGCGGGTCGTCGCGGTGGGTGCCCTGGTGCCCTCCCGCCTCCACGCCCTGGACGCAGACGGAGTCGGCGCCCGCGGCCTGTGCGGCGCGGGCCTCGTCGACCGAGGTGACGGTGACGACCGAGTACGTGCCCGCCTTGCGCAGGGAGGCGAGGACCACGGGCGTGGGACAGCCGATGGTGAACGAGACGACGGGAACGGGATCTTCGAGGAGGATCGCGAGCTTGGCGTCGTAGCCGTCGTCGCTGGTGCCGATGATGTCCTCGTCGGCCAGGGAGATGTCGTACCAGCTGGCCTCGCCGGCCAGCTGCCCGCGGTACGCCTCCACGGCGGCCGGGTCCACGTAGCCGGTCTGCGGCATGAAGAGGTTCACGCCGAACGGGCGCCGGGTGAGCGCGCGCAGCCGTTTGATCTCCTGGTACATGCCGTCGGCGGTCTTGTAGCCGCCGGCCAGGAAGCCCAGCCCGCCCGCCTCGCACACGGCAGCGGCGAGCGGCGGACAGGAGGCGCCGCCCGCCATGGGAGCCTGCACGATCGGGTACGGGGAGAGACCGTTCGGTGCGGAGGACATGCACTGCATCGTGCCACGTCCCGCTCACCGGGCCGAATCACGGCATTCGCCTGGCATAGTCCGCTTCACCGGCGGCGTCCGGATCGATGCGGCGAGCCCGGTCCGGGGTATCCCCGGACCGGGCTCGTACGTGTGCCGACAGGCCGGTCAGCGGCCGTTGAAGGCGTCCTTCAAGCGGCTGAACAGGCCCTGCTGACCCGGCGCGAACTGGCCCATGGGCCGCTCCTCGCCGCGCAGCTTGGCGAGCTGGCGCAGCAGCTCCTCCTGCTGGGCGTCCAGCTTGCCCGGGGTGGTCACCTCGACGTGGACGATCAGGTCGCCGCGGCCGCCGCCGCGCAGGTGCGTGACGCCGCGCCCGTGCAGCGGGATCGACTGGCCCGAGCCGGTGCCGGGGCGGATGTCGATCTCCTCCATGCCGTCCAGCGTCTCCAGCGGGCACTTGGTGCCGAGGGCCGCGGCCGTCATGGGGATGGTCACCGTGCAGTGCAGGTCGTCCCCGCGCCGCTGGAAGGTCGGGTGCGAGAGCTCGTGGATCTCCACGTACAGGTCGCCGGCGGGGCCGCCGCCGGGGCCGACCTCGCCCTCGCCCGCGAGCTGGATCCGGGTGCCGTTCTCGACACCGGCCGGGATCTTGACCGTGAGGCTGCGGCGGGAGCGGACCCGGCCGTCGCCGGCGCACTCGGGGCACGGGGTGGGGACCACGGTGCCGAAGCCCTGGCACTGGGGGCAGGGGCGCGAGGTCATGACCTGGCCCAGGAAGGACCGGGTGACCTGCGACACCTCACCGCGGCCACGGCACATGTCACACGTCTGCGCCGAGGTGCCGGGGGCGGCACCCTCACCGGAGCAGGTGGTGCACACGACGGCGGTGTCGACCTGGATGTCCTTGGTCGTGCCGAAGGCCGCCTCGTCCAGCTCCAGGTCGAGGCGGATCATGGCGTCCTGGCCGCGGCGGGTCCGCGAGCGCGGTCCGCGCTGCGAGGCCTGGCCGAAGAAGGCGTCCATGATGTCGGAGAAGTTGCCGAAGCCGCCCGCTCCGAAGCCGCCGGCGCCACCGCCGCCGCCCGAGGAGGACAGCGGGTCGCCGCCGAGGTCGTAGACCTGCTTCTTCTGCGGGTCCGAGAGCACCTCGTACGCCGCGTTGATCTCCTTGAAGCGCTCCTGCGTCTTCGGGTCCGGATTCACGTCCGGGTGGAGTTCGCGCGCGAGGCGGCGGAAGGCCTTCTTGATCTCGTCCTGCGATGCGTCGCGGCGCACGCCGAGAACGGCGTAGTAGTCCGTGGCCACTTACGACTCCGCCAGGATCTGTCCGACGTAACGTGCCACTGCGCGTACCGCTCCCATCGTTCCGGGGTAGTCCATGCGGGTCGGTCCGACCACGCCGAGTTTGGCGACTGTTTCGCCGCCCGAACCGTAGCCGACCGAGACGACGGACGTGGAGTTCAGTCCCTCGTAGGCATTCTCATGCCCGATCCGTACGGCCATTCCCGACTCGCTGGCCTCGCCGAGCAGCTTGAGGAGCACGACCTGCTCCTCCAGCGCCTCGAGCACCGGCCTGATCGTCAGGGGAAAATCGTGTCCGAAGCGCGTGAGATTGGCGGTTCCGCCGATCATCAACCGCTCCTCGGCCTCCTCGACCAGCGTCTCCAGCAGGGTCGCGAGCACGGTCGACACCGTGCTGCGGTCATCCGGATCGAACGACTCCGGCAGGTCCTGCACGAGCTGCGGCACGTCGGTGAACCGGCGGCCGACGACCCTGCTGTTGAGCCGTGCCCGCAGATCTGCGAGCGAGGTCTCGCCGAACGGGGTCTGGCAGTCGACGAGCCGCTGCTCGACCCGTCCTGTATCGGTGATCAGCACGAGCATGAGCCGGGCCGGAGCGAGCGACAGCAGCTCGACGTGCCGGACCGTGGACCGGGTCAGGCTCGGGTACTGGACGACGGCGACCTGCCGGGTGAGCTGCGCGAGCAGCCGCACCGTACGGCCGACCACGTCGTCGAGGTCGACGGCGCCGTCGAGGAAGTTCTGGATGGCCCGCCGCTCGGGCGTCGACAGCGGCTTGACCCCCGCCAGCTTGTCGACGAAGAGCCGGTAGCCCTTGTCCGTGGGGATCCGGCCGGCGCTGGTGTGGGGCTGCGCGATGTAGCCCTCCTCCTCCAGCACGGCCATGTCGTTGCGCACGGTGGCGGGCGAGACGCCGAGCCGGTGCCGCTCGGTGAGCGCCTTGGAGCCGACCGGCTCCTCCGTCCCGACGTAGTCCTGGACGATGGCGCGCAGCACTTCGAGTCTGCGTTCGCTGAGCATCGCGCGCACACCTCCAGCTCTGGTCCGTTGTCTTTGGTCGTTGGCGTCATTGGCACTCTGATCGTTCGAGTGCCAGAGATCCCCCGCTCAGTGTACGGCCGGGTAGTAAGACCCTGGCAAGGGAGGCCCGCCAGGGTAGCGTCGCGGCATGGACGTGCGTTGGGAAGAGGCGGGCTGGGAGCGGCTGACCGGGCGGACCGGACGGCGACGGCTCCCGGTGTGGGACTGCACGGTGGGACTGGTGGTGGGGGACGAGTCGGTGCTCCTGATCGATCCGGGGTCGTGCGTACGCGAAGGCGCACAGCTGCGGGCCGAGGCGGAGCGGCTGACCGGCCGGCGCGTGACGCATATCGCATTCACGCACGGCCATTTCGATCACGTACTGGGCGTGGCCGCGTTCGCCGGGGCCGAGGTGTACGGGGCGGTCGGGCTGGACGCGGAGCTGAAGGCCGGCCGCGAGGAGCTGCGCGACGACGCGGTCCGGCAGGGGCTGGCGGAGGCCGAGGCCGCCGAGGCGGCGGACCTGCTGGTGGTGCCGCGGCACTCGGTGTCGGGCGAATGGACGCTGGAGCTGGGCGGGGTGCAGGTGCTGCTGGCCAACGTCGGGCCCGGGCACACCCGGTACGACCTGGCGGTGTTCGTGCCGGGCGAGCGCGAGACGGTGTTCTGCGGGGACCTCGTCGAGGAGTCGGGCGAACCGCAGGCGGGCAGCGACGCGGTGCCGGCGCAGTGGCCGGCGGCGCTGGACCGGCTGCTGTCGCTGGGCGGGGACGACGCGCTGTACGTGCCGGGTCACGGAGCGGTGGTCGACGCCGCCTTCGTGCGTGCGCAACGCGCCACACTGGCCGCCCGTTTCGGCGTGTCGTAGCCATGATCGGCGCGCTTCTCCTACTCTCTGCCGGATGCGTGAGTACTCCCCCGACCTGACCCCGCAGTGGAAGCACCCCAAGGCCGTACCGGAGGTGGCGGCCGAGCCGGACCTGGTGGTCGAGGTGGCCGGTACGGACTTCTGCGGTGCGGTGGTGGCCTGCGAGGCGGGCACGGTGACCCTGGAGGACCGGTTCGGCAAGCAGCGGGTGTTCCCGATGGAGCCGAGCGGGTTCCTGCTGGAGGGTGCGGTGGTCACCCTGGTCCGCCCGCCCCGGGGCCCGGCGGCGCCCGCCCGTACCGCCTCGGGCTCGATCGCGGTCCCTGGCGCCCGGGCCCGGGTGGCCCGCGCGGGCCGGATCTACGTGGAGGGCCGGCACGACGCCGAGCTGGTGGAGCGGGTCTGGGGCGACGACCTGCGGATCGAAGGCGTGGTGGTGGAGTACCTGGAGGGCGTCGACGGCCTCCCCGCCATCGTGGCGGACTTCGGCCCGGCCCCGGACGCCCGCCTGGGGATCCTGGTGGACCACCTGGTCCCGGGCTCGAAGGAGTCCCGCATCGCGGCGTCGGTGACCTCTGCGGACGTCCTGGTCGTCGGCCACCCGTACGTGGACGTCTGGCAGGCGGTGAAGCCGTCCGCGCTGGGCATCGGGGCGTGGCCGGTGGTCCCGCGCGGCCAGGACTGGAAGACGGGCGTCTGCAGGGCGCTGGGCTGGCCGGAGAACACCGGGGCCGCCTGGCAGCACATCCTGTCCCGCGTGACGTCCTACAAGGACCTGGAGCCGGTCCTGCTGGGGCGGGTGGAGGAACTGATCGACTTCGTCACGGTCGGCGGTGGGGCCTGACTCCCTGATAGGTGCCGAATTCGTTGGTGTCCAGCTCGATGCCGAGCATTTCCAGCGGAAGCGGCTCACCGAACTTCGTGATCTGCTGGGCCCGGTAGTCGGCTTCGTCGCCCCTGCCGACCG